>NZ_JBIRWQ010000004.1:145544-380868 GCF_044388125.1 Actinoplanes sp. NPDC020271
ACACAAACCTGGGGGGGGGGGCCCCCCCGCCGGCGGCCCCCCCCCCCGCGCTGCGCGCCTTCTTTCCCCCCCCCCCGCCACCCCCCCAGCGGAGCGTGGTCGTTTCCGGGGCTCTCGTCATCGACCCCTGGGGCGGAACGCGAGCGGAGCGTAGCGAGGCCATCAGACCCAGCAATTAGGCTCAGCTCCATGGCTGTTGTGAAGATCAACGCGATTGAGGTGCCCGAGGGCGCCGGCCCCGAGCTGGAGAAGCGCTTCGCCGCCCGTCACGGCGCGGTCGAGAACGAGCCCGGCTTCCTCGCCTTCGAGCTGTTGCGCCCGGTCGCCGGCGACAACCGCTACTTCGTCTACACGAAGTGGGAGTCGGAGGAGGCGTTCCAGAACTGGTCCCAGGGCAGCGCCAAGGCCGCCCACTCCGGCGAACGCGCCAAGCCCGTCGCCACCGGCGCCAGCCTCCTCGAGTTCGAGGTCGTCCAGGAGGTCACCAAGTAACCACCGGGTCGCACGCCGCCCCGGCCCGCCCGCCCGGCACCGCGGTTCACGGGCTGGGCTGGCGGTTGCGGGCGGCGGCGGCGACCAGGCGTTCGGCCACGGTGACGCGATCGAGGCCGAGGCGCTGGGCGCTGTCGTGCAGGATCCGGTAGGCCTCCTGCACCCCGCAGCCGCGCTGGGCGATGATCACGCCGACGGCGCGGTCGACCGCGGCACCTTCGGTCAGGGCCTCGCGGCGGTGGAGTTCGCCGAGTAGCACCTCGGCCTGGCCGGCCATCGCCATCGCGGTCAGCAGCAGGTCCGGCCCGAGCCGGCCGGGCGTGGACAGGCTCACGCTGAGTGCGCCGACCGCGTGCCGGCGCACGTCGAGGGGGATGGCAGCGACGGCGGCGATCCCGTCGGCGCGGGCCGCGGCGGCCAGTTCCGGCCAGCGCCGGTCGGCGGCGAGGTCGGGTGAGGTGATCAGGGTGCGGGTGCGCGCGGCTTCGAGGGCGGGGCCGTTGCCCTCCGCGTACTGCACGGTGTCGCAGGTCTCCCCCGCGGGGCCGGCGGCGGCGACGGTGACCGGGCCGCCCTCGGTGATCAGTGCGACCGAGCAGCGGACCGCGCCGGGGAGCGCACCGGCGGCCAGCGCGGCGAGCCGGTCGAGTGCTTGGGGGACCGTGTCGGCGGTCAGCAGGCGCACGGTGACCTCGTTGAGCAGGCCGGCCAGCTCGACCGGGTGCGGCCCGTGGACGCCGGGCGCGGCGGCGCCGGCGTGCCGGGGACGGCCCGCGGCGACGAGCCTGCGGGCCCGGCCGGGGGCGGTCACGCCAGCGGAGGTGGTGCGCCGGCGGATCCGGGTGCCGCGCTGCGCGGCCGGTACGCGACGTTGCGGTACTGACACCCGACGGATACTGCCATGTCGATCCGGCGACGGCTCGGCTCGGTGCCCCGATCGGGGGGTGTTGTCCGTTTAAACCCGATAGGCGCCTGAAATCAGAACCGGGTACGACAGCCGCCGAGCAGGAGCGGCTGACGGGAAAGGCCCCCGGGCGAACCCGGGGGCCTGACGAAGTAGATGCCGGTGTGCAGGTCGCCTCGCGGCGAGTGGCTCAACATGGCTCCAGCCGAACGGTATTCCATGCAGGCGATGGGTGAGGCCCGGGGACACTGGGCACACCGGCATCCGTTCACAACCTTCGGCACGCGCCCATGATTCCGGGAGTGACTGTGACCTGGATAACACTGCTGCGTTTGCCGGAAAGCACCCCGGGTACGTGTCCGGCCGTGACTGACGAAACCACCCGCCTGAGCACGTTCCTGGACGAGGCCTACCGCGCCGAGGAGCGCCTGAGCAGCGGTGACCTGCAGCGCCGGGCCATCGCCGAGGACCTCCCGGCCACCCTGATGACCAAGATCGACGCGTTGCCGGAGGGCGAGTACCTCCAGGACGAGGCCGACGAGGCGCTCCGGGCCTGACCGGTTACTCGGCCTTCTCCTTCGCGATCGAGTAGGCCATCTGCAGGAAGTCCGACGCGGCGGTGGCGGTCAGCGCGGTCGCCACCAGCCGGGTCAGCCGGGGCACCAGCACGAGCCCACCGGTCAGACCGGTGGCGATCCACAGCGCCAGGCAGAACGGGCAGGTGATCAGCTCCCCGATGCCGTGCTTGACGCTGCTGCCGGAGTCCCGGACCTCCTCGTTGAGCTCGGCGGCACCGGCCGGCTCGGAGTACCGGGTGAACGGGGCACGCAGCGGGCTGGTCACCGAGTCCTTGGCGATCAACCGGCTGAGCTTGTGGGTGGCGATCGAGAGCAGGGCCACGTCGCCGAGGGCCGGCCGTTCCGGGACGGGCCGCCCGGTGACCTTCGCGGCGGCGGTCAGGCTCGCCGCGAGCGCGCCGAACGCGCCCATGGCGGCCAGGTAACCGCCCAGCGGCCGGTGCTCGTGCGGGGCGTAGGCGTGTGCCACCTCGGCGGCCTTGTCCTGCAGGCTGGTCATGGTGGGGGTCCCTTCGAGGATCAGAACGCCTGGGTGACGCGGCCGGGGTCGACCTCGCGACCGGGGAACCGGGCCATGTACTCGGTCTCCAGTTCCGCGGTCCGCCGGAAGTGGTTCTCCAGCGCCGCGTCCGGGCCGTGCCGTAGCGTCTCCAGGCGGGTCCGGTACAGGCTCGCCAGTTCACGGAAGAGGTCGTCGTCGGCCAGTCCCGCCGGGTCGATCCCGGTGTCGAAACCGGTTGTCGGGTGCCCGTCCGTCATCGTGTCCCTCCGCTTCCGGGTCGAGGTTCGTGAGTTGACGCTTGCCCGTGCAGGCGATCACCAAACCCGCCGGTAGTCTCGTGGGCATGAAAGGGCTGTGGACTCCGGCGTGGGTCGCCCGGCACCTCCTGGCGCTGGTGCTGACCGCGGGCTGCCTCGGGCTGGGCTGGTGGCAGTTCAGCCGCGCCACCGGGGGCAACTCGCTCAGCTGGGGCTACATGTTCGAGTGGCCGGTCTTCGCCGGCTTCGTGGTCTTCATCTGGATCCGCGAGATCCAGTTGTTCCGGCGCCGGTCCGAGCCCGGGGCCGAGTCCGCCGAGGAGCCGGTGGCCGAGCCGGTCCGCGATCCGCAGGGCCCGGTCGCGCTGGGCCGTCCGGTGCGGGTCGCGGTCGCGGCGGCCGCCGAGACCACCGGCGCCGACCCTGAGCTCGACGCCTACAACGACTATCTGACGTGGCTCGCCGAGCACCCCGGTGCCCGTCCGGCCGACTACCGCGCCGCCAAGAAGTAGAAGGAGACCCCACCGTGCAGGGCGCCCTCACCCGTTACCGGATCATCGCCTGGATCGTCGGCGTGTTCCTGGTCGTTCTCGTGCTGGTCGGTATGCCGCTGAAGTATCTCGGCGACAACGACACGGTGGTCGCGGTGATCGGCCCGCTGCACGGCTTCCTCTACATGATCTATCTGCTTCTCACCTTCGATCTGTCCCGCCGGGCGCGCTGGCCCTTCAGCCGGATGATCATCGTGATGCTGGCGGGCACCATTCCGTTCTTCTCGTTCTGGGCCGAGCGGAGCGTGACACGCCGTTGGGTGCCGAATACGGAACTCGCCGGGGCACGCTGAAAAAGGCGCTGGAATAACGCTCAGCGCGGGCCGAATGACAGCCGGTTATCGGGATTAAGTTCGCAAGACCGACCATTGCCAAATTTCACCCGCGAAGGACTTGATTTTGTTTTCCACCCCGATAAGTTGATGCGGTTGGTTCGGTCCGCAGCCACAAACCTTCCGGTGGCGCCGACCAACGCCGCCGAATCATGGGTGGCGATCGGCCCAGTCCCCCGGGCCGGCGCCGCCACGAACCGGGGAACCACGATCTCGGGGTGAGTCCGCGCGCATGCGCGCGGTAGGGCCATCTTCCAGCCCGAACCCGTCAGCTAACCCGGTAGGTGGCTAAGAAGCGGAAGAAAGGCCCCTGACCAGTGCCACACCCCCGTACCAGGCTCCGGGCGCTGGTGGTCGCGCTGACCGCATTGGCGATCACCACGTCGGGAGCTACGGCCGCGCACGCGGCCCCGTCCAAGGCCGAGCTGGAGAAGCAGATCACCGCTGCCTCCGACAAGCTCGAGGACGTCACCGAGGCGTACAACAAGAGCAAGATCGACCTGAAGAAGACCCAGGACGAGATCACCAAGCTCAACGCCTCCCTCAAGCCCGCCCAGGCGGCGCTCACCACTGCCACCGCCCGGATGCAGAAGATCGCCACCTCGTCGTACATGACGGGGCGGGTCGGTCCGGCGGAGGTGCTGCTCAGCAGCAACCAGAGCGATCTCCTGGCCCGGATGGGCTACCTCGAGCAGCTCAGCCAGTCGAACCAGCAGGACATCGACAACTTCACGGAGACCACGCAGACCTTCGCCGACAAGCAGGCCGCTCTCAAGACTCAGCAGACCAAACAGAGTGTGCAGTCCCAGGAGCTCGACGCACAGACGAAGAAGATCAAGAAGGATCTCCAGAAGCTGTACGACATGCGCGAGGACCTCTACGGCAGCGCGACCGAGAACACCGGTTCGTACACCGGCGTGATCCCCAAGATCTCCGGTGACGCCGGCGTGGCCGTGACGTTCGCGTTCAACCAGATCGGCAAGCCGTACGGCTTCGGCGACGCCGGTCCGAACTCCTACGACTGCTCGGGCCTGACCATGGCCGCGTGGGCCAAGGCCGGCCACACGCTGCCGCACAGCGCCGCCCAGCAGAAGAACAAGCCGTACGCCCAGTTCTTCACCGACAAGAGCAAGCTCCAGCCCGGTGACCTGGTGTACTACCGCAGCGGCGGACATGTGGCCATCTACGTCGGCGACGGCATGATCATCGACGCGCCGTCGGCCGGGCGGGACGTCCTGCACCGCAGCATCAACATCATGACCCCGGACGGATACGGCCGGGTTCTGTAACACCGCGAACAGGCAGAAGGCCGGCACCCCCCGGGGTGCCGGCCTTCTTCGTCTTTGTCGGTAGCCGACGGTCAGGTCAGGCGGCCTGCAGGCCCTCGGCCCGGGCCAGCTCGCGCAGCCGGCCGAGCGCCTGGATCTCCAGCTGGCGAATCCGCTCCCGGCTGAGCGAGAAGCGCGAGGCCACCTCGGTCAGCGAGTGCTCGCGGCCGTCCTCCAGCCCGTACCGCGCCCGCATGATGCCGGCCGAGCGGTCGTCCAGGTGATTGAGCAGGCCCTCGATGCGCTGGCGCTCCAGTGCGCTCAGCACGATCTCCTCGGGCGACGGGGCGTCGCTGTCGGCGACCAGGTCACCCAGGTTGGTGTCGCCGTCGTCGCCGACGGGGGTGTCCAGCGAGACGGTGTCCTGAGCCCAGCGGGTGAGCTCGTTGACCCGTTCCACGGTCACGCCCAGGGCCGCGGCGATCTGCTCCGGCTCCGGGTCGCCGCCGAGCTCACGGACGAGCTGACGGGTGACGTTGCGCATGCGGTTGACGTCCTCGACCAGGTGCACCGGCAGTCGCACGGTGCGCTCCTGCTGGGCGATGGCCCGGCTGATCGCCTGGCGCACCCACCACGTCGCGTACGTCGAGAACTTGTAACCGCGCTCGTAGTCGAACTTCTCGACCGCGCGGACCAGGCCGGTGTTGCCTTCCTGGATGAGGTCGAGCATCGGCATGCCGGAGCGCACGTAGCGGCGGGCGATGGAGACGACCAGTCGGAGGTTGGCCCGGATGAACAGGTCTTTTGCCTTGCTGCCCTCGGCGACGATCCGCTCGAGTTCTTCCCGGCTGATGCCGCGACGCGCCTCGCCCTGCTCGAGCAGGTGCTCGGCGTAGAGGCCCGCCTCGATCGCCTTCGAGAGTTCGACCTCCCGTGCGGCGTCCAACAGCGGCGTCCGGGAGATCTCGTGCAGGTAGACTCCGACGAGGTCGCGTTCCTCGGCGACCTGGTCGGTACGCATCACGGTGTTCTTCTCCACGTTGCCCACGGTCCCCTCATTGCCGTCACTAACCCTGTTACGGGCATTACCTGCGTCCATCAGCCCTCTCCCGTAACGTCCGCAGCTCGTGCATTGCGGTTGCTGACATCTACACAACAAATGGCTGCCTGCGCTGATTCCGGCCGGCTGATCGAAAGTGTCACGAATGCCTGGGTCTTACCTGAGAGCCCAGTGCGCGGAAGCTGAGCGCGAACTCTCTGCGACCGTCTTGCGGATAGACGGATACCCTTCCCGCGCCTCATAACACCATCGGCCTCTCATCGTCCACAGCGACGGGCATCACCTGGACGCCGCGACGCTCGTCACCGTGGTGCCTGGACACCCGGTATTACGGGTTGTTCGCCCGTGGGGTTCACGTGCAGCATCGACCGGTCACCGACCGGCCTGAAACAAACCCGAACATCAAATTGATCGCGTACGACCCAGCGACGCCCGCCGAACCGGACCATCGGCCACGATGCGGCACGCCACGCCACAGTTCAGTCGCCCACAGGGATGACGTTCCCCGATGGCGTGAGATTCCCGCGCACCCCCGGTGCGGCGCGGTGAAGTGAGGAAAAGCACACCCACGGGCGGGTGACAACCTGTTCGGATCTTTCCCATGACCAACACTGCTCTTGTGACGGGCGGCACCGGCGGGCTCGGCTCCGCGACCATCGTGGCGTTCCTGGCCGCGGGGTGGCGGGTGGTGGCCCCGGCCCGTCCTGCTTCCGCCGACCGGCTGCCCGCCGGCGTCGTCGCCGTCCCGGCCGACCTGACCGACCCGGCCGGTGCCTCCGCGGCGGCCGCGGCCGCCGCCGGTGATCCCGGCGCCCCGCTGAAGGCGGTGGTCAATCTGGTCGGTGGGTACGGCGGCAGCGGGCTGATCGCGGACACCCCGGTCGAGGATTTCGAGGCGATGTTCACGGCCAACCTGCGTCCGACCTACCTGACCACGGCGGCGGCGCTGCCGCACCTGGTCGCGGCCGGCGGTGGCTCGGTGGTCTGCGTCTCGTCCCGGGCCGCGATCGCGCCCTTCCCCGGCGCCGCCGGGTACGTCGCGTCGAAGGCGGCGGTGCTGGCCTTCGCCGACACCGTGGCGGTCGAGTACAAGAAGCAGCACGTGCGCTGCAACACGGTGCTGCCGAGCGTCATCGACACGCCGGCGAACCGGGTGTCCATGGCGGACGCCGACCAGAGCCGCTGGGTGAGCCCGGCCACGATCGCGCAGACGATCCTCTTCCTCGCCTCGGATGCCTCCGCCCCGGTCAGCGGCGCCCGGATCCCCGTTTACGGCCAGGCCTGACCGCTCAGAGTGACTCGGCGAGCTGCCGGCCCAGCACGGCAGCTCCCGCGACGACGGGCACGCCGGCCAGCACCAGCGTCCGCACCCGGATCGGGAATCGCCGCCGGCGGGAGGGGGCTCGATCTCCCGGCGCCCGCCGAACCCGCGCGGGCGTCGGAAGACCGCACCCCCGCTCACCGGTTACCCGGCGATTCCCTGCGGAGCGAAGCGGAGCCATCCCGCTCCGCTGCGCCGGCATCGCCGTACGCGCAAGCCTGGTTCTGATCTCTGTTCCGATCTCCTCCGGAGTGCGATCGGCGTCGATCACTATGCAGTCGGAGAACTCCGGCAGGGATCGGTAGGCACGGTCAGCGGCCGTCAGATAGGCCAGG
Organism: Actinoplanes sp. NPDC020271; assembly: GCF_044388125.1. NCBI lineage: Bacteria > Bacillati > Actinomycetota > Actinomycetes > Micromonosporales > Micromonosporaceae > Actinoplanes > Actinoplanes sp. NPDC020271. The sequence continues at coordinate 153,145 of NZ_JBIRWQ010000004.1, forward strand.
GACTCGTGATCGGTGCCGCGGCGCACGATCCGGTCCTGCGCGACCAGCGGGTCGACGGCCAGGAAGAACGTCACGTCCGGGCGCGGGAAGGGGCGGTAGGCGAGCCGGGCCCGCCGCTCGGCGGCCGGATGCGCGCCATGAGCGCGCAGACTCGCGTACTGGCACATCGCGAAGCGATCCATCACCGCGACCTCGCGGCGGACCGCGCGCCGCAGCAGCGTCCGGACGATGGCGAGCCAGCGCAGCACCGACTCGGTCAGCAGCATCAGGCGGCGGCCGAGCAGGTCCTCGGCGTCTCGGCGGCCGAGGCGCGTGGCCAGGCGGCCGAGCCAGGCCCGGCCACCGGCGTTCTGCCGGTACCGCGCGGGCAGACCTTCCCCGGCGAGCGCGGCGGCGAGCATGCGGGCCTGCGTCGTCTTGCCGGAGCCGTCGATGCCGACCAGGGCGATGGTGCGAACGGGGGCGGACATACCAACCGACGGTAGCCGGGCCTCGCACGCTGGGTTTCTCCGTCAGACGAGGGCATACCCGGCCAGAATGATCGTCAGGGGTTCAAGGTGCGGCTACTCCGGGTAGTTGTCATCAACTGGACAGGAAACAGGAGGTCACCATGCCGCACCGCGTCGACGAGGGGCTGGCCGGCACGATGAAGCGTGTCGCCGCGGCTCTGAAGACGGCGGAGATCCCTTTCGCGCTGGGCGGCAGCTTCGCCGTGTACGCCCACGGCGGGCACTCCAGCGATCACGACGTGGACTTTCTGGTCCGCGAGCAGGACAAGGAACACGCTCTGCAGGAACTGGCCGCGGTCGGCTTCCGTACCGAGGAGCCACCCGAGGACTGGCTGGTCAAGGTCTTCGACGAAGAGGGCCGGATGGTGGATCTGATCTACCGCCCGGTGGAGACTCCGGTCACCGACGAGACGCTGGCCGACACCGAGCGGATCTCGGTCGAGGCGATCTACATGCCGGTGCTGTCGGCCACCCAGCTCATGGTGCACAAGCTGCTCAGCTTCAGCCAGCACCACTGCGACTTCGCTCACGGCCTGCCGGTGGCCCGGTCACTGCGCGAGCAGATCGACTGGGGGCGGGTCCAGCGCGAGACCGCGAAATCGCCGTACGCCGAAGCCTTTCTGGTTCTTCTGGACAGGCTCGACGTCGTGCCGTTTCCGTCTGACGAGAGGGCAAGGGCTTGAGATGACCAAACAGATCGATCTGGAGGCCGAGATCCAGCGGCTCCTGACCGAGCACGACCGGATCGCCGAGCAGGGCGTGACCGTGCAGCGCCGGGAAAACACGCTGGTGCTCGGCGGTGAGGTGGAGAGCGCGCAACGGCGGGACGAGATCTGCCGGCAGATCACCGCGCGCTACCCCGACCTGGAGATCGCCTGCGACATCGGCATCACCCGGACCCAGGCGCCCGCCGAGGTGGAGGAGATTTCATGATCCGGATCGCCGCCGTGGGCGACGTCCACGTGGACAAGGACGTGGTGGGCCGGTACCGACCGGCCCTGGAGGAACTCCCCGACCGGGCCGACGCGCTGCTGATCGCCGGCGACCTGACCCGGCACGGGACGGTCGACGAGGCGAAGTGCTTCGCCACCGAGTTCGGCGGGCTGGGTGTGCCGGTCGTGGTGGTGCTCGGCAACCACGACCACCAGAGCGACCAGCAGGACGACGTGACGCGGGTGCTCACCGACTCCGGCATCACCGTGCTGGAGGGCCAGGCGACCGTCCTGGAACTGCACGGGCACCGGCTCGGCATCGCCGGGACCAAGGGGTTCGGCGGCGGCTTCAAGGGCGCCTGCGCGAGCAACTTCGGCGAGCGCGAGATGAAGGACTTCGTCGGCACCGCCGAGCGCTACGCCGACGCCCTGCGCGACGCGCTGCGGTCGGTGGAGGTGGACGCGCTGGTGGCGCTGACCCACTACGCCCCGGTCCCGGAGACGCTGGCGGGCGAACCGCTGGAGATCTTCGCGTTCCTCGGGTGCTACCAGCTCGGTCAGGCCATCGACGACGCCCCGACCGCCCTGGCCCTGCACGGGCACGCGCACCACGGCTCGGAACGCGGGCGGACGCCCGGCGGGGTGCCGGTGCGCAACGTGGCGCACCCGGTCATCAAGCAGGCGTACAACGTGTATCAGCTGCTCACCGACGTAGTGGACACGAAGGACACACAACTCGCGAACGTGTGATCCGGGAGCAGGTTTCCGATTTTCAGGCACCGGGTACCAGCAGTGACATGGACCTACTGCTCTGGATTCTCGCCGTTATCCTCGTGGTCGCCGGTATCCTCGCGCTCTTCCGGCGGCAGATCCTCTGGGGAGTCGTGCTGATCATCGTCGGCCTGCTCGTCGGCCCCGGCGGCGTCAGCATCTTCACCTGATCGGCAACCCCCGCACCCCATCCCGTCGGTATCGGTACCGGGATCGTTCCCCGCTCGGAACGGTCCCGGTTTCTTTTTTGCACGTGCTCTTTGGGGCATCGCCGCACAGTCGGTGCGATGTACGAGTGCTTAATTCTGACTCACTACCCCGCGGACGATCGCCGACGTTTCGCGAGGTAAAGCCATGTCTGCTCACGTTCACCACTTCACTTATGGGGCCTTCAACCCGATCGCCGCGAGTCTGCTGGCCTACCTCGGATCCTTCCTCGGACTGCTCTGCACCGAGCGGGCGCGCGGCGTGCACAGCCGCAGCCGGCGCAACCGGTGGCTGGTGATCGCGGCGTTCGCGATCGGCGGGGGCGGCATCTGGCTGATGCACTTCTCCGCGATGCTCGGCTTCGACGTGCCGGACAGCCCGGTCCGCTACGACCTGCCGGTCACCCTGCTCAGCATGCTGTTCTCGGTCGCCACGGTCGGCATCGGGCTGATGGTGGTCGGCCACGGCAAGCCCAGCCCGGCCAAGATCGTCGCGGCCGGGTTGCTGACCGGCGGCGGGGTGCTGGCCATGCACTACACCGGCATGGAGGGCATGCGGCTCTACGGCGCGGTGGTGCACTACGACCCGCTGCTGGTCGCGGCGTCCGCCCTGATCGCGATCGCAGCCTGCACGACGGCGCTGTGGTTCGCGATCTCGGTACGCGGGCTGCGACGGATCACCGGCGCGGCCGTGGTCATGGCGATCGCGGTCTGCGGCATGCACTACACCGGGATGGCGGCGATCTCCGTGGAGCTGGTGCCGGGGGTCAACCCGGTCATCTCCGGAATCCGCCCGCTGGCCCTGATCGTGCCGATCACCATCCTCACCGCGGCCACGATCGTCGGGGTGGCGCTCAGCGCGCTGCAGGCGATGACCGAGGAGGAGTTCACCGACGGCGCCGGTGCCCCGAAGCGCGGGGCGCACGCCGAGACTCCGCAACCGTGGACGCTGCGGCAGGCCTCGCAGTTCGGGGCGGCGATCCGGCTCTCCCCCGCGGCCCGTGCGGTGGCGGCCGGGCGGACCGCCGGGGCCGGACGGCCGTCGCCGGCGCCGCGGCCCGCGCCCCGGCCGCCGACCTTCGACCCGTCCGTGGCGGGGGCACCGTCGCCGGCTCCGACGGCCCCGAGGCCCGCGCCGGGACATGTGCCGCCGCAGGTGCAGATGCCGCCGAGCGTGCCCGTCCCGCCCGTGGTGCCGTCCGCGGTGCCGGTCTCGCCCGCTCTGCAGGCCGAGCCGACCGTCCCGCTGGCCGCTCCACGGCCGCCCGAGCCGGCCCGGCCGGTGCGGGCCTCGGGTCACTCCGAGCCGACCGTTCCGGTGACCCCGATCGTGGCCGCCGACACGCCCGGGCCGGCAGCGGATCCGGGCGGCGCGACGACCGGTCCGGCGGTGGGTCCGGCCACATCCGGTGCGTGATCGATCCCCGTCACGGCCGATGATCCGGTATATCTGATCCGCATGGCACCAAGGATGCTGCTCTCGATGCCACTGCACGCGATCACCGAGGTGTACGGCGAGGCCGGCCTGCGGCAACGGTTCGGATTGGAGCTGGAGTCGTTCCCGGAGGGCGAGCGCGAGCGGCTGACCGAGGCGCTGGACCTGGCCGCGACGTTGCACGCGCAGGACCGGCGGGTGCGCGAGCCCTACCTGAACCACCTGCTCCGGGTGGCCATCCGGATCATCCGCTACTACGGGATCCGCGACGTGGACGTGCTGGTCGCGGCACTGCTGCACGACGCGGTCGAGGATCATCCGGCGGAACTGGCCGGGCTCGCGCCCGACACGGCGTACGAGAAGAGCACCGAGGCGGCCCTGGCCGCTCTCGCTCGTCGCTTCAACCCCAGGGTCGCCGATCTCGTCCGGTCGGTGACCAATCCGGCGTACGACCCGGGCCGCGACCGCCACGAGCAGTACCGCGAGCACGTCGCCGACAGTCTGGACCGCAGTCCCTGGGCGCGGATCATCAAGATCTCGGACTTCACCGACAACGGCGTCGGGGTGATCCACACCACGCTCGACAAGGCGCACCGGTCGGCCACGAAGTACCGCCCGCTGGTGCCGAAGCTGCGCGAGCTGATCGGGCGGCCCGACACGCCGCTCTCCACGCAGGCCAAGGAGCACATCCTCGACCAGCTGGACCTCGCCGAGGAGCGATTCGCGGCCATCCTCGACGACTGACGAAACAGGCCGCCTACGCTGGAGCTCATGCCCTCCACTGACGCCTGGTGGCGCGACGCCGTCATCTACCAGATCTACCCACGCTCGTTCGCGGATGGCAACGGCGACGGCATGGGTGACCTGCCCGGCATCACCGCCCGCCTGCCCCGTCTCCGTGAGCTCGGCATCGACGCCGTCTGGCTCTCCCCCTTCTACGTCAGCCCGCAGCACGACGCGGGCTACGACGTCGCCGACTACCGCGATGTCGACCCGCGGTTCGGCGCGCTCGGCGACGCCGACAAGCTGATCGCGACGGCCCACGACCTGGGGCTCAAGATCATCGTGGATCTGGTGCCGAACCACACGTCCAGCGAGCACGCCTGGTTCAAGGCCGCGCTCGCTGCCGGGCCCGGCAGCCCCGAACGGGAGCGGTACATCTTCCGCGACCAGCCGCCGAACAACTGGAAGAGCGTCTTCGGCGGCCCGGCCTGGCATCAGGTCGAGGACGGTCAGTGGTACCTGCACCTGTTCGACGTCACCCAGCCCGACCTGAACTGGGACCACCCGGAGGTCCGGGCCGAGTTCCTCGACATCCTGCGGTTCTGGCTGGACCGCGGGGTCGACGGTTTCCGCGTCGACGTGGCCCACGGCCTCGTCAAGGACGCCGCGCTGGCCGACTGGACGGCGCCGTCGGTGGTGCTCGGCGGCCTGGAGCCGGCCGGTCCCCCGCCGCCGATGTGGGACCAGGAGGGCGTGCACGAGATCTACCGGCAGTGGCGGGCCGTGCTCGACGAGTACTCCCCCGCGCGGATCATGGTGGCCGAGGCCTGGGTGCAGCCCGAGGAGCGGCTCGCGCGCTACGTGCGGCCGGACGAGATGCACCAGGCGTTCAACTTCCCGTACCTGGAGGCGCCGTGGCGGGCGGCCGAGCTGCGCGAGGTGATCGACTCCTCGCTCGCCGCCACCGGCTCGGTCGGCGCGACCACCACCTGGGTGCTCTCCAACCACGACGTGGTGCGGCACGCGTCCCGGCTCGGCTTCCCGGCCGGCACCGGGCGCAGGCCGGGCATCGGGGCCGGCGACCCGCAGCCCGACACCGGGCTGGGCCTGCGCCGCGCGCGGGCAGCCACCCTGCTGATGCTCGGGCTGCCCGGTTCGGCCTACCTCTACCAGGGCGAGGAGCTGGGGCTGCCGGAGCACACCACGCTCGCCGACGACGTCCGGCAGGACCCGGCGTGGGAACGGTCCGGGCACACCGAGCGCGGGCGCGACGGGTGCCGGGTGCCGATCCCGTGGGAGGCCGACGCGCCGTCGTACGGGTTCGGCCCGGGCGACGCCAGCTGGCTGCCGCAACCCACGACCTGGGCCGAGTACGCGCTGGACCGCCAGGTCGACGTGCCCGGCTCGACCTACGAGCTGTACCGCTCGGCGCTGCGCCTGCGTCGTTCCGAAGGGCTCGGCAACGGGTCGCTGGTCTGGTCCTGCACCGAGGGCGACGTGCTGGCGTTCCGCAACGGCGGGCTCCTGGTCCTGACCAATTTCGGGCCGGAGCCGGTCGCGCTGCCGTCAGACGCCCGGGTCCTGCTGAGCAGTGAGCCGCTCGGCACCGACGGGAGCGTCCCCACCGACGTCACCGTCTGGGCCGCCGTCTGACCGTCGGGAAAGTGCCAGCAGGGCGGCGTGCGTGCCGGCCATGTCCTTCGCCACCGTCCTGCTGGCCAGCCAGTACATGATCCCGGTCGGGATGAAGAAGAACTGGAACGAGGCGAGCCCGACCGCGTAGTTCAGCGGCGGCGGGAACGCCCCGGCCAGCCGCTGGAAGGCCACCCCGACCAGCGCGTTGCCACCGGCCCGGCCGAAACCGTTGACCAGGTTGCCGAGGCTGTAGACGGTGCCGCGGTGCTCGGGCGGGTTCACGTCGGAGATCATCGCGAACCAGTTCGGCGAGTTCGCCGACGTCAGCATCAGCGCGAAGACCGCGACGGCCAGGCAGACCGCGACGGTCGGCTCGGTAACCACGTTGTCCAGCACCCCGCGGATCACGCCGGCGGTGCTCGCCCCGTCCGGCACGGTGATCCGCATCGGGACGAAGAACAGGACGACATAGAACGGTACGGCCGCGAGCACGCCCACGGCCGCGACCAGTGCCCGGCCCCGCGGCGTGCGGCGCTGCAACCGGTCACCGGCCAGCCCGCCGAGGATCGACAGCGCCGCCCCGAGCTGGAAGATCGTCGCGAACACGCTGCCGACCAGCACCGCCGTCCCGGTCGAATAGCCCTGGGCCTCGGCCCGGGCCCGGAACAGCACCGGCAGCCAGACCAGCGAGCCGAACGCGACCTGCGCCGTGCCGCCCTGCAGGATCAGCCAGACGTTGGTCCGCCGGCCCAGGATGATCGGCAGGTGGTCGTGGTGGATCCGCTCGTCGTAGTCGACCCCGGCGAGCTCCGGCTGGCTGTCGCCGCGCGGCACGTTGTACGTGAACAGGTAGAGCAGCGTCGCGGCGCACCCGGCGACCGCGGTGACCAGGAACGGCTGCCGCCAGTCGGCATGCCCGAGGATGCCGCCGGCCAGCGTGCCGGCCAGCGTGCCGACGCCCTGCGACAGGCCCCAGAAGCTCATCACCAGCCCGCGGCGCCTCGGCGAGATCAGGTCGCTGACCACCGAGAAACTGACCGACGCGACCGCGCCCAGGCCGAACGCGGCCACCACCTGGGCGAGCAGGAACGAACCGTAACCGCCGGCCAGCCCGGACCACGCGGTGCCGGCGATCCAGATCACCGTGCCGATGATCAGCACCGGTTTGCGGTCGGTGCGATCACCCGCGTACGCCCAGCCGATCGCCGCCACCGCACTGATCAGGAACATGATCGTGGTGGCCAGCGCGATGTGGCCCTCGCCGACCCCGAAGTCGTCAGCGATGCTCCCGTACAGCGGAGGGACGATGCCGATCGCGACGTTGTCCAGGGACGCGAGGATCACGAAGACGACCACGCTGTACACGCGGTGCACGGTCCCGCCTCTGAACATCACGGGTAGAGGTTAGCGAGAGTTCGGCCCGCGGACAGGGAAGCGTTGCCCTCAGGACGACGACCTTCGATGATCCTGAACGCATGCTGATCGTGCGGATCGCCAACTTCGTCCACTCCACCTCCGGCGGGCTCCGCACCGCGCTGCGCGAGCTCGGCCAGGGATATCAGGCGGCGGGACATCAGGCTGTACTGATCACTCCCGGTCCGCGGGCGACCGACGAACAGACCCCGTACGGCCGGGTCGTCACCCTGCCCGGACCGGTCGTCCCCGGGCTCGGCGGATACCGCGTCCTGCTCAACCGTCCCGCCGTCACCCGGCTGCTCGACCGGCTGCGCCCGGACCGGCTCGAAGTGCACGACCGGTCGACGCTGCGCTGGCTCGGCTCGTGGGCCCGGCGCGCCGAGGTGCCGTCGACGATGGTGTCCCACGAGAGCCTCGACGGGCTGCTGCGGCTCTTCGGCCCCGGCCGGTCACTGGGGCTGCGGGCGGCGGACCGGCTCAACGCGCGGACGGCGGCGGCCTTCGACGCGGTGGTCTGCACGACGGCCTGGGCCGAGCGGGAATTCACCCGGCTCGGGGTGACTCCGGTGCGCGTACCGCTGGGGGTTGATCTCGCCCGGTTCACGCCCGTCAACCGAGACCCGGAGGTGCGCCGCCGGTTCGCCGCGCCGGACCAGGTCATGCTGCTGCACTGCGGGCGGCTGTCGGCCGAGAAGGAACCCCGGCTGTCCCTGGCCGCGCTGGCCGAACTACGGGCCGGCGGGATGGACGCGCTGCTGGTGGTCGCCGGGGACGGGCCGCTGCGGACAGCGCTGGAACAGGAGGCGCTCGACCGGGGACTGCCGGCCACGTTCCTCGGGCACGTCACCGACCGGACGCTGCTCGACGCGCTGCTCGCGAGCGCGGACGCCGGGGTGGCGCCGGGACCGATCGAGACGTTCGGGCTGGCCGCGCTGGAAACCCTGGCCAGCGGCACCCCCGTGGTGGCGCGGTCGTCGAGCGCGCTGCCCGAGGTGATCGGCGGGGCGGGGATCGCGGCGGACGGGACCGGGACGGCGTACGCGGCGGCGATCCGGACCCTGCTGGAGCGGCCGGCCGCGGTCCGGCGTGCCGCGGCCCGCGCACAGGCCGAACGGTTCCCGTGGGCGGGCGCGGTCGACGGCTTCCTGGCCGTGCACGGCCTGCCTCGCCGTCAGCCGTCGCTGGAGCTCAACTGAACGGCCCGGAACCGCTCCCATGGTCCCGGGCCGTTCCTTCCACCAGGAAGGTCAGTTGCCGATGTCGGCCTGGGGACCGGTGTACTTCTTCAGCAGCGCCGGCACGTCGGCCGCCGCGTCCAGCGTGTACGAGTAGTAGCTGGACGGCGTGAACGCCGACCCGTTGGTCTGCTGCTTGCCGGACGAGTTCACGACGATGCTGCCGCTCTGCTTGAGCTGTGCGGCCGACGTGTCGTTGTAGTAGGGATTCACCACGTTGTCGAAGTAGCTGTTCTCCAGGACCAGCTTCGTCGAGCCCCGGGAGAGGTTCCCGTACGACGTGATGTTCTGCATGTAGTTGTTGTAGAGGTGCGCCAGCGCGACGTTGTCCACGCTCGGGTTGCGCTGGTTGGTGTCGTGGATCCAGTTGTGGTGGATCGTCATGCGCGCGGTGACGTTGTCGGTCCAGCCGATGCCGAACGCCTTGTTCTCGTTGGACAGTTCGTTCCAGGACACGGTCAGGTACGAGGTGTCCTTACGGCTGTCGATCAGGCCGTCGTTCATGTTGGTGATGCGGTTGTGGTCGATCCAGATGTGGTCGGCGGTGTCCATCTGGATGCCGTCGTAGTCGTAGACCTTGTCGTCCGGGTCGTCCTCCGGCATCGCCGCGTCCTTGATCGTCAGGTTCCGGATGATCACGTTCTTCACCCCGGACCCGAGGAAGAACCCGCCCTGCAGGATCTGTCCGCTGGTGCCGACGCCGACGATGGTCTTGTTCGACTGGACCTTGAGTTCGGTGCCCTTCGGCGTGACGGTGATCGCAGCGGCCACCTTGATCACGTACGGTTCGGTCGCCGTGACGTACCTCTGCAGGTCGGTCAGGGTCTTGACGGTGACCGTCGGGCCGGCCGCGCCACCGGTGGTGCCGCCACCGGTGGAGGCGAACCCGTCAGCGGTGGTGGACCAGGTCCGGTCGCCGGAAGTGCCGACGGCGGTGAACGACCACTGCTTGTTCGAGTTCGCGGTGCACGTCTCCTGGATGATCGCCGCGCCGGACGACGTCGACGCGCCCTGGTCGGAGACGCACAGGCCACTGCTCACGCTGATGATCTGGAAGGTGTCGGTGCCGGACGCGACGAACTTCCACTGCTGGTTGGTGCCGGTTCCGCAGGTGTACTGCCAGAGCTGCGTGCCCGAGGTGGTCGACGCGGAGGGGACGTCGATGCACTTGCCGCTGCTGACGTTCTTCAGCTGGAAGTTCGAGCCCTGCGCGACCACCTGGAACTGCTGCCAGGCCGCGCCGGCGGTGCAGCCCCACTGCTGCAGCAGCGCCTTGTCGTCCTTCGACGCCGACGGGACGTCGATGCACAGGCCGCTCTTCTTCACGGCCAGGGTGTAGGTCGTGCCGGCCACCGGGGCGGCCGCCGCGCTCGACGGAAGAACCGACCAGCCCACGATCGCCGCGGGAACCGCGAGGACGGTAGCGGTCAGAAAGATCCGCTTTTTTCCGAAGAAAGACATCGTCATCCCACCGGGTTCCAGTTGTCGGTGCCCGCCAGATACTTCTGCGGGGTGTAGTTGGCCGCCTGCGAGTCACTCAGCTGCGGCCGGTTGCTGTTGGTGGTCGCGCCGGAGCCCGTGTTCCTGTACTCCAGGAACCGGGCGTTCTCCCAGGTGTTGGAGGACATGTCAGTCCAGGGCTCGGCGGACCTGATCGTGGCGCTCAGCGACGACTCCCGGTACAGCACCTGCGCGTCCGGCCCCCACGGGCGGCCGAGTTGCGTGGTGTTGCCGACCGCGCCGGTGATCGTGCACTTGTCGAAGAGGAAGCCGTACGTGCTGGTCGCGTCGGTCTTGGCCGCCGTGATCGGGCCGCCGGTGGTCCGCTTCTCGTAGACGCTGGTGGCGGTGAAGACGCCCACGCCGCCGCCGAAGATGAAGTCGACGGTTCCCTCGACGTAGGAGTTCTTGATGTAGGACCGCCCGCTGTTCAGCAGGAACGTGTCCTGGTCGCCGAGCAGCCGGACGTTGTCCAGCGTCGCCCGGTCACCACCGAGCTTCAGCGCGACCGCCTGGCCGCCGTCGGGGTAGGTGTTCTCGTCGTAGTCGTTCGAGATGGTCAGGTTCGTGGCGACGAAGTCCTTGGCGCCGACCGAGACGCTGGCGCTGCCCGAGGTTCCGCTGGTGTGCGCCGAGTTGTTGTAGACGATCACCGTCTGCGACGCCGACGAACCGGTGCCCCGCAGCGTGATGAACGGCTTGTTCGACGGCACGGTGACCACCTCGCGGTAGGTCCCCGGCGCGATCGTGATCGTCACCCGGCTGGCGTTGTTCGCCGGCACCGCGTCGATCGCGGCCTGCACGGTCGTGTACTTACCGCTGCCGTCCGCGGCCACGGTCGCGGTGCCGGAGGACGCCGGGACCGGGGTGAACGCCCACTGCTTGTTCGAGTTGGCGGTGCAGGTCTCCTGGATGATCGCCGCGCCGGACGACGTGGAGGCGCCCTGGTCGGAGACGCACAGGCCGTTGCTCACGCTGACGATCTGGTAGGTGCCGGTGCCGGAGGCGACGAACTTCCACTGCTGGTTCGTGCCGGTCCCGCAGGTGTACTGCCAGAGCTGCGTACCGGAGGTCGTCAACGCCGACGGGACGTCGACGCACTTGCCGCTGCTGACGTTCACCAGGTTGTAGCCGCCGGTGCCGACCGCGACCACCTTGAACTGCTGCCAGGGGGCGCCGGCGGTGCAGCCCCACTGCTGCAGCAGCGCCTTGTCGTCCTTCGACGCCGACGGGACGTCGATGCACAGGCCGCTCTTCTTCACGGCCAGGGTGTAGGTCGTGCCGGCCACCGGGGCGGTCGCGGCCTCGGAGGGCAGCACCGCCCACCCGATCAGGCCGGCCGGGACGGCGAGGACGGCCGCCGCGCCCAGCAGTTTCCGCTTGCGAGATGCCACTGCGGATCCTTCCTACGTACAGGGATGGGCCGCCGGGGATGCGGCCGATCCGTAGATGCGCAGGAAGCGGTGGGACAACAAAAAAAATCAAAAGACAATTGCGGGGGTACGGCGTGAGCCGCACCCCCGCGATCGGGAGTGGTTCAGCGGGTCCGGTCCAGCACGGCGTGCTGGGCGGCCGCGTACTGCTCGCGGATCAACGGGACGGGGTCGTCCTCGTAGACCTCGGGGGTCTCCGCCGACCACGCCGGTGGAGTGTCCCCGCCGGCCAGGACCCACGCGGCCTGCCGGGCAGCGCCGTCGGCGACGTACTCCCCGGGGGTCGGGACCAGCACCGGCTTGCCGAACAGCGCGGGCGCGACACGGCGGACCGCCTCGCTGCGGGCCCCGCCGCCGACCAACACGATCCGGTTGGCCTGCGCACCCTGGGCGACCAGCGCGTCCAGCCCGTCGGCGAGAGCGCAGAGCATCCCCTCGACGGCGGCCCGGGCCAGGTGCGCCGGGTCGGACGTCTTCAGGGTCAGCCCGTGGATCGCGCCGGTGGCGTCCGGCCGGTTCGGGGTCCGCTCGCCCTCCAGGTAGGGCACCAGGACCAGGCCGTCGGCGCCGGCCGGAGCGGAGAGCGCCAGCCGGGACAGCTCGTCGTGCGAGACGCCGAGCAGCTTCGCCGCCGCGTCCAGCACCCGGGCCGCGTTGAGCGTGACCACGATCGGCAGGAACCGCCCGGTGGTGTCGGCGAACCCGGCCACCGTGCCGGTCGGGTCGACCGGCGCCGCGTCCGAGGAGACGAAGACCGTGCCGGACGTGCCGATCGAGACGATCACGTCGCCGGGCAGCGCGCCGGTGCCGAGGGCGGCCGCCGCGTTGTCGCCGGCGCCCGGGCCCAGCGGGGCGCCGTTGGGCAGGTGCCCGGCGATCCCGGTCGGGCCGAGCACCCGGGGCACCTGGATGCGGCGCCCGAAGCCGAGTTCCAGCAGGTCGTGCCGGTACTCGTTGGTCTTGGCCGACCAGTAGAGCGTGCCGCTGGCGTCGCTGCGGTCGGTCCTGAGGTCCGCGAGGTCGGTCGAACCCGACAACTTCCACGTCAGCCAGTCGTGCGGCAGGCAGACCGCGGCCACCCGGGCCGCGTTCGCCGGCTCGTTGCGGGCCAGCCAGCGCAGCTTGGTCAGGGTGAAGCTGGCGACCGGCACGATGCCGACCGCCTCCGCCCACTTGTCCCCGCCGCCCAGTTCCTCGATCAGGTCGGCGGCCGCGCCGGCGCTGCGGGTGTCGTTCCACAGCAGCGCCGGGCGGACCACGTCGCCGTTCTCGTCCAGCACGACCATGCCGTGCTGCTGGCCGGCCACCGAGGCGGCGGCCACGTCGTCCAGCCCGCCCGCGGCCTCGATCGCCTGCTGGAGCGCGGCCCACCACGCGTCCGGGTGCACCTCGGTGCCCTCCGGATGCGCGGCGCGGCCCTCGCGGACCAGCTTCCCGGTCTCGGCGTCGCGGATCACGACCTTGACCGACTGCGTCGAGCTGTCGATCCCGGCAACCAGAGCCATGCTTATCGGGCCCCGAGCAGGTGGTCGATCGCCAGCTGGTTCAGCTTGACGAAGCCGTAGCCCTTGGCGCCGACGGCGTCGGCGTCGTAGTCCTCGAACGCGCTCCGGTCGGCGAGCAGGTCGGTGTAGGTCTCGCCCGGGTTCAGCGTCGGGGTCCGCAGCTCATCGACCTTGGACTCGGCCAGCGCCGCCTGCACCTCGGGGTCGGCCCGGAACGCCTTGGCCCGCTCCTTGAGCAGCAGGTACATCCGGATGTTGTCCTTGGCCGACTCCCACACGCCGTCGAAGTCCTCGGTGCGGGAGGGCTTGTAGTCGAAGTGGCGCGGGCCGTCGTAGGCGGGGCCGCCGTCGGGGCCGTTCTCCAGCAGGTCGACCAGGGAGAACGCGTTGAGCAGGTCGCCGTGGCCGAACACCAGGTCCTGGTCGAACTTCGGGCCGTGCTGGCCGTTCAGGTCGATGTGGAAGAGCTTCTTGTGCCACAGCGCCTGGGCGATGCCCTGGGTGAAGTTCAGGTTCGACATCTGCTCGTGGCCCGTCTCCGGGTTGATGCCGAACAGCTCGGGACGCTCCAGCTCCTGGACGAACGCGATGGCGTGGCCGGCCGTCGGGAGCAGGATGTCGCCGCGGGGCTCGTTCGGCTTCGGCTCGATGGCGAAGCGCAGGCCGTAACCCTGGTCCTCGGAGTACTGCGCGAGCAGGTTGAGGGCCTCGCGGTAGCGGTCGAGGGCGGCGCCGACGTCCTTGGCCGAGTCGTACTCCGCGCCCTCGCGGCCGCCCCAGAGCACCAGGGTCTTGGCGCCCAGCTCGGCGCCGAGGTCCATCTGGCGCAGCACCTTGCGGATCGCGTAGCGCCGGACCGAGCGGTCGTTGCTGGTGAAGCCGCCGTCCTTGAACACCGGGTGTTCGAACAGGTTGGTGGTGACCATCGGGACGATCAGGCCGGTCTCGTCGAGCGCCTTCTTGAACCCGGCGATGATGCCGTCGCGGGTCGCGGCGTCGGCGCCGAACGGCACCAGGTCGTCGTCATGGAACGTGACGCCATAGGCGCCGATCTCGGCGAGCTTGTGCACCGTCTCGATCGGGTCGAGAGCCGGGCGGGTGGCAGCACCGAACGCGTCACGCGCCTGCCAGCCTACGGTCCAGAGACCGAAGGAGAACTTGTCCGCGGGTGTGGCCTGGAGCGACACGGTTACCTCCGGGAAACACGGTCGATTTGTTTAGTGGTTGAATTATTTGGCCGGGCTATGGCATTGTCAAGGGCGTGACGGCCCGGATGACGACGAGATCCAGCGCCCCCGTCCGGCAGTCGAGCGTGCGAGCCCATAATCTCGCGCTGGTCCTCGACACCGTGGCGAACAGCGCGGATCCGCCCTCCCGGGCCGCCGTCTCGGCCGCCACCGGGCTCACCCGGGCCACCGTCTCGGCGCTCGTCGACGACCTGATCGCGGGCGGTCTGCTCACCGAGCTCGACCCGCCCCCGCGCACCGGCGCCGGGCGGCCCGCGGCCGGGCTCGCACTCACCGCGGCCGGTCCGGCCGGGCTGGGTCTGGAGATCAACGTCGACTACCTGGCCGCCTGCGTGGTCGACCTGACCGGCGCGGTCCGGCAGCGCCTCACCGAGCACGGCGACCAGCGCCCGGCCGGGGCCGCCGAGGCGCTCGCCGCCCTGGGCCGGCTCGGTGCGCGGGCCCGGCTCGCCGCCGAGGCCGACGGTCTGGTCGTCGCCGGGGCCGCGCTCGCCGTGCCCGGCCTGGTCTCCGGCGGCCTGGTCCGGGTCGCGCCGAACCTGGGCTGGCAGAACGTGGACGCCGCGGCCCTGCTGCGCAGCGTCCCGGAACTCGCCGGCCTGCCGGTCACGGTCGACAACGAGGCGAACCTGGCCGCCCTGGGCGAGCTGCGGGTCGCCGGCGCGAACCCCGACTTCCTGTACGTCAGCGGCGAGATCGGCATCGGCGCCGGCCTGGTCATCGGCGGCGAGCTCTACCGGGGTGTGCGGGGGTGGAGCGGCGAGATCGGCCACGTCACCGTCTACCCCGACGGCCGGCCCTGCCGCTGCGGGGCGAACGGCTGCCTGGAGCAGTACGCCGGGCAGGAGGCGCTGGCCGCGGACGAGCCCCTGGCCGCGGCGGCGCTCGGCATCGCGCTGTCCGCGGTGGTGAACCTGGTCGACGTGCCGGTGATCGTGCTGGGCGGCGCGTTCGTCCCGCACTTCGCCCGGCTGCGCGACGGGATCGAGACGGAGCTGCGACGGCGGGTGCTGACCTCGGGACTGGCGCCGGTCACGTTGCGGGCAGCCGGGCTGGAAGTGGAGGCGGCGGTGCGCGGGGCGGCCGACGCGGTCGTCCGCGAGGTCCGGGAGGATCCGGCCGGCTGGCTACGCCGTACGTCGTAATCGGTCTTTGATCTTGGTTCTTCGCCCTGGCCGACGAGAAAGGAGGCGGCCGCCATCCGGAGGGGATGACGGCCGCGCTGAGGGGTCGGCGGGCGTTACTCGACGCCGGTGCGGGAGCCGATCGCCTGCAGGAAGATGTCGGTGATCTTGGTCGGGTCCTCGGCGATGAAGAGGCCGCTGCCCTTGACCGTGTTCGAGATCGTCTGCAGCTCGGTCTTGTTGACCTCGTTACCGATACCGATCAGCACCAGGCGGACGAACTTGCTCGAGTCCTGAGCGGCCTTGAGCTTGGCGATCAACTCGTCCTGCTTGAGGCCGTCGGGGTTGTCGTTCTCCCCGTCGGTGAACAGGATGACCGAGTTCACCTTGCCGGGCTTCCAGTTGGCCTTGGCCGTGTTGTAGGCGTCCAGCACCGTGTCGTAGAGACCGGTGTTGCCGTCCGACTTCGGCGAGAGCTGCGGGATCGTGTTCGCCACGTCCTGCCGGCCGGTGGACAGCGGAGTGATCTTGATGAGCTGCTTCCACGGCTTCGTGCCGTTCATGTCCGTGGAGAACGCCCACACGCCGACCGCCCACTCGTCGCTGAACAGCGAGAGCCCGGTCGTGGCCGCTTTCTGCGTGACCAGGGCCCGACTCTGGTTGTTCGCCGTCGGCACCGGGTCGCCCATCGAGCCGGAGACGTCGAAGACCGCCAGCACCCGACCGGCCTGCGTGGTCGCGTTCCAGGTACCGACCACCTTGCTGACCGAGGCCGCGTCCACCCCGGCGGCAGCGGTGCCACCGGTGTTGTCGCCGCCACCGGCCGCGGCGGTGATCGCCGGCGACGCCTGCGGTGCACCGGCCGGAGCCACGAAACCGGAACCATACGTCCCGTCCGGGGCGCGCAGACCGGCGGCCGCCAGCGAGTCCTTGAACCCGCTCGCGGTCAGCCGGGTCAGCAGCCCGTTCGCGGCGCCGATCTTGTCACCGTCGACGACCTGCGGCAGCACCGTGTACGGGTAGTCCAGCGGGACGTTCGCACCGCTCAGGTACACCGCGCTCAGCTCCACCGGCGGACGCTTCGCGTTGTACGAGATCACGTCCTCCTCGGAGAGCGGGGCGGCGCCCAGGGACTCCGAGATGGTGGCCGCGTCGGCCGCCTTCGGGAACTGCTCGAGCAGCTCGTCGCGCAGCGCCGACTTGTTCTTCGAAAGGTACGTGAGGGCCTGGACCTGGCTCTTGACCGCGTCCGCACCGGTGCCGACCGCCTGACCGATCGCCATCAGCGCGATCAGGCCGGAGGCGTCCGTGCCCGGGTTGACGATGCCGAACTTCGGCGCGTCGGCCGAGCCGAGCGCCTGAGCGGTCACCAGCGAGGCCAGCGGGACCTTCTTGCCCTCCAGCTTCTGGCTCTCCGCGATCGGCTTCGGCATGGCGACGACCAGCGGGCTCTGCGCCACCGAGGTGACCTTGTTCGGCTGGAAGCCGGACGCCTCGTTGCGCAGCCGCAACTGCCAGGTCGACGAGTCCGGGATCCAGACGTCGGGCACCTGAACGGTCCCCGATGGCTGCCCGACGCCGGCCAGGGTGACGCCGTGGTCGCGGGCGATCACGCTGGCGACCTCGCTGGGCGCGATCGGGGACACCGCGACCGACACACAGGTGCCGTTGACGCTGCCCCCGTCTTTCGACCAGGCGTCAGCAGCACTCGTCACAGCGGGTGCTATTTCCGGGGCGGCAGCGACGTTGAGCCGGACGGAACCGGAGCACTTGGAATCAGCCATCTGGCTGTATCCAAACCACGTTCCCGCGACAACGACAACGATCGCCATCGCTCCTCCGACGACCGTCGCCCCTTTTAAGTTGAAGTTTCTACGATGGCGGCCAGACACGCGCTCCATACTGCGCATCTCAGGACCTGAATGCCATATACGTTCGGTCGAAAGTTACTCAGATTGGCGTTCGCCGATCTAGAAAACACCTAGAGTGACGACGCAGTGTCGATCCGTATCACGTTCGGGCACCCGGGCGCCGGTTTTGCGGACATAGGTCGTTGATCCTCCCGGGTGCCGTATCTGACCTATGGCCTGATCATCGGAGAGCTCCAGCGAAGCAGACAGGTGGGGCTCGGCTCGGCGGTCGGCTCCCCTTGCGCGACCGGAATTCCGGTGTCCGGATCGATCCGGAAAATCGTCACGTTGTGTGAACGCTCATTGGCTACGTAGAGGTGATCGCCAATCAAGATCATGTGTCGCGGCCAAACGCCGCCGGTCGATGTCTCACCGGCCACCGCGGCGTTCTCCCCGTCCCACGCGAACGTCGTCACGGTGTCCGGCCCGCGGTTCGCCAGGTAGACGAAACGCCCGTCGCGGCCGGCGGCCACCTCGGACGGGAGGACCGCCTCGGAAGCCGAACTCGCACCCACCTCGCCGCGCAGCTCCCACGTCGGGCCGCCGGCCGGCCGGTACCAGCTCAGCGTCCCGCTCAGCTCGCCGGCCAGGATCAGCGCGCCGTCGGCCGATCGCGTCAGGTGCCGCGGACCGGTCCCGGGCTTCGCCTCCACCGCCGGCTCCGGCGCACCGAGCCGGCCGGAGACCGGGTCCAGCCGCGACCGCCACACCCGGTCCGACCCGAGGTCACTGATCAGCACGTCCGGGCCGTTACGGTCGGGGACGACCATGTGCGCGTGCGGACTCGCCTGGCGCTCGGCGTCCGGACCGGAGCCGCTCAGCGTGAGCAGATCGGTGCGCTCCCCCGGCGCCCCCTCGGCGTCCAGCGGGAACACCGCGACCGAGCCGGTCCCGTAGTTCGCCACGACCAGGTGCCGCCCGTCGGCGGTGACCGCGAGGTGGCACGGATCGACCCCGCCCGTCGGGCGCACCGCGAGCGGGATCAGCGCGCAGTCCGGAGCGACCGAGAACGCGGAGACCGTGCCCTCGTCCAGCTCGTTGACGGCATAGAGGACCGGGAGGGTCGGGTGCTGGACCAGGAACGACGGGGACGGGGTGCGCGCGGCCAGCCCCAACCGGGTCAGTTCCCCGGTCGCAGGGTCACGCCGTAGCAGCGTGATGCCATCACCCTCGCCCCCCTTGTCACCGGTGTAGCAGCCGACGAAGACGTACTCAGCGTTCGCGCCCATGCCCCCGATCCCATCACAGTCGGGCGGGGAAACTCAGCAGGCACCTCTTCTTGACCGGTATAGAAGCGTCGGGTTACTGTACCGGTACAGAAAGCGCCGCCCTTGCTAGGAGGAGTCATGGAACTGCCCACCGCCTACCTCCGTGGACTGCACGAGCAGAACCGGCACGTGCACAGCGCCCGGCCCGACGCACCCGTGGTGCCCGACCCGCCCCGGCGCGAGCCGCACCTGCGCAAGTCGCTGTCCCGCGCCGTCTACAAGGTGTCCGTGGCGATCGCGCCCCGCGGATACCGGCCCGAGGCTCTCATCCGGTAGTCGCGGCGCGTCCCCGGCCACCGTCCGGCCGGGGACGCGCCGCCCACCTCACCCGGCTTCCGCCCCTCCCGCCGTCCGGCCGGAGCGCGCCGCCCACCTCTCCCGGCTCGCCTGTTCCCGGCTCCCGCCGCCGTCCGGCCGGAGCGCGCCGCCCACCTCTCCCGGCTCGCCTGCTCACGGCTCCCGCCGCCGTCCGGCCGATGGGCCGCCCGTCAAGGGCGGCGCTACCGTGTGGGCAGCGGAAAGGAACGGTGACCGGGTGCCACGGGTGACCTTGCAGACGATCGCGGATCGCGTCGGCGTGAGCCGGATGACGGTCTCCAACGCCTTCTCCCGGCCCGACCAGCTCTCCCCCACCCTGCGCAAACGCATCCTCGACGCGGCGCAGGACCTCGGATACGCCGGGCCTGACCCGACCGCCCGGGCCCTGGCCAAAGGCACCACCGGCGCGATCGGCATCCTGCTCACCGACTCGCTGCGCTACGCCTTCACCGACCTGGTCGCCGGCAGCTTCCTCGGCGCGATCGCCGAGGAACTCGCGCCGACCGGTCTGTCCATCACGCTGCTCACCTCGGCCGGCACCGAAGATCTCATCCCGGCGCGGGACGTGGCGATGGACGGTGCACTCGTCTACTCGTGCGACCCGACGTCGCCGGCCGTGTCCTGGCTGCGACGGCGCAAACTGCCGATGGTCTTCGTCGACCAGGCGCCCGTGGACGGGTATGCCTGCGTCAACGTCGCCGACCGGGACGGCGCCCAGGACACCGCTCGGCACCTTCTCGATCTGGGGCACACCCGGATTGCGTACGCGTTGGCGGGCGCCCACGGGCAGCACGGAGTGGTCACCGACCCGGCAGTGCTGACCGAAGGGTGGGCCTCCGTGCAGCGGCGACTCGGGTGGGACGACGTGTTCCACGGGGCCGGCCTGGAGCCGGTGATCATCCGGGAACCGTTCGAGCGGGTGGACGCCATCCGCCGGGACGCCCGGGAGTTGTTGTCCCGGCCGGACCGGCCGACGGCGTTCCTGTGCTTCTCGGACGTCACCGCGGTGGGGATCTACCAGGCGGCCGAGGATCTGGGGCTGCGCATCCCGGACGACCTGTCGGTGACCGGCTTCGACGACGGCCCGACCGCGACCCAGTTGCGGCCCGCGCTGACGACGGTCCGGCAGGACGTGGAGGAAAAGGGAAGGGCAGCGGCCAGTGCCCTGACCGCTGCCCTTCGATCAACCCGGGACGGCAAACCCGCCCCCACACATCAGACCTTGCTCCCCGCCACCCTGATCACCCGAAACAGCGCCGGCCCGGCGCCGCGTTGATCCGCAGCTTCCCGGGCCGGCGCGGCTCAGGTCGAGGCGGCGATCGAGCCGGACCTGTCCTGAGCTGAAGTTCCCCTCACCAGGTCAGAACAGGGTCGCCACATCATCGCCGTGGTCGGTGCCGGGTGCGGCCCGCCGAACGGGTGCAGCCGGGAGGCTTCCCCGTATGGCAACGGCTTCCACCTCGACGTCCAGCTCATCCGGTGCCGGGCTGTAGAGGTACACGTTCAACCCCTCGAGCTCGGCACCCGAGTCGTCGACCCGGACGGTCACCCCTCGCTGAGCCAACTCCTCGATGATCGACTCCAACGGCTGGCCGGTCAGTCGTACACCCTGGTAGTGCAGATCCGCCTGGTCGGTCCCCTCGATGAAGACCAGCCGATCTTCCTGGTCGAAGCTGAGCTGAAGGCCTTCCGCCAAGAAGTGATCGATCGGTGGGTCACCCGCCCTGCGCTGGAAGGTCACATGTTCCCCCAGCCGCTGACGGAGGGTCTCCCGATCCTCCCCGAACGACACGCCTTCCAGGCCGACACCAGGAGCTATCTCAGCCATTGACCTACCTCCACGATGGTGACTCACCATAGCGTCATCTGAACGTGCACGCCGGATTTTACCGTCCGGAGCGCTTGGAAACCGGCATTGTTGGGCAGGTCGTCCATCATCCCTGCAATAGCATTGTTGTACTTTCCGGGGAACCTCTCCACGACGTCGTCGATGTCCATCTGCATGGCCCTGTCGATTCGGCCACTGTTGATCAGGTCCTTCTGCGTATCACGCCATTGCTCCGGGCCATCGCCACGTCCCCAACTGCTCGTCTGCACGTGGTCGTACTCGTCCATCTGGATCGAGGGACCGTCGCGGTGCTTGAGCGGTGATGCCTGGTTCGCAGGCATGTGGTTGATCTCCGTGCCCGGAACATTCTTTTTGGTAACCGGGTCCTTGAGATCCTTGTAAAACGCTGCGCCGAGATAAACGGTACCGGCCGCGGCTTTACCACACTTCTTGACCGGAGTGGCATTGTGGACGAGGACCGGAGCCTCTCCACCGATCACATAGTAAGTGTGGATGTCGCCGACGGTGAGGTCGCGCATTTCCTTGGTGCCGTCGTAGTTGTGAACATCGGTGACGACAACGTCGCCCTTGCCCTCGACCTTGAGGTGATCACCCGCCTTGAGGTCCTTCGCCTCGACCCACGCCTTATCGGTGTCGTCCCAGAACGGGTGGTTCTGAGTGGCGTTCAGAACCGAGGACTCACCGTCCTGGTTCTTGACGGTGACATCGGAGAACTCGTGGTCGGTGTTGCGGTGCAACTGGGTGACGGGCTGCTCGATGGTCTTCCCCGTCACGGGATCGGTCGCCACGACCTCGTCGCCGACGTTGATGTCCTGGATCGGCCGTTCCGAGCCGTCGGCCATCAAGACCTTCGTGTCCGGCTCGAAGCTGTGCTTAGCCGATGCCGGAAGCGGACAGGACCCGCCACCGGAGATTCCGCTGATGAGGCCGGTAGCCATTTCGAGCCCACCGCCGTCGGAGGATTTACCTCCACCCTTCTTGCCACCTGCGAAGGCGCCAAGACCCGGGATCATGCTCAGAGCCGCGGAACGCGGGTCGACCCGGCCGGTGGTGACGGCCTGGTTGAAGACCTCGTCGACGCCGTTCTCGACGGCCTCGGTGGCCATCCGGCCGAGGAAGCCGGTGCCGACCTTGCCGGCGACCAGGGTGCCGACCTTGCCGGCGATGGCGCCGCCGGCGCCGCCGATCAGGCCGGTGAGGGCGCCGGTGCCCAGCGAGCCGAGGGCGTCACCGATCGAGCTGATGTTGCCCTGGGCAGCATCCTTGGCCAGGTTGACCAGGGCAGACGCGCCGACCATGCAGGCCACCGCGCCGGCGCCGGCGGTGGCGGCGGTACAGGCCATGCCGGCGAGGATCCCGGCGCCGATGGCCGCGACCTCGATGATCGCGTCCTTGTGCTCGACGACGAATTTCTTGGTCGCCTTGGCCGCGTCCTTGATTGCCGCGACCGGGTTCTTGGCTACCCGTTTCGCGGCTGCGGTGACTGCTTTACCCGCCGCCTTGGCCTTCTTGATGACGGCCCTCGTGATCTTGGCTGCCTTGTGGACAGCCGCCTTCACGAATTTCTTGACCTTCTTCTTGACCTTGGCGACCTGCTTCTTGACGTACCGCTTCACCTTCGACGCGTAGTGCTTGACCCGCTTGATTACGCGGTGGGCGGCCTTCTTCACGGCCTTGACCGTGCGGTGGTACGTGGCCTTGACCGCGCTCACCGAGCGGTGGTAGGTCGCCGAGGCGTACGAGTACGCCGAGGCGTACGAGTAGGAGACGTACGACGAAACCGCGTGGTACGTGTTGCTGACGAAGCTGGTCGCCTTCTTGAAGATCGATCCGAAGCCGAAGTGGCCGGTCGGGTCGGTCACCGTGAGCGGGTTCGCGTCGCCGTACTGGTAGCGGTTGGCGTTGACCGAGTCACCGACGGGGCTGTTCGAGACCGTGTCACGGGTGTCGAACTGTCCGGTGTCGGTGTTGTACCAGCGGGCCATCATGTTGACCCGGCTGGTCGCGGTGTCGGTCCACTCCGACTGGTAGCCGAGGCTGCCGATCATCTGTCCGGCGTTGGCGACAGTCTTGCCGAGCGGGTCGTAGACGGTCGAGCCGTCCAGCGCGGTGCCGGTCGCGGTGAACTGGGCGACCACGTCGTTGTGCAGGTCGGTCCAGGCCAGCTTGGTGCCGCCGCCGCTGGTCGCGGTCTCGGCGATCACCTCGTTGCCGGTCCCGCGGACGTAGGACGCCTGGCTGTCCGCAGCCAGGTCGTTGTCCGACCCGGTGTAGGAGAAGCCGTCCTTGACGGCCCGGCCCAGCCCGTCGTACTGGTACGTCTGCGTCCCGCCGTTGCGGTCGCCCTGCGAGATGACCTGACCGAACGCGTCGGTCTTGGTCAGCGTCGTGCCGGCGTAGTTCAGCGTGCCGCGGGCGGTGTAGTTGTAGTTCACCGTGTCCGCGGTCAGCAGCCGGTTACGGGCGTCGTAGGTGAACAGCTTGCTGCCGTTCTGCACCCGGTTGCCGGACTTGTCGTACGCGTACACCGTCGTGGCGGTCCCGTTGTTCCACGAGGTGAGCCGGTCGGCGTAGTCGTACGAGTAGGTGTTGCTGATCGTCTGACCGCCGAACCCGGTGGTCTTCTTCGACGTCAGGTCGTCGTTCTCGTTCCAGCCGTACTCGACCTTGGCGATCGACGTACCGGTCGACGACGTGAGGTCGTCGGTCTTGAGCCGGTGCGCGTCGTCGTAGGTGAAGTTGCGGCTGTTGCCGGTCCCGTACGTGATCTTCTTGACGCTGTTCAGAACGTCATAGTTGTACGTCGCGTCGACGCCCTTGCCGCTGTTGGTCAGCTTCTGCAGGCGGCCCGCGGTGTCGTACCCGTAGTTGGTCGTGCCCGCCGCGTCGGTTCGCGAGGTCATCGCGCCGTCACCGTTGTAGGTGAACGACGAGTTCCCGGACGAACCGCTGATGGAGGTGGCCAGACCCCGGTCGTCGTAGGTGACCTCGTTGTCGCCGCCGGCCCCGGAGAACTTGGTGATCCGGCCGTCCTTGTCGTACCCGAAGGTGCGGTCGACGGTGGCCGCCTCGGCACCGGCACCGGACTGCTTGGTCAGCTGACCCATGAGGTCATAGGTGTTGCTGACCGAGACTCCACCCGGGAGCAGCTGCTTGACGACCCGGCCACCCTTGTCGTAGACGACCGTGAACGTGCGGTCGGCCAGGTTCGGGTGTGCCGCCGTCGACGGCTCGATCTGCGATTCGGGCAGACCCCACGCGTTGTACGTGGTCCAGAACGCGTTGCCACGTCCGTCGGTGAACCGTGTCCGGTTGCCCTCCAGGTCGTACCCGAAGCTCGTCTCGATCGCGTCCGAGTCGTTGATCGGCTGCCGTTCCTTGATCAGCATGCCGGTCGGGTCGTACTCGTAGGTGGTCGTGTGCTTGCGGGCGTCGACCGCCGCGACCACGTTGCCGGCCGCGTCGTACTGGCTGGACTCGGTGGTCAGCAGCGCGCCGGCCGAGCTGTACTCGCTCGACGACACCGTCTGACCGGCCATGTCGTACGTGGTGGTGCTGTAGGTGTTGTCGGCCAGGGTCGTCTTCGTCGGGCGGCCCAGACCGTCGTACGTCATGGTCGTCTTGTTGTTGGCCCCGTCGTACGACTCGACGGTCTCGCCCAGCGCGTTGTACTTCACGCTCTGCGTGACCCCGGTCGGCGACGTGACCTTCGCGACCTGCCCGTTGGGGGCGTACTCGTACTTCGTCTCGTACGACGCCGCCGACGGTGCCCGGACGATCTGCGTGCTCTTCTCCTGCCGGCCCATGTAGTCCCAGGTCGTCGCGGAGACGGCCCCGGTCGGGTCGGTCGAGGTGAGCAGGTCACCGATCTTGTCGTAGCTGTACGTCGTCTCGCCGCCGTCGGCGGTGATCATCTTCGACATCCGGTCGAGCTGGTCGTACTCGTACCGGGTGACGTTGCCGTACGGGTCGGTGATCGTCTTGACCTCACCGGAGTCGGTGTAGGTCGTGATCGTCTCCGGCGTGATCGGCGTCGTCTCGCCCGGCGGCGTGTAGCTCGGGCTGCGCTGCAGCGTCGGCTTGCCGTCGGCGTCGTAGTACGTCACCGACCAGTTGCCCAGCGCGTCCTTGGAGTCGGTGACCTCGCCGAACGTGTTGTAACCGGTCCACGAGACCGCGTTCGCCGTGACCTCACCGGTCGCCACCGACTCGGCCTTGGCCGCCGGCGCGGTCGACTTCACCGCGTTGCCGTCCTCGTCGTACGAGGTGTAGCTGGTGTAGCCACGCGGATCGGTCACCGAGGTGACGTTGTCCTCCTCGTCGTACGTGTAAGCGGTCCGCGTGATCTTGTTGCTGGTCGCCGCGAGAGTGCCGCCGGCCAGCGCCTTGACGTCCGTGGCGGAGAGCGCCTGCTGGTAGACCTGCACGTCGCGGATGCTGCCGTTGAGGTCGTCGCCCAGCTCGTTGTTCCACATGCCGGAGCCGATGTAGACCGGGCCGGTCGTCCCGAAGACAGCACCGGTGGAGGTGCTCTCCAGGGTGCCGCCCACGTAGAGCTTGGTCGACTGGTCGGCCGGGTCGTAGACACCGGTCAGGTGCGTCCACGTGTTCGCGGCCGGGGTGCTCGTGGAGAGCGCCTCGGTGCCCGAGTTCGTGTCGGCGGCATCGTCGCTGACCACGAGGAAGCGCCAGCGGCCGCTCTCCTGGTCGTAGGCGAGGTCGTACGGGGACTGCTGCTTGCCGCCACCGCCGGACACCGCCCGGTACAGCTGGTTCTTGTCGGCGATCTTCACCCAGGCCGAGACGGTGAACGCCCGGCGCGTGTCGACGACCGCGTTGTTGCTGGTCAGGTACCCGTTGCCGGAGAGCACGGCGGACCCGCCGCCGTCACTGCTCCACGCCACGGTGCCCGTGGTGACGTCGGCCGGGCTGTTGCCGGCGCTGTCGGCGGCCCGCGTGCCGGTGCCGTCGCTGAGCTTCCACCGGGCGACCGGGCTGACCGAACCGGAGACGTACTGCGTCTGCGCCACGGCGCGACCGGCCTTGTCGTACAGCGCCTCGATCTTGCTCAGCACCGAGCCGGACGCATCGCTCTGCGTCGTGGTCAGCGCGTTGTCGTCCTTGTCGTAGACGACGCTGGTGGTCCGCTTGAGCCCGTCCGGGTCGGCGGTCGACGACGTCTCACGACCGGCAAGGTCGTACGTGTGGGTGGTCTTGGTCGTGAGGTTGTTGGTGTACTCGGTGACCAGGTTGCCGGCGTCGTCGTACTCGTTCTGCTCGACGACGAACGAGTTCGTCCCGTCGGTGCGGACGACCTTGGCCTCGAGCCCGTTGTCCGTGTAGTAGTGGTTGGTCGTCCAGTCCTGCGCGTCGACCTCGGCCGCCAGGCGACCGGCGTCGTCGTAGACGTTGCGGGCCACCCGCAGATCGACCGGGTCCTGTGCGTGGTTCGGGTCGCCGGTCCAGCCGAGCAGCCAGGTCTCGGTCAGGTTGCCGGCCTCGTCGTACACGCTCTTGGTGACCGTGCCGTCCGGGCTGGTCTGCTTGATCACCCGGCCCAGGCTGTCGAACGTGAACGTGGTCGTCGCCCCGCCCGGCGAGGTCGAGCTGACCTCCTGGCCGTACTGGTTGTAGCCGTGCTTCTCGACGCGCGCGGTGTCACCACCGGTCGCGTCCTCCTGCCGTACCTCGGTGATGTTGCCGTCGAGGTCGTAGACGGTCGTGGTGACCTCGGTGTGCACCGCGCCGGTGACCCGGTTGGTGACCGCCGGAGCCTTCTCCGTCACCTCCCGGTCCAGCTTGTCGTAGCTGTGCGTGGTGGTCACGCCGTCGGGGTTGGTGCTGGTCACCTCGGTCTCGGTGAGCACCCGGCCCAGCGCGTCGTAGGTGAACTTGGTGATCTTGCCGGCCGGCTCGGTCACCTGGGCCACATCACCGGATTTGAAGTACGTGACGGTCTGGAACCCGCCGCCCGGCATCGTCACCTTCGTCGGCAGGCCCGCCGGGGGCGTGCCCCCGTCCGCGGCGACCGTTGTCGCGTCGGTGAACGCGGTCCTGGTGACCCGCCCCTCCGGCTCGGTGACCGTGATCAGGTTGCCCTTGGCGTCGTACTCGTTGGTGGTGAGGTAACGGTTGTCGGTCTCGCCGGTCGAACCGGCCCCACGGACCGTGAGCAGCAGGTCGTTCTTCGGGTTCGGAGTCAGCGTGGTGGTCGTCGCGTCCGGGAAGTACGTGTAGTAGACCGACGAGCACTTCTTCGCCGACTGGTCCTGACACGTCACCGACTGCTTGGTGTTGCCCCGCGCGTCCTGGAACGTCTGGGTCAGCACGCCGTTGGGATCCCAGACCATGCTGGAGTAGCCGCCGACGTCGTACCCGTACTGCGTGGTCTTGTTCCGCTCGTCGGTCTGCGCCACGATCCGGTTGCCGTTGACCAGGTCGAAGTAGGAGACCTGGGTGGCCCGCTTGCCGTCCACGTCGGCCGGCGTGGTCACCGTGACCTGCGAGACCGGCATCGCGATCGGCGTCTTCGTCCCGGCCACCATGGTCATCGAGACCGGCGCGGTCTGCTGGGCCTTGACCACGTGGTCGGCGACCTGAGCCGGGCTGAGCACGGTGTCGTAGTACGCGACCTCGGAGATCGAGCCCGGCCACCAGCCGAAGTCGGCGGTGCCGTGCGAGGCCCAGCCACCGGACCAGCGACCCGCACCGACGTACGCGTGCAGGGCGCCGAACGCGACCGGCGCCTTGGCGAGCGTGCCGATCGGGGTGCCGTCCAGGTAGAGCGCCTGGGCGGTGGTCGAGGCGACCAGGGCCACGTGGTGCCAGTTGCCGTCGTTGACCAGCGTGGTGCTGGTCATCTGGTTGGCCGAGGAGCCGGACCAGAAGCCGCCGCGCAGCTTGCCGTCGATACCGACGTAGAGCGCCGGCGTCCAGCCGCCGGCCGAGGCCTCGCCCACCGGGTCGATCTGGGAACCGAACAGCACACCGCCCTTGGTGCTGCTCTTCGGCATCTTGAACCACATCTCGACGCTGTTCGGACCAGCTGCCGGGATGTCGTCGGAAGGCAATTCGACGTACGAGGAGGCGCCGTCGAACGCGGTCGCGGTCGCGTCGGTGAACGGACCGCTCTGGCCGACCTGCACCGCGTTGTAGACCGCGGTGCCACCGGCGACCTCGTTGACCGGGTCGGCCGCGTTCTGGTCGTCGCCCAGCCGCCAGTAGTCCTTGGGCTTCGCGCCCAGGACGGCACCGGCGTAGACCAGGCTGCTACCGGCGACGGTCGGCTCGGCGAGGGTCCACGTGCCGCCGTTCTCGTCGACGACCGAGGCGACCCGGCCGGTGTTCTTGTCGTAGGTGGCCTTGGCCGTCACGCCGCCGCTCGGGCGGGTGACCGTGGACAGCACCGGCTGGGTGACCCGGCCGGACGTGTTCAGCTTGGTCACCGCGTCGGCGGTCAGCGTCTGGTTGTAGAACGCGACGTCGGCGATCGAGCCGGAGAACCAGGCCGGGGTCGCGGTCGCCACGCCCGTGTTCGCGTGATCGGGCCAGCCACCACCGACGTACCCGGAACCGACGTTGATGTTCGCGGCGAGGTTCTCGACCGAGTAGATGGTGCCGGCCAGGGACGCCTCGGCCTTGCCGTCGATGTAGAGGGTCTGCGAGTCACCGGCGCCGGCCAGCACCACGTGGTGCCACTTGGCGTCGGTCACCGTGGTGGTGGACTTCATCGCCAGCGTGGCGTTGCCCATCCACAGCTCACCGCGCAGCTTGCCGTTCTTGTCGATGTAGAGCGCGGGCGTGTAGCTGCCGGTGGTGCTGCCCTTGCTGATCGGGTCGGCGTTGTAGCTGAACAGCACGCCGTTCGGCGTGGAGGTGTTGAACCACATGCTCAGCGACTGGTACTGGCCCGTGGCGATCAGGTTCGCCGGCATCTGCACGTACGAGCTGGTGCCGTTGAAGCCCGCGGTGGTCGGACCGGCCGCGGCCAGCGGACCGGCCTGACCGAGGTTCACGTTGCGGTACTGGGCGGCGTCGACGCCGGCGTTGGAGAGCACCCGGCTCTTCGCCACGCTCGCGCCGGTCGCCTCGTTGAGCGGCCAGTACGCCTCCGGGTCCAGGTTCAGGACGGTGGTGCCGTGCTGCGCGGTCTGGTCGTAGCCGTACGCCCAGCAGTGCTGGTAGTCGTTGGGCTGGCAGACCTGGGCCAGGCGGTCACCGGTGTAGCCGTACTGCCAGGTGTTGGCGCTGTTCGCGTCGTTCGCGTCGACGCGGTCGGTGGCCACCGTGGCCACGTGGTACGCGGTCGCGTCGGCCGCCTTGGTCCAGGCGACCGTCAGCTTGCGACCCGAGGCGCCGGTCACCGTCGACGGGTTGCCGTCCGTGCCGTACGCGATCGTCAGCGTGCGTCCGTTGGCGTCGGTGACCGAGGTCAGCCGGAACACCTTGGCCCCGGTCACGCCGGTGTCGCGGCCGAAGACGTACGCCGTCGAGTTCTTGTCGGTCAGCTTGTAACCGGTCAGCGTGGTGCCGGACTTGACCTCCTCGAACGTCGAGAAGCGGCCGGACGGCGGGATGAACGCGCCGGCCGAGGTGCGCCCGAAGGCCACCTCCTCGCCGGTCGGGTAGGTGACCCGCACCGACTGCAGCGTGTTCGCCGCGTCCAGCGTCTGCGTCGCCTTGGCGTCGAGGATGCTCGACCAGCCGGTGCCGAACGCCGTGTCGGTCCGGGTGTCCAGGCTGTTGTAGCTGCGGTTGATCGCCAGCGACGGGCCGACCGTGCCGATGTTCGCGTCGGTCGCCGACGTCGTGTAGTTACCGATGCTGGAGTCGAAGCCCTTGCCGCCGTTCTGCGCCAGGTTGCTGGTCACCACCGGTTGCGGGACGTTCGTGGTGAACGCGTACGCGGCCGAGGTGGCGCCGTAGGCGGACTGGTCGTAGGGCCGGACCGTGTACAGGTACGTCGTGTTCCAGGCGAGCTTGCCGGCCGGCACCGTCCAGGACGAGTCGACCGCCGGCGAGGTGGCGACGGTGGTCTTGCCGTCGGCGCTGAGCACCGTGAAGACGTAGGTCAGGCCCTTGCCCGGCCATTTGTCCGAGTCGTGGCCCTTGACCAGCAGCTCCGGGGTCAGTGTGGAGCTCACCGAGTTGTTGGCCGGGTACCGGACGTCGACCTGCGGCAGCACGTTGTTGCTGTAGGTCACCGAGAGCTCGGGCTTGTACGCCCCCGAGGAGTAGTTCGCCGAGGTGAACCGCTTCCACGCGTAGCTGTCGGTCTCCGAGGCGGTCAGCGCCAGACCGTAGTTGGCGTCGCCCTTCGACCAGGCGTCGATCGCGGCCGCGTCCAGCGGCACCGAGACCCACTTGCCCTTGCTCCGGTCGCCGCCGGTGTTGGTGCAGGCCGCGCCCGGGTCGGTGACGGTCAGCGAGCCGATCGCCGCGGAGTACCCCGGTGTGCCGGTGAACGTGTTCAGCGCGGTCAGGTCGGCGACGGTCCACTTCGAGGAAGCCTTGCGGACATAGAAGATCCGGTCCGTGTCACAGCTGTAGGTCCAGGTCAGGTACAGCTTGAGCGTTGCCGCCGTGACGTGCTTGCCCTTGATGTCGGTGTCGAAGTCGTCCAGGTGGATGAACGAGCGAGCCTTGGTCGTACCGCTGTTGTAGGTACCGACCGGCAGGTTGTCACCGTTGTTGTTGGTGTCCGAGTCGTTGTCGACCATGACGTCACCGGTGGTGCCGGTGGTCGCGGTCGGGTCGACCCGGATCGGGTAGACGCGCGCCGGGTCGTTCAGCCACGCGCGATCGGCCTCGACCCGCAGCGCGGTCCCGCCGTCCTGCTGGACGAGCGAGAAGGCGACCTTGGTCGACTCGGCCGCGGCACCGGAGTGCGGGTCGACCTTCGAGTCCTGCATCGAGCCCTTGGGCAGCCAGGCCACGGCCTTGCCGGCCTTGTTCAGCAGCTCGATCCCGCCGGTGGCGTCGACCCGCGGGGTCAGGCCGTTCAGGGTCAGCGGGTACGTCCAGACGTTGGACGCCTGCGGCGAGCGCAGGACCATCGTCTCCTTGATGCCGGCGTCGAACGTCTCCAGCTCGAGGTCGGTCTCCGGCAGGATGCCCGGGTAGGTGGCGACGTTGCCGTTCACCGTCGCGGTCACCGGGTTGGCGCCGAGCAGCGAGTAACCGACGCTCTCGCCGGTGGGCAGTTCCAGGTTGGCCAGCGTGGCCGGCGCGGTCGCGGTGGCCGTCGCTGCGGCCGGGCTCGACCCGGCCGGACTCGGCGAGGCCGGGCTCGATGCGGCCGGGCTCGGCGCGGCGGCGCTCGGCGAGCCGCTCGGGGCGACCCGCTGCGGGGTGACCTTCGCCGGCACCGGCGCCTGCGTGGCGACCGAGGTGTCCATCGCGTTGGCGGCGGCGTGCAGTCTGCCGTCCGACTCGCGCTTCAGGCTGACGTCGATCTTCTGCCAGTCACCGGAATCGTCCCGGAAGTTGACCGGCCGCGGGTACGTCTTCGTGGTGACCGTGCCGTCGGCGTTGGTGAACACGTCCGACAGCTGCGTCGACCGGTCCTGGTCACGGACGCTGGTCTTCGGGTCGAAGCCCTCCTCGGCCGGGCCGGTGCCGCCGGCCTTGGTGGCCGGGTCGTGCGGCTGGTACGCGTCGAGCGTGCCGGCGGCCTGCTTGAACGGCCGCCCGGTCCCGCCCCCCGCTTTGGTGTCGGCGTATCCCGCGTCGTCCGGGCCACCGTCGCCGTGCCCCTGCTTGGGCACCCCCGGAGTTCCGAACGCCCACGCCGGTCGCTGCGACCACCAGGACCACAGCCACGAGACCGGTAACTCCGGGTCCCGGACGGCGCCGACCGGAGCGGCCACCGTCAATCCAAGTAGGACCGCGCAAAGTATCGCGATCCGGCCCACCGCACGGCGCATCGGCCGCCC
Organism: Actinoplanes sp. NPDC020271; assembly: GCF_044388125.1. NCBI lineage: Bacteria > Bacillati > Actinomycetota > Actinomycetes > Micromonosporales > Micromonosporaceae > Actinoplanes > Actinoplanes sp. NPDC020271. The sequence continues at coordinate 185,095 of NZ_JBIRWQ010000004.1, forward strand.
CTCCCCCGAAACTGTCAAAATGCTGGGAGAGTGTGCATCGCCGTGCGTCGAAGTACAAGATCTCCGGTAAGATCCACTTCTTTTGCGGAAGCGTCACTTGTCCTGCGGAGACAGGATTTCCGCCACCAGATCGTGGACGCGTGAGGTCACCTGAGCCGGATCGGTTTCGGTCACTCGGACCACGTTAGCCAGCGACTTTCCGTCATCGACTGTGGTCACAGCGATGAACTTCGCACGGGGGAACTGCCCTGCCCACTGGAGCACCGCTTTACTCGGCGCATCACCGGAAGAGAGAACAACATCACACCCGCCGTTGACCAAGGTGGCCAGGAAAGTGGCGGCGTTCTGGGCGGTTTGCGGCCCGTCGACCTCGAGGAAACTGACCTTGCCCGAGGTCTCGACGGACGCCTGCTGCATGCCCGCCCAGACCGGGGCGGCACTCGCGTCAGTGGTCCCCCGAGCCGGGGTCAACAGGCAGGCCGAAGCGTCGGTGTACACGCGGGAACGCGGATCGGGGCGCTCGTCCTCCGGCCACAGCGCCCACGTCGCCAACCCGGCCACCACGAGCACCGCGGCACCACCACCCAGCCACCACGACAGCCGGCCCGGAAGCCGCCGTCGTGAGCCGGAACTCTGCAGTCTTCTGTCAATACGTCCACCCAGCACGGGGCAGAGCGTACTCAGGCGATCAAGCGCTGGCCCCGGCGTACTGGCGACGGGCAACGTACTCCACCAGCTCGATCAGGACATTGCGGGCGGCCACCTGATCGCGGGCGTCGAAGAGAACGACCGGCACACCCGGATCCAGATCGAGCGCCCGGGCCACCGCGTCCGGCCCGAAACGGTGCTCCGAGTCGAAGGTGTTCACCGCGACGACGAACGGGGTGCCGCGCTGCTCGAAGTAGTCGATCGACGGGAAGCAGTCAGCCAGCCGACGGGTGTCCGCGAGCACCACCGCACCGAGCGCACCCTGCGACAACTCGTCCCAGAGGAACCAGAACCGGTCCTGCCCGGGAGTGCCGAACAGGTACAGCTGCAGGTCCTCGGTGATGGTGATCCGGCCGAAGTCCATGGTGACCGTGGTGGTCGTCTTCGCCTCGACACCGGAGACGTCGTCGGCGCCCTCGGCCCCGGTGAGAACCTCCTCGGTCTGCAATGGCCGGATCTCGCTGACCGAGCCGACCATCGTCGTCTTGCCCACGCCGAAACCGCCCGCGATGAGAATCTTCAGCGCGACGGGGATGCGCGAGCCGCTGGCGCGGTCAGAGCGCACGGAGTCCATTGACAACCGCCTTGAGTACGTCGACGTCGTGCGGCTGGGTGGCCGCGGGAGGTTCGTACAGCGAGATGAGACCCGCAGAGCGTAGATCACCGAGGAGAACCCGGATCACGCCGATCGACAGGTCGAGGTGGGACGCCAGCTCCACGACGGAGATCGGCTCCCAGGCGGCGGCCACGATGGCGTGGTGCTCCGGTTGCAACTGGACGCCGGACGCCAGGTCCGGCACGGTCGCGACCACGAACGCGACCAGGTCGAAGTCGCCGCCGGACGGCGCGACACGGCCCTGGGTCATCGCGTACGGCCGGACCACCGGACCCGCGTCCTGATCCATCCAGTCGTGGTTCATCGGCGACTCATCGGAAGTTGCCGTCCGGGTTCAGGGCGTCGCGCTCGGGGGCGCTCATCGTCTGGCCGACCCGGGTGACCAGCATCGCCATCTCGTAGGCGATCAGGCCCAGATCCGCGTCGGCGGACGCCAGAACGGCCAGGCAGGCGCCCTGCCCGGCGGCGGTGACGAAGAGGAACGCGTCCTCCATCTCCACCACCGTCTGCCGCACCGCGCCGGCCCCGAAGTGCCGGCTCGCGCCCTTGGCCAGGCTCTGGAATCCGGCCGCCATCGCCGAGAGATGCTCGGCGTCCTCCCGGCTCATGGCGGCCGAGGCGCCCAGCATCAGGCCGTCCGCGGAAAGCACCACGGCCTGCTGTGCGGTCGGCACCCGCTCGACGAGGTCGTCGAGGAGCCAGGTGAGGTTCGCGCTCTGCTTCGTCGTTGCCACTATGCGTCCTTCTCCGGCCTGTTCACTTCATTACCGCCGGGCACGTCGGCGCGGTCGCCGGCCGCATCACCGCCGCCCCCGGATGCTGCCTGGTCCCCGGCGCTCGCCTGCGACGGGGACTCGCCGATCTTCGTACCGTCGTCGTGCGCCGGCACCTTGGAGGCCTGGATGCGGCCTCGCGTCGTGCCCGACTGCAGGGCGCTCATCAGCGTACGTACCTGTTCCGGGGTTCGTTCCGGCGCGGTGGACCGCTCCGGCTCGACCACCGGGTTGCGCAGCTGGGGGGCCAGACTGGCCTGCCGGACCCGCTTGGGCAGGCCGTCCGGGCCGAACTGCGCGGTCACCTCGTCCGGAACCTCCACACCGGACACCGAGGGCGGCTCCGGGGCCGGCGCGGTCGGCGCCGGTGGCTCCGGGGCGGTGAACAGCGGGGCCGGCGAGGCGGGCACCATCGGCACCGAGTTGCGCGGCACCGCGCGCGGCGTGCCGAGGGCGCCGGCCACGTCGTCGAGCCGGCTCGGGGTCGCCTCCGGCGGCAGCTCGGCCGGCGTCTCCGGGGTGCGCCGGACCCGCTTGCGCTGCACCAGCCCGTCGGGCGTGAGGCCGGACGCGACCGAGCTGGGCGCCGGGCCGGTGGTCGTGTCGGCCGGGCGATGCCGGCCGTTGCGCGCCTCACCGGCGACCTCGGGCGCGACCGAGCCGTTGACCCGCTGCGCCGGGATCGCCGGGACCTGCTGCAGTTCGCTCCCGCTCTTGCCGGCCCACTGCAGCGCGGCCAGTGAGTTCTGACTCGGCGCGGCGGAACCGCTCGGCGGGAGACTGAAGCTGCCGGACGTCTCGCCCCGGCTCTTGGAACCGGCAGGCCCGGCGGGACCGGGCGCCGCGGTGACGAGGTCGCCGGGGATCATCACGATCGCGGTGATCCCGCCGTACGGCGAAGCGGAGAGCGACACCCGGATCCCGTGCCGGGTCGCCAGCTGGGCCACGACGAACAGGCCGAGACGGGCGCTGTCGGCCGGGTCGAACTCGGGCGGCTCGGCCAGCCGCCGGTTGGCGATCTCGACGCCTTCCGGGGTCATGCCGAGACCGCGGTCCTCGACCTCGATCACGTAACCGTTCGGCCGCCCCTGGCCGGAGACCTGCACCCGGGTGTGCGGCGGGGAGAACGACGCGGCGTTCTCGATCAGCTCGGCGAGCAGGTGGATGACGTCACCGACCGAGCGTCCGAGCAGCGCGGCGGAGGCGACCGAGCGGATGTCGACCCGCTTGTAGTCCTCCACCTCACTGATCGCGCCACGGATCACGTCGATCACCGGGACCGGGTTGCGCCAGCCGCGGCCGGGTGCCGCGCCGGCCAGGATGACCAGGTCCTCGGCGTGACGCCGCATCCGGGTGGCCAGGTGGTCGACCCGGTACAGGTCCTCGAGCTCCTGCGGTTCGGTCTCGCGCCGCTCCATCTTGTCCAGCAGCGAGAGCTGGCGGTGCAGCAGCGTCTGGCTGCGCCGGGCGATGTTGAGGAACACCTCGTTGATGCCACGCCGGACGTTCGCCTCGTCGACCGCGGACTGCACGGCAGTGCGCTGCACGTCGTTGAAGGCGTGACCGAGCTGGCCGATCTCGTCCTGTCCGTACTCCAGCGGGGGCGTCTCGACGTCCACGTCGACCGCCTCGCCGTGCTGCAGGCGCCGGACCACGGTGGGCAGCCGCTCGGCGGCCATCTCCAGGGCCTCGCGGCGCAACTTGATCAGGCGGCCCACGATCGACCGGCCGACGCGCACCGACACCCAGATGGCCAGCGCGAACGCGATCAGGCCGACGACGGCGGCCAGGCCCAGCCAGACGAACACGTTGACGGCGAGCGGGGTGGCGTCGGAGGCCACCTCGTCGACCGCGGCCAGCTCGAACGCGCGCAGGCCGGCCGAGACCTCGTCGTATGTCGCCTGCCACTCGGTGCCGGAGACCGGCGGCGCGCCACCGCTGTAACTCTGGTCGATCAGCTGGTTCTGCATGATGTCGAGCTGGATGAACGAGGAGCCGGTGATCAGCCTGGCGTAGTCGCCCTGCGCCTGCTGCGGCATGTCCTGCACACCGGTCTTCAGCAGGTAGCGCGAGGTGGCGACGTTCTCGATCAGGATGCCGCGGCTCTTCTGGTCGATCCGGCCGGCCGCGTTCGCCGCGGCCAGCAGCGCGTCGACGCGGCTCAGATACTCCTGACCGCGGTAGCCGGTGATCAGGCCGCGGACCTCACGGTCGACCTTCTCGTGGAAGAAGACCGCGGCCGTCGCGGAGACGTCGAAACCGGCGTCCACCGCATCGTTGTAAGCGGTCATCATGTTGAGGACGTCGACGTCGCGGGAGTCGACGCGGTTGCGGACCGTACTGATCACGCCGAGGTCCGCGAACAGGACGCCGGTGCGGGCGCTCAGATCGTCGCTCATGTCCAGGCCCTGGACCGCCGACTTGAACGCGGTGAGGGCCTGATCGGTCGCGGCGCGCTGGGTCTTGAGGTCGGTGTCCGCGCCGTTGCGGCCCGCGGAGAGGTAGACCGCGGAGAAGTGCCGCTCACGCTGCAACTGCGCGATGAGCTGCAGGCCCGGGTCGCCCAGGCGGTGCACCGCTTCACGTGCGTTCAGCAGGTCCGTCGCCGGCCCGGCGGTGGCGGCGGTCGCGAAGATCCAGAGCGCCAGCAACGCAGCCAGCGGCACCGCGACCATCGCGATGATCTTCGATCTGATCGACCAGTTGCGGCTTCTCATCAAGCTCCGCCCGGAGGGGTTCGGCAGACAACGGCGGCACGCCGCCGGGCCCGGAGGCCGGCCGATCAGAAGTGGACGGCCGCGACCCGGGTTGGATGCGCCCCGGAAGAATACGTAAAGACGTCCGTCACAGCTAGCTCTCGATCCATCGAAAACCTACCTTCCATGACGTTTGTCCACCGAGGGCGGGTGACGATCTTCTTTTCGCCGTCGTCGGAGTTGCGACAGTCGAGATGACTCACTGGTAATGACGTGCTCACCGAATGACGCGAGCCCGGATTCGGAGCAACGGGATTGATGGACCGGTACGAGTGGGAATACCTCCGTCGGAAGAAGGAGGAACCCGATGTCCCCCACCGCCATCATCGTCCTGATCGTCGTCATCCTGCTGGCACTGGCCGCGATCGCGTTCGGGGCCCAGGCCGTGCGGCGCCGCCGGCTGCAGCGGACCTTCGGTCCCGAGTACGACCGCGTCGTCGCCGACACCGGCAACCGCACCGAGGCCGAGCGCGAGCTGCTGGAGCGCACCAAGCGGCACGCGCAGCTGGAACTGAAGCCGCTCACCGCCGAGTCCCGGGCCAAGTACTCCGCCGCCTGGGAAGAGGTCCAGATCCGGTTCGTGGACAGTCCGAAGGAGGCGGTGGAGACCGCGGACGAGCTGGTCACCCGCCTGATCGCCGACCGCGGCTACCCCACCGGCGACTACGACGACCGACTCGCGAACCTCTCCGTCGAACACGCCGCCACGCTGGAGCACTACCGGAACGCCCACGAGATCAGTCTTCGCAGTAAGAATGACGAAGCGGGCACCGAGGATCTGCGCCAGGCGCTGGTCCACTACCGGGCGCTCTTCGCCGACCTGCTCGGTGAGGACCCGGTCGCCGGCGCCGCACCCGCACCGCGATCGGCCACGGAGGACACCACCACGACGGACGCCACGACCGCCGAACGCTCCGCGACCGAGACACCCGCCCCCGATCCCGGCGTCGCACCCTCCCGGCCCGACGCCACCAGCCGCTGAGGAGCACCCACGATGCGCTTCTTCTCCAACGAGGCCAAGGACAACACCGAAGATCAGGATCAGGATCCGGACGTACGGGCGGAAGCCGTGCCGCACCAGCGACCCGGCTCGCCGTGGGACGACCGGCCCGGAGCGAACGCCGAGCACGACCCGGCGCCCCAGCCCACCGCGTTCGGTGCGGCCACCCCGGGTGGTGCGGTGGCCGCCTCGGCCCTGGCCGGCCCGTACGACGACCCGGAACACGACACCCACCGGAGCACGGACGCGGCCTCCGGAGTGGCCGACGACCGGACGGTGGCCCCCGGTGACGGCGTCGTCGACGACGAGACGGACCGGGACCGGGCGAACGACGACACGGTGGCCTGGCCGGCCGGGCAGGCACCGGTGGACCGGGACATCGAGCGGGACCCGGACGTCGACGTGCCGCTCGACGATCACCCGGAGGACCCGGCCGACGGCTACCGAGCCGACGACGACCGGGATGTCACGGACGAACCGCACGTAGCCGAGCACGGGGCCGCGGACGACCTCGACCGCCGGGCCGGCAGCGACAGCTCGGACGACCACGCGCACAGCGACCGCGTGGGCAGCGACCGCGTGGACAACGACCGGCTGGACAACGACCGGCTGGACAACGACCGGCTGGACAACGACCGGGTGGACGGCGCTGACGTCGACGCGGCGCTGGAGGACCGGGGCACGTTCGAGGACCCGCAGGTCGTCGACGACGACAAGCCAGCCGGAACCGTCGGGACCGTGGAACCGGCAGTGGTCGAGCCGCTCGCCGTCATCGAGGAGGAGCCGGACGTGGACACCAAGCCCGTCGTGGCGGCCGAGTCTGTTGTGGCGGCCGAACCTGTTGCGGAGGCCGAGCCCGTCGTGGCGGTCGCGGCCGTTCCCGGTGCGGCGGCCACAGGCGTCGCCACCGGACCGGCAACGCTCTTCCCGGACGCGGAGACCCAGCCGCTGCGCGACCGCTGGCGCGACATCCAGCTGCGATTCGTCGACGACCCCAAGGCGTCCACCGCCGAGGCTGCCGCCCTGGTCGACGAGACGATCGAGAAGCTGACCGCGGCGCTGCGGGAACACCGCGGATCACTGGCCGGTGGCGGCGACGACACGGAGGCGCTGCGCGTGGAACTGCGGTCCTACCGGGACATTCTGGACCGGCTGCTCGGCCTCTGAAGCCACGGCCCGGATACGAGAAGGGAGCCCTGAGGGCTCCCTTTTCTGTGTCGTCTCCAGTGGCGGGGCCAGGAAGGCGTCTCCGGTGGCGGGATCAGGAGGCCGGGCGGAGTCAGGATGCCGGGGTCTCGGCGGAGGCCGGGGCACTCGACGGCTCAGTCCTGCTGGACGGCAGGGTCGGAGGCTCCTGCGAGGGCTCCACGGACGGCTCCGTGCTGGGCGGGACCGGCGGGGCGCTCGGCTCGACCGACCGCGAGGGCGTGGTCGAGACCTGCGCCGACGGGCTCGCCGACGGCGACGAGGGCGAGGGCGAGGGCGCGGCCGACGGGGAGGACCCGGTGACGACGGTGATGACCGGGGCCGGTTCGATCCAGTCGGCGACGGGACCGAACGTCTCGTCGGACTCCTCGCCCGCGCCGGAACCACCCTGCTCGGTCTCGGCCGCGGCCGGCACCTGCTGACGAACGGTGGCAGGTGGCTTGCGCACCGGCGCGTCATCCGCGCTGAGCTGCACACCCAGCCACAGTGCCGGGCCGAGCCCGACCGCGACGATGGCCCCGAACAGCGCCGTCGGCCCCCGCTCCATCAGCGCCTCCCCTAACGGTTCCCCGCGATCGTCTCGCTTCGCCCCGGGCCTGTGCTACCCATTTCGGGAGTACACGAAGCCAACAACCGCTGTGGACATTGTGACCTCCAGCGCCCCCACCGGTCCTCATTCGTCGCGAACGAGACTCGCGTCATCCTCGGACACGGACCGACCCGGCCTCGCGGTTCACCTCGGGCAGGCCAGAACCCGCGCCATCAGCAGATTCCGGCCATTCGGCCCCGCCCCGGCGGCACCGTCCCACCCGGCGGGTCAGCGCGATCCGGTCACCGCGTCCCGGCCAGGAACGTCACCGCTTCCTCCCAGGCGGCCCAGCCACCGGGCAGTTCGTCGGTGTCCAGTGAAGGACGAAGGGTGAGGGTGCCACCGTCACGAAGACCGATCACCCAGCCACGCCGCCGACCAGGCAGTGTGGTGACCGCGGCGACGTCGGCGAACGGCACGAAACGACGACCGTCAGCAGGCGCCTCCATAGTCGCCACGGAGCCGCCCCGAGCCCTCTCCGCCGCCTCGCTGCTTCCCGCCCGATCGCCGTCGCCGCCCACACCGGCCCCGCCGTCGTGACCACCCACGCCCGCACCGTCGCCGTGACCACCCACGCCCGCACCCGCGCCGTGACCACCCGCACCCGCACCCGCAACGGCGCTGCCGTGCTCGCCCGCCCCCGCGCCGTCGCTGCCGTATCCACCCGCGCCCGCGCTGCCGACACTCACCGGCATCGCCTTCGCGCTCTCCGGGACGGCGTCGGCGTTCCGCCCGGGAACCGACACGCCACCCGCCGCGATCCGGTTGAGGCGTCGTTTCGCCTCCGGCCCCTTGCCCCGGGACAGGCCCGGGACCAGCAGGAACCCCAGGTCGGTGACGAGCAGATCGGTCCGTTCACCGTCCGCCGACAGGTTGATCAGACCGCCCAGCGCCTGCGCCCGGGCCACCGGCCGATCCCCGGCCGGCGCGGCCAGGTCCACACCGATCCGGGCCAAGTACGCCCGGACGTCCTCGGCCTGCTCCGGATCCGCGGCGGCCGCGGCGACGTCGGTCAGGTTCAGGTAGGCACCGTCGGCGGCGACCAGCTCGGCCGTCCCGGTCCAGCTGTGCCGCCAGCGCGCCACGTCGCTGCGCAGCGCGGCCAGCGCCAGCATCAGCGAGATCAGGTCGACGATCCGTTCGGCCGTCTCCTCCGGAGTCAGCCCGGGGAAGATGGTGGCGGCGGCGGTCCGGAGACGGCCGTCCGCGGCGAGTTCCAGGATGCTCGCGGCGTCCGGCACGGGGACTCCCACGGCTCGGGACACCGTCGCCAGCGCGGCTTCGGCCTCGCGTTCCATCTCGGCGGTGCGGGCCACGCTCAGGAAGTCGTCCCAGCCCACCTCGGTGCGCCCCTGCGCCGGGAAGGCGACCGCCTGCAAAGCCCGGCCCAGCCCGGGCAGGTCGGGAACCAGCTCGCCGGCCGCCTGGTCATCATTTTCGGTCACGGCGACGCCCGGCGCGGTGGCCGCATTCGCCGCTCCCACTCGGCCGGAGGGCTCAACCGCCTCGGCGCCGACAGCTTCGCCAGAGGCACTGACAGCATCGTCCGAGGCACCGGCAGCCTCGCCTGAAGCACCGGCAGCCTCGCTCAAGGCGGCGCTGCCCGGCTTCCGCCCGGCAGCACCCCCGGGCCCACCCGCCGAGTTGTCCGGTGCAGCACTGCGGGCCGGCGTCAACGCGGCCAGCCGCTCCGCCAGCGGCGGATGCGTGTCCCAGGCCCCGCCCGGCTCCGCGCCGCGGGCCCGCAGGATCGCCACGTCCTCACCGCGGGCGGCGAGCACCCGCAGGAACCCGCCGAACACGTCGACCGGAACGTGGCCGGCCTGCCAGCCGGGCCCGACATATTCCGCGTGGAACAGACGCTGCATCCCGGCCAGCACCGGCAGGTCCCGCAGCGCGCCGGAAGCAGCCGCGACCCCGGCGAACTGGGCCGCCACCCGGTCGGCGGCGAGTTCCTGCGCGCGGCTGAACGGCGCGTCGACCCGGCGGTAGATCTCCGCGTAGGCCCGGAAGACCGCACCGGCCGGATTCCGGCCACGGCTCCAGCGCGGGGCCAGCCGGCCGACCGCCACCCGTCCCCGGTACGCCAGAGGAGCCCACCGCCCCAGCCGGGCCGAGCCGTGCGCGAACTCGTGCGCCACCGCCGCCCGCAGCCGCCCGCTGTCCCAGGCCTGCAGCAGCGGCAGCCCGAGGTAGAGATCCCGCCGGCCGCCGAGCCATCCGAGCGCGCGGGTCCGCTCGCCGACCACCACGGTCGCGTCGGCCACCACGGTCAGCCCGGCCGGTGACGGAACCCCGGCCGCGACCGACGCGCCGTCCACCAGCGCCCACAGCTCAGGCGCGTCGGACCTGGTCACGGCGACCCCGGCGGGTGTCCGGCGGCGGCTGTGGAGAGCACGCCACGTCGCATAGCCCAGCGCGCCGACGGTGGCCAGGCTCAACGGCACCCCGGCGCGCAGAGCGAAGTCGGCGGGCAGCAGTTTCAGCACGGTCCACAATGCACCGAGAACCACGATCAGCTGCAGACCGGCCACGATCAGGAACCCGGCCAGGGCGGCCGCCGATCGTGCCGCCGCTCGTGCGTCGTTGCTCAAGCCGTTCTCCCTCCACCGAACGGGCCCCAGCCTAGGCCCGCGCCCATCGGGCGACACCGGCCGGAAGTACGGTTCCGCGGCTTGAGCCGATCAGTCCGCGGCCCAGATCTCCGGCGAACGGAAGTAGGACACCCCGGCCGCCTCCCAGCGCGGCCCGAACAGGGCGATCCGCTCACGGAACGACTCCCAGTCGCGCCGGGCCTGGGGACTCCAGCCCACCTCGGCGATCGCCGGCAGGCGTGGGAAGGTCAGGAACTGCACGTCGGCGACGCTGCGCAGGGTCTCCGACCAGAGCGGCGCGGCCACGCCGAGCAGCGCTTCCTCGGTGACGCCGGGCAGGTGCCGGGCCGGGTCCCAGTCGTACGCCCGCCGTACCGGCACGAGACCGGCCCAGTCGAGCCCGAGGCGGGTGTCCGCGTCGTACTTCATGTCCAGATAGACCCGGTCCGCGGGTGACATGATCACCGCTCGCCCGGCGGCCACCGCCGCGTCGACGCCCGTGTCCTGCTGCTCGGGCCGCCAGTACTGCACGACGGCGCCCTCGGGCAGGCCGGCCGCGGCGATCTCGTGCCAGCCGATCGCCCGCTTGCCGTACTTGCCCGGCAGCGGCAGCACCCGGGACAGGAACGCGCGGTAGTCCTCGGCCGAGGTGGAGAGGCACTCGTCGCCGCCGATGTGCAGGTAGGGGCCCGGCGTCGCGTCGGCGAGCGTCTTGAGCACGGTCTCGACGAAGGCGTACGTCTCCTCCTTGCCGGCCACCAGCGAGCTGTAGCCGACCTCGGCGTCCGTGCGTGGCGCGACCGGCTGCCCGTCCGCGGTCAGCTCCGGGTACGCCACCAGCGCGGCGTTCACGTGCCCGGGCATGTCGACCTCGGGCACCACGGTGACGAACCGCGCGGCGGCGTAGGCGACCACGTCCGCGTAGTCGGCGAGGGTCAGGAATCCCGGCCCCTCGCCGTCGCACCCGGTGCCCGGGCCGCCGCCTATCTCGGTGAGCCGCGGCCAGCCCGGGATCTCCAGACGCCAGCCCTGGTCGTCGGTGAGATGCAGGTGCAAGTGATTGATCTTGAACTGGACCAGCAGGTCGACGTGCGCCTTGATCTCGTCCACGGTGAAGAAGTGCCGGGCCAGGTCGAGCATGGCCGCGCGGTACGCGAACCGGGGCCGGTCCTCGATCGTCCCGCCCGGGAGCACGCCGTCCCCGGCGGCCAGCTGGCGCAGCGTCTGCACGCCCCAGAACAGCCCGGCCGGTTCCGACGCCCGCAGCGTCACCCCACTCGCCGTGATCTCCAGCCGGTAGCCCTCGGCCCCGAACTCGTCCGAGCCGGACAGTTCCCGACCGATTCCGTCCGCCGCAGCCGACTCCCCGGCCTCGGCTCGCGCCAGGGCGTCCGGAGTGACGGTGAAGGTCACGCCCGGTTCCGGAACAACCAGAACGGGAGCCGGGATGACATCGCTAAGCCGCTTCACGTGAGGGCGCACTCTGAAGACTCTAAACTGTTTCGCTATGGCGATAACTGTGCGTCACGCCACGCATGGCGACGAGCAACCTTTACACGCCCTGGCGACACTTACCTTCGGGTTGGCCTGCCCACCGGGGACGACAAAGGCTGACATCAACGCCTTCATCGCCACGAATCTGTCCGAGCAACGGTTCGCCGGCTACCTCGCCGACCCGGGCCGGACCGTCCTGCTGGCGTCCGAGAACGATCAGCCGGTGGGATATTCGATGCTGGTGCGCGGCCCGATCGCCGACCCGGACGTGGCCGCCGTCGTCGACGCGGAGACCAGCATCGAACTGAGCAAGTTCTACGTTCTGCCCGACCGCCACGGTTCCGGCACGGCGCACACCCTGATGACGGCCACGCTGGCGGAGGCCGCGGCGACCGGCGCCGAGACGTGCTGGCTGGGCGTCAACCAGCGGAACGTCCGGGCGGCCAAGTTCTACGCCAAACACGACTTCGAGATCGTCGGGGTCAAGCGCTTCCTGGTCGGCTCGGAGTGGCACGACGACCACATCCGCCGGCGCAAACTCCCCTAGGCCACCGTGCTCATCGACAGAAGCCCGAACAGCCCATACCCGGGTCACGCCGGCCGGCCGCTCGGCACCTACCTCTCCGCGCGGATCAAGGGCTGCACCTGCTCGGCGGCAAAGCGCACATACCCCTCCGGGTCCGGCTCGCCGTACATCGGCTGAAGGATGACCTTGGTCGCGCCGGCCTCGGCGTAGGCCCGCACCGCCTCGGCGATCTCCTCCGCGTCCCCGGCCACACCCGGCTCGTCCGGTCCGGCCTGCTCACGGTGGAGCCGCAGCCGTTCCTGCGCGCCCGGCCCGAACGCCGCCGACACGAACACCACGATCTCGTGCGGGCCGTCCGCCGCGATCAGCCGTTTCGCCTCGGCGACGCCGGCCACCGTGGTGGCGCCGGTCAGGATCGTGCCGTCGCCCACCCGGCCGGCCAGGGCCAGGGTCTTCGGCCCGGTCGCGCCGATCAGCAGCGGCGGCGCGGATGCGGGCGGCCAGTCCAGCGCGACCTTGTCGAGTCGCACGTAGCGGCCCTCGGTGGTCACGGTCTCGCCGTGCAGCAGAGCGCGCAGGGCCGCCGCATACTCCCCCAGCAGGGTCAGCGGCGAGGCCGGGCGGGCGCCGACCTGGGCCATCCAGTCCTGCACACCGTGGCCGATGCCGGTGATCGCGCGATCGCCGAAGAGCCGCCCCAGGGTGGCGATCTCCATGGCGCAGAGCGCCACGTTGCGGAACGGCACCGGCAGGATCCCGATGCCGACCCGCAGTTGCCGGGTCACCGCGAGCGCGGCCGTGGCAGCCGCGATGCCGCTGCTCAGGAAGCAGTCCTCCCAGAGCCAGAGCTCGGCGAGCCCGGCCTCGTCAGCGGCGCGGGCCACGTCGGGCAGCCGCTCCGGCGGGTTGTGCGGAAGGTAGATCGCTCCGAGCGTCGTCATGGCCGTCATTCTGGCCGCCCCCACCGACAAGAATCCGGTCGTGAACCGAATCACGGCGAGCGGGCATCAACGGTTGTGAACGACCTACTGCACACCGAGGACGGCGTGCTGATCCGGGAGTCGGTCGCCGATCCGGAACGGTTCGCGCCGCTCTTCGACCGGCACGCAAGGGCGGTGCACCGCTATCTGGCCCGCCGGATCGGCCCGGCCGCCGATGACCTGCTGGCCGAGACGTTCCTGATCGCGTTCCGGCGGCGCGCCGACTACCAGCCGCTGCGGCTGGAGGTGCGTCCCTGGCTGCTCGGGATCGCGACGAACGTGCTGCACCGGCACGTGCGTCAAGAGGAGCGCCGCTACCGGGCGCTGGCCCGGGCGGCCGGGCAGCAGGATCCGCCTGCGGCACCGGAGGGCGTCGAGGAGCGCATGGACGCCCAGGCGATCCGGTCGGAACTGGCCGCCGTGCTGGCGCGGCTCAAGGCTGCCGACCGCGACGCGCTGTTGCTGCTGGCTTGGGGCGATTGCTCGTACGCCGAGATCGCCGCGACCCTCGACGTCCCGCTCGGCACGGTTCGATCCCGGATCAACCGCGCCCGCCGCCAGACCCGTGCCGCCCTCGGCATCACATTCACGGAGGTGAAGAAATGACGGATGACCTGGACCTTCTGAACGAGTACGGACCGGGGGCAACCGAGGTGCCGGCGGCGGTCCTCAACGCCGCCGGTACCGCTCTGGCCGCCGAGATCGCCGCCGCGACGACTCCGGTCAGGCGAAACACCCGTCGGCGACTGCTCGTCGCCGCGATGGCCGCCGCGGCGGTCGCCGCCGTGGGTGTCGCGGTGGTCGTGCGCCCTGGGGAATCCCGTCCGGTGGCGACCAGGACCTCCTATCCGGTCAGGCTCGTCGCCGCGACCGCTCCGGAGTTCGGCTACGAGATCCCCGGTCTGGGCGACCCGGTCTTCACGGCCGGCCCGGGCGGCCCGATCATCGCGGTCTACCAGGTCGGCTCGCCGGAGAAAAGCGTGTCCCTGATGGCCGGGCCCAGCGATGTCGGTGGCACTCCGGGCCGGCGTCCGGTGGAGGTGAACGGGCACCCGGGTCAAATCCTCTTCCAACCGGACGGCATGCCCGGCGGTCTCGGTTCAGGCCAGCTGAGCTGGGAATATGCGCCCGGCGTGTGGCTCACGGTCGGCACGAACGGGCGCCGGGCCACCGAGGCGGAGATCGTCGCGCTGGCGGCGAGCGTGCGGGAGAAGCGGCAGCCGCTCGACTTCGAGGCGACGCTCGGGCTGATCCCCGAGGGGTGGACGCTGGCCGGGTTCAAACAGTCGTTCCTGCTCACCTACGCCGACCCGGCCGCGCCGGACCAGCAGGTGCACCTGCAGTGGTGGCCGACCCCGCCGAGCGGCGACGGCGGTGAGCTGGCGGGCCTGGAGAAGAGCACGCCCGTGACGATCAACGGACGGGCGGCGACGTTGAGCCGCGCCGCGGAGATCTGGGCAGTCGAGGGCGGGCGGCTGCCGGACGGCTCGGCGTTCCGCTTGACGGCGCCACGAACGTTCCCGGCGGAACAGATTCTCGCGATGGCCCGGTCGGTACGACGTACCGGATAACTGGATTTTGATATAAGCGAAGCCTTAAAAGTGACGCCGGAGCGTCGTACCCGCCGACTAGGTTCATCGATGCGGACCGGCGCCACGGGGGCGCCGGTCCGTCCAGATCAGAGAGTCGTCTCGCGGAGCAGGTTCTCGGCCGCCGCGCGGGCACGTTCGCGCAGCTCAGGCGGCGACTCGATGGTGAACGGCGCGCCCAGCACGCCCAGCACGAGCGTCGGCCAGCCGAGGTCGTCGACGTTCATCCGGAGGCGGCAGACGCCGTCGCGCACCTCTTCGCAGTCGCCCCAGTGGCCGACCATCCCGCGGATCGTCGACGGTGACGCCTGGACCAGCACCGACACGTCGTACCGGTTGGGGATGGCTCTTATCCGCGACCGCAGCCAGGCCACCGGGTCGCCGCCGGGGATCTCGCGCGGGCGGAAACGGGCGCCGGTCAGGGTGGGCGCGGCGATCCGGTCGACCCGGAAGTTCCGCCAGTCGGCGCGGTCGAGGTCCCAGGCCAGCAGGTACCACTTGCGGCCGAGCGGGACGAGCCGGTGCGGTTCGACGTGCCGGCGGTTGAGGGCGCCGTCGCGCGGGCTGTAGTCGAAGCGCAGGCGTTCCTCGCCCCGGGTCGCCATGGCGATCGTGGTCAGCACCCCGGCGTCCAGCACCGGCCCGCCGCCGAGGGCGCCGGGGCTGGTCACCGCCTGCAACGCGTCGATCCGCCGGCGCAACCGGGGCGGGAGCAGCTGGATCACCTTGGCGAGCGCCCGCACCGAGGTCTCCTCGAACCCGGCGACCGCCCCGGCCGCGGCGGTGCGCAGACCGACCGCGATCGCCACGGCCTCCTCGTCGTCGAGCAGCAGCGGCGGCACCGCGGCACCGGCCTTGAGCTGGTATCCCCCGGCCACGCCGCGGCTGGCGCCGACCGGGTAGCCCAGTTCCCGCAGCCGGTCGACGTCGCGGCGCAGGGTGCGCGGGGAGACCTCGAGGCGGTCGGCCAGCTCGGAGCCGGGCCAGTAACGGTGGGTCTGCAGCAGCGACAGCAGCCGCAGCATCCGGGCACTCGTGTTCGCCATGGCTTCAGGCTCCCACCGATTGCGGCCAGGAACTGACCCCAAAAGACTTTCCCGGTGTACGGGCGATGCAGCGCTCCGATTGACAGACCCGCCCGCTACCTTCTTAACTCGCGCAACATCGCGTCGAGGCGGGAAGGTGGCGGGCAGGCGCATGCTCGGTCGGCGGCGTCGGGACGACGACTTCGGGTCACCCGATTTCGAGGAGAGCGGGTGGGAGCGCGAGTCGCCGGAGGAGCGGTCCCGGGTCGGCTCACGCTGGCGGGCGCGCCGCCGGGGGTCGCTGCGCCAGCTGCTGGACGGGCTGATCCGCCCGCCGGAGACCGCCGTGACCGTCCGCCGGGGCAACCCGCACGCCGTCGTCGACTGCGCGGTCTACGCCGGTGGCGCTCGCCGCGCCGAGCCGGGGCATCCGCGTCAGATGCCGTACGTGGAGGCGGCCCGCCTGGCCCGGCGCCGCCGCAACGCGTTCGTCTGGCTCGGCCTGCACGAGCCGGACCAGGCCACGATGTCCGCGGTCGCGGAGGTTTTCGGCCTGCACGAGCTGGTGGCCGAGCAGGCCACGAGCGGCGGGCACCGGCCTGGGGCGGAAACCGCCGGCGATGTGACGCGGCTGGTGCTGCGGGCCGCGCGCTATGTCGAGCACGACCGGCTCACCGACACTTCCGAGGTGGTGGAGACGGGCGACATCACGGTGCTGATCGGCCCGTGGTTCGCGATCACGGTGCGGCACGGCCCGGTCGGCCCGCTCTGGCAGGTACGGCAGGAGCTGGAGAAACGGCCGGAGGTGCTGCGTCACGGGCCATGGGCGGTGGCGTATGCGGTCGGCAGCCGCCTGGTCGACAGCTACCTGGACGTGGCCGGTCACGTCGAGCGTGACCTGGAGCGCCTGGAGGAGGAATCCTTCGCGACGGTCCGGAGCACCGGGATCGCCCACATCTACCAGCTGAAACGAGAGATGGTGGAGTTCAAGCGGGCGGTGCTGCCGCTGGCCGAGCCGCTGTCACGCCTGCTGGAGGCGGGCACGCTGCCGGCCGGGCTGCGCCCCTACCTGGTCGACGTGCGGGGGCGGCTGAGCCGGGCGGTGGACCGGGTGGCCGGTTTCGACGACCTGCTCAACTCGATCCTGCAGGCCCGGCTCGCGCAGATCTCGATCGATCAGAACGACGACATGCGCAAGATCGCCGCGTGGGCCGCGATCGCTGCGGTGCCGACGGTGATCGCCGGGATCTACGGGATGAACTTCGACGTCATTCCGGGGCTCGATTCGCGGTACGGGTTCGACGGCACGATCGCCGCGATGGCGGTGCTCTGCGGTGGCCTCTACTGGCGGCTGAAGCGGACCGGCTGGCTCTGATCACCGGCAGTGACCGCGACCAACGTCACAGTTGCCATCCATTTAGGAACTGCCCCACCTGGATACTCTCCAAGTCAGCCGATCGGGCCGGTTTCCACACCGGACGGTGACCCGGACCAGCCTCGTTCGCACTGGACCACAACCACGGCGAGTGACTAGGTTCCCGATTGCGTTGATCTTTGGGGGAGAGTCATGTCCAGCACCAGCCTGACCCTGCGCGAGCGTGCCTGGCTGCCGCTGGAGCAGATCCGCACGATCGGCCCGCTCACCGGGATCACCGCGGCCGCGGTCCGGGACGCGCTGACCGGCCTGCACCGGGCCGACCCGGAGCACCGGGCGGTCTCCCGGCTGGACCGGGCCGCCGCGGCCTGGGAGCACCTGGACGACGCCGGGTTCGCGGCCCAGGTGCGGGAGGCGGTCACCGACCTCGGGCCGGGACCGCTGGACTTCGAGGCGATGACCCGCAGTCTGCAGGACGAGCCGCTCACCGGCCTCCCGGTGCGCGTGCTGGTCGGCGGTGGGTACGTGGCGGTGCGGGTGTCCCGCGCCTACGGCGACGCCGAGCCGGTCAACGCCCTGCTCCGCGAGCTGGTTCGCGCGGCGTACGCGGGCCGGGCCGCGAGCCTCACCCCGTTCACCGCGCAGCCCTGGGCGTTGCCGAAGGCCTGGCTCAAGCAGGTCGGTCTGCGTCCGAACCGGTGGCGCGGCGGGCTGAGCACCCCGAAACCCCCGCGGCGCGTCCCGGCGGCGACCCGCCCGTGGAAGGCGAGCCTGGTCACGGCGTCGGTCCGCTCGACCCGGGTGCTGGGCGAGATGCGCACGTGGCGGGACCGGCACGGGGTCGGCGCGACCTCGCCGGCGATCGCGCTGGCCGCTTTCGCCGCCGCCCTGGTCGAGCTGGGGCTGGACCCGGATCTGTCCGGCGGGTTGTTCCTCGCCGACGCGCGCTGGCGTCTCGGCCAGGCCGCGGGCGTCGACGGCAACTTCAGCATCGGGTCGTACCTGTCGCCGCAGAGCTTGATCAACCCCGGGCCGATCGACGAGACGTTCACCGCGGAGCTGGCCGGCGGCCGGATCCTGACGTCGATGCTGCTGCGGTCGGGGCGGCTGCTGGTGACCCGCGCGCCGCGCACCCCGGAGCCGTACCCGGAGGAGATCGCGATCGAGCCGCGCCCGCGGCTGGTCCTCGACGATCAGGGGCGGCACGACCTGCTCGGCGACCTGCCGTGGGGCGCCGATCCGGCCGGGCGGATCGACCAGAGCGCGCTGGCGTACTGCGAGCCGGAGGACGTGGTGCTGGCGATCAGCGAGATGGACGGCGTCCTGCATCTGGACGCGACGTTCCATTCCACGACGTACGACCCGGTGGTCGTGCAGCGGGCGCTGGACCTGGTCTGCAGCGACCCCGCCGGTTTGATCACGGCTGCCGCCCGCTGACGGAGGAGCGCACGGCCGGGGCAAGCCGGCCGCGCGCCCTTTCCGTCCGGGTCAGGTCAGTGGTGACCGCTGCCCTGACCCGGCCCACCGTGGCCCTGGCCACCCTGTCGGTGCCCGCACGGGCCGCCGGGCTTGGGCTGGAAAAGCCCGGATAATCGCATTTTTTCCGAGAAGAAACGCAACGTGGACAAAGCGTCATTGACGGCCGGCCGAAAAGACGGTGCCGCCACAGGACTGAAACAAGGGCCGCAGGGTAACGGGAAACCATGGCGGAGAAGGCGGAAGACCTCGGCGAACCGGTCGCCTACCAGGTCCTGCGAAAGGGCGTGCCGGTCTACGCGCTCAACGGCGACACGGTCGGCACCGTGGAACAGGTCCTCGCCGACGAACGCGAGGACCTGTTCCACGGGCTACTGATCACGACTCCCGATGGGCCTCGCGTCGCCACCGGCACGCAGGTGGCCGAGCTCTACGAGCGGGGCGCGATCGTCACCGAGACGGCCGACCGGCTGCCACGGCCGAGCGCGGATCTGCCCGAGGGGCGCCACGAGGCGAGTGGGCTGAAACGGGCGTGGGACTGGCTGGTCCAGCCCCACTGACCCGTACGCGCAAGAGCTCTGGGGGGTTTGACCCTTACTGCTGACCGCGGTCGCGGTAGGTCCAGTTGCCGTTGCCGAGGGTGCCCCGGCCGGTCGACTGACGCGCCGCCTGCTCGGCCTGCTGCGCCATCCGGGCGTCGATGCGGGCCTTCAGGTACTCACTGGCGGCGCGGTCCTCCTCGCTGGGCGCGGCCATCAGCGCGTAGACCATGCCGAGGATCGCGAAGACGACCGTGACACCGATCGGGACCAGCAGTGAACCGGCGGTGGCGCCCTGGATCGTGCCGAAGTGCTGCTCCTCGGTCACCGACATCGCGGACATGCCGGTGAAGTGCATGCCGTTGACCGCGATGCCCATGACCAGGGCGGAGATGAAGATGACCACGGGCTTGCGGACCACCAGGGTGAGCCAGAGCGCGACCGTGGCGGCGACCACGGCGATCACCACGGAAAGAAGGACCCGCGAGCCGGCGTAGTGGATCTCGCCGTCCAGGCGCATCGCGGCCATGCCGGTGTAGTGCATCGCGGCGACACCCAGGCCGGCCAGCACCCCGCCGACCAGGATCCGCAGGTTGCGCGCGCCGTTGCCGAGCAGCGCGATGGCCAGGCCGGCCCCGACCGCGACGACCGCGATCAGCACGCTGGCGGCGGTCAGGCCCACGTCGTAGCGCACCTGGGTGCCGACCACCTCGAAGCCCAGCATCGCGACGAAGTGCATGGTCCAGATGCCGGTGGCGCCGATCGCCAGCGTCGACAGGACCAGCCACCAGCCCTTCTCGGCGTTGGTCCGGGCCGAGCGCAGCCGCACCGCGCCGATCAGCCCGAGCAGCGAGCCGAGCACGGACAGCACATAGCTGAACGTCGGGGTCACCCATCCGTGGTCAAAATGATGGATCTCCGCCATGGTGCCGCGCTCCCTCGCCTCAAGAGTTCTGCCGCGCTGCATCCTGCCGGACCCCCATCGCAGCCGTCACCGATTGTGATCCAAGTTTCGTTACGAGCACACGAGCAGATGATCTCGATTTGGGTCACGGTTGATGGCGCATCGACCGAACTGCCGATATCGGACATGCGTTTTGCCTCGTCGCGGCGACATAGTCCGCTTTCTGTTACGAAGCAACTACAAATAGGGCGATATCGTTATCGACGGGCGTAAACATAACTTCAAGTAACGAATGTGAAGTGGGTCAGCGCGCGGGAGACAGCAGGCTGAGCGCGGCCGACCGTTGCGAGTGAAGGATCTGCACGGTGTCCTCGGTGCAGGTGCCGGGCTTCTCATCCATCACACAGAGAGTGCCCACGACGTGACCCTCCGGGGAATGCAAAGGCACGCTGGCGTACGACCGGACGCCGCTCACCGCGAACAGAGGCGTGTCCGCGTACTCCTCGTTCTCCCGGCTGTCCGCGATCAGCACCGGCACGTCCTCGGCCACCACGATCGCGTCCGGCGACCACTCGGCCGGCACACCGCCCGCCTCCCGGACCCACATCGGCAGCCCGAACGACCCGGCCACCACCACGCTGTCGTTGAGCACCAGCGTGATCGCCGCGGTCGGCAGCTTGGTCAGCACGGCCAGCCGCTCGGCGAACGCGTCCAGTCCACCGGCGGCGTGCGCGGGCCGGGTCAGGAAGTCGGAGACGGCCAGCAGCCGGGGGACGTCGGCCAGCTGGGCCGTCGTGTCGTGGTGCGCCTCCCGTGCGGCCAGCAGCTCGCTGGTCGCCTCCAGCAGGTGCCGCGGGCGGACCGGCTTGGAGATCGTCACGTCGCAGAGGTGGCGCGCGGCGGCCGGCGTCGCGGCGGACAGCATGATCACCGGGATGGCCGCGGTGCCCTCCTCGGCGCGCAGCCGGTCGGCCACCTCGAGACCGGTCATGCCGGGCATGTGGTGGTCGAGAATGACCAGGTCAGGACTGGCCTTGCCGATCAGGTCCAGTGCGGCCGCGCCGTTCGGGGCGGTCTGCACGGCGTGGCCCGCGTTGCTCAGCACCGTGCTCAGCAGCTCGGCGATGTCCCGGTCGTCCTCCGCGATCACGATGGACGCCATGGCCCGCTCCCCTCGGTCAGCCGACGAACGTTCCGACCCTAAACCCGGCGCGGGGAACCGGTTCGCCGAACGCGAAAGATCGGACGGTCACGCCGCCCAAGCCAGGTCGGCCGACCGGATCCGGGACAGCAAGGCCGCGATCCAGGCCGACTCGGCGGCCACCAGCCCGTGCCAGTAATCGTGCTCCAGGGTGCGCAGCTCGGTCATCGCCGCCGCCCCGGCCGGCCGCGCCGCCTGCTCCCGCGCCAGGCGCTCGGCCCGCTCCGACAGCAGCGCCACGGCCCGATCGGCGGGGAGACTCCCCAGGTACGCCACCGCGAGCGCGAAATCCACCGAGGCGACCGGGGTGTCGCGCAGGCCGGACTCGACCTTCTCCCGGAAGCCGGCGACACCCGCCTCGGTCAGCTCGAACACCGTCCGCGGCGGCCGGTTGCCGACCTGACCGGGCTCGCGCGCCACCACCAGGCCCGCCCGGTGCAGCGACTTGAGCAGGGTCGTCACCGTGCTGCGGGTCGCGGACAGCTGCGCATAACGCCCCCGCAGGCGGGTGGCCAGGTCGTAGGCGTGCGCCGGCCGCTCCCCGAGGAACCCGAGGATGGGCAGCACCAGACTGTTCCGTGAGGCATCCAGCGGCATGGAGCAACGTTATGGGCGTATACACCTAGAGACAACCCAATATTGACCTTGATCTCCGATTCCGGCCCGGATGGCGTACTGGCGTACACCCGTAGGGTGAGTCGGGTGGAACCACTGACGAACTGGGCCGGCAACATCACCTTCGGCGCGCGGCAGGTCCTGCGCCCGCGCACCCTCGACGAGGCCCGCGAGCAGATCGCGGCCGCCACGAAACTGCGCGTGCTGGGCAGCGGACACTCGTTCAACCACCTCGCCGACACCGACGGCGACCTGCTCTCGCTGGCCGGGCTCCCCCGGACCGTCGAGATCGCGCCGGACCGCGCGACCGTCCGCGTCGACGGCGGCATCCGGTACGGCGACCTCGCCGCCCGCCTGCACGCCGAAGGCCTCGCCCTGCACAACATGGCGTCGCTGCCGCACATCTCGGTGGCCGGCGCGGTCGCCACCGCCACCCACGGCTCCGGAGTCGGCAACGGCAACCTGGCCACCGCGGTCGCCGGCGTCGAGATCGTCCGCGCCGACGGCGAACTGGTCACCCTGACCCGCGGCGACGCGGACTTCCCGGGCTCGGTGGCGGCGCTCGGCGCGCTCGGGGCGGTGGTCGCGCTCACCCTGGACGTGCAGCCGGCGTTCGAGCTGCGGCAGTACGTCTACGAGACGTTGCCGGCCACGTCCGTACGCGCGAATCTGCCCTTGATCCTCGCCGACGGATACAGCGTCAGCCTCTTCACGCGCTGGACCGGCATCGACGTCGACCAGGTGTGGCTCAAACGACGCGAGCCGATGACCGGGCCGGAATTCCACGGCGCGACCCTGGCCGACGGGCCGCGCCACCCGGTGCCCGGCATGCCGGCCGAGAACTGCACCCAGCAGGGCGGTGTGCCCGGCCCGTGGCACGAGCGGCTGCCGCACTTCCGGATGGAGTTCACCCCCAGCAGCGGCGAAGAACTGCAGTCCGAGTGGCACGTCCCACTGTCGCGTGCCAACGACGCCCTCGATGCGGTGGCCCAGATCCGCGAGCGCGTCGCGGACGTCCTGCAGGTCTCCGAGATCCGCACGATCGCCGCCGACGACCTCTGGCTGTCCCCCAATTACCAGCGGGACAGTCTGGCGCTGCACTTCACCTGGATCGCCGACACCGAGGCGGTGCTGCCGGTCGTCGCCGACGTGGAGAAGGTCCTCGCCCCGCTCGACCCGCGCCCGCACCTCGGCAAGATCTTCACCAGCGCGCCGGAGCTGCCGCGGGTGGCCGACTTCACGGCGCTGGCGGGGCGCTTCGACCCGACCGGCAAGTTCCGCAACGACTTCCTCGACCGCCTCCTCGGATGAGCGCCGCCGCGAGCCGGTTCTCGGATGAGGGCCCGGCCACCCTCGAGTAGCCGGCGCGGGCGGGCCGGCATTCCCCGTCCTGGACTCCGGCGGGCTGGGCGGCGCGGCCCACCCGGCGCAGCACGGCCTGGTCGGCAAGATCAAGAAAAGTCGGCCGGGCCGGCCGGCCTGTGCGGTCAGCAGCCGCAGGTGGCACCGGCCGGGGCGGTCAGCTCGTCGGCGGGGCGGGACCACTCGCCCCGCTCGTCGTGCACCGGGAAGCCCTCCCGTACCCAGTACTCGTAGCCGCCGATCATCTCCTTGACCTGGTAGCCGAGCTTGGCGAACTCCAGCGCCGCCCGCGTCGCCCCGTTGCACCCCGGCCCCCAGCAGTAGGTGACCACCGCCGTGCCGGCCGGGATCAGCGCGGCGGCCCGCGTGGCGATCTCCCGCGTCGGCAGGTGCACCGCGCCCGGAAGGCGCCCCTGCCGCCACGACTCGTCACTGCGGGAGTCGACGACGATCACGCCGGGAGTGCCGGCCGCCACGTCCGCATGGACGTCGCTGACGTCGGTCTCGAAGCGGAGCCGGTTGCTGAAGTGTTCGATCGCACTGGTCATGGCGTTGATCGTGCCGCCCGGCGGCGAAACGGCCCAGTGGCGTGGATGCCATCCACCGCTAACATCTCGCCATGCTCACCATCGGGAAACGCGGACGGCCGGTGACGGTTCTGGCGTTCGACGGCATGTCCGTCTTCGAGCTCGGCATCGTGTCCGAGGTGTTCGGGCTGCCCCGCCCCGAGTTCGACCGGCCCTGGTACGAGCTGACCGTCTGCGCCGAGACCCCCGGCCCGGTGCGGGTGATCGGCGGTGCGTCCCTGCACACCGGGCACGGGCTGGACACGTTCGCGGCCGGCGAGATCGTGATCGTTCCCGGCGTGCCCGACGTCCGGGCCGACCCGTCCCCGGCGCTCGTCGCGGCGCTGCGTGCGGCCCACGCCCGGGGCGCGCGGATCATGTCGATCTGCTCGGGAGCGTTCGCGCTGGCCGGGGCGGGTCTGCTGGACGGTCGCCGGGCCACCACGCACTGGCGGTACGCGGAGATCCTGCGCGCCCGCCACCCGTCCGTCGAGGTGGATGCGGACGTCCTCTACCTCGACGACGGTGACGTGCTGACCAGCGCCGGCAGCGCCGCCGGGCTGGATCTGTGCCTGCACGTGATCCGCCGTGACCACGGGCCGGCGATCGCCAACGCGGTCGCCCGCCGCCTGGTCGTCCCGCCGCACCGTGACGGTGGCCAGGCCCAGTTCATCGAGGCTCCGGTGACCGAGGACCCGGCCGACGACCGCTTGACCCGCAGCATGGAGTGGGCGCTGGGGAACCTCGCCGGTCCGATCACCGTCGACGTGCTGGCCCGGCGCGCGCACATGTCGGCCCGCACCTACCTGCGGCATTTCGCGCGGGCGACCGGCACGACGCCGATCCGCTGGCTGATCGGGCAGCGGGTGCACGCGAGCCTGGCTCTGCTGGAGACGACCGCCAGCCCGATCGAGGAGGTGGCCGCCGCGGTCGGCTTCGATTCCCCGGTCACGTTCCGGCATCACTTCACGCAGGTGATGCGGACGTCGCCGTCGTCCTACCGCAGGGCGTTCCGGTCCGGCCCCTCGTAGGTCAGCCCGGCGAAGAGCACGTCGGCCCGGGTCCGCGCGGAGAACAGGTACCGCCCGTGCTCGCCCGGCTCGGTGCCCTGGCCGGCGAAGACCCGATCCTCGTCCGACTTCGCCGCCACGGCCGCCGGGCACGAAGCGGTGACGTCCTTCCCCGCGTCGGCGGTGAACCGTTTCGCCGCCCAGCCGGCCAGCGCCGCGCACGCCTCCGGGGTCCCCGTCGTGGACCAGACCAGGGTGAACCCGTTCGCCCCGAGCAGGACCGGGTTGCCGTCCTGCTGCGTCCATTCGGTCTGGTCGGACACGTCCAGTCCCGGGTCGGAGACCAGCTGCCAGCCGGACGGCCCGCCGTAGGCCAGCACCCCTTGCAGGGCCGCGTCCCGCTCGTCGGTGGGCGACGGCGGCCGGGTCCAGACCCATGCGGCGAGTGCGACCACCACGACGACCAGGATGCCGAGCGCGACGACGATCGGCCGCCGGCGGCGCGGGACGGTGACGGGCTCGGCGGGGCTTGTCTCGGTCACCGACCCAGTGTCACTCACCTCGCCAGACCGTCACGCCACCGGGCTGCACGGTCACCGCGCCGGACAGTGCGCGCCCGGTCAGCGCGTCGGTTCCCGGCCCCGGCAGCGGCACGATTTCCGGCGTCGCGCCGTGGTTGAACAGGAACAGCAGGTCACCACGCCGCACCGCCTCCACCTCGGGCGGCAACCCGGGCAGCACGGGTGCCACTCCGGCCTCGGCGGTCACCCGGTCCAGCAGCCGTCGCAGGTCGTCGTCGCCGAGACCGGGCGAGACATACCAGGCCACGCCGTCGCCGAGCCGGTTCCGGGTGATCGCCGGCGCGCCCGCCAGCACGTCCCCCGCATACCGCACCACGGTCTCGGCGCCGGCCGTCTCCACCCGCTCGCTCCAGCGAATGCCCTGGTCACCGTTGTCCAGCGCGATGGTGGTGCCGGGCGCGAGCGGGCGCCACTCCACCACCCGCACCCCCAGGACGTCGCGGAACGCACCGGGATAGCCGCCGAGCCGGATCCGCCCCGCCAGGTCCGCGATCCCGCTGAGATGCCCCACGACCAGGTGCCCGCCACCGGCCACGAAGTCCCGCAGCGCCGCCGCGTCCTCGTCGGAGACCAGGAACAGATGCGGCAGGAAGACGACCCGGTACGCCGCGAGCCGCGCCTCGAACCCCTCCTGCCCCGGGAACACGAAGTCGGTGGCGACGCCCGACCGGTACAGCGCCCGGTGCACCTGCCGCACCGCCGCCGGGTAGTCGATGTCCGCGGCCGGCAGCCCGCCCCCTTGCAGCGCCCACCACGACGGCGCGTCCCAGCTCACCGCCACCCGGGCGTCGACCGGGCCACCGGCGTACGGCGCGAGCGTCCTCAGCGCTCGGCCCAGCCCGACCGCCTCGCGGAACACCGGACTGTCCGGCCCGGCGTGCGGCACCAGCGCCGAGTGGAACAGCTCCGCCCCGCCGCGTGGCTGCCGCCACTGGAAGTACATCGCGCCGCGCGAGCCCCGGGCCACATAGTTCAGGCTGTGCCGGGTCAGCCGCCCGGGTTCCTTGGCGTGCATCCGCCCCGGCGTGTAGATCAGGTTCGGCGCGGTCTCCATCAGCAGCCACTCGCCGCCCGCCCAGCCCCGGGCCAGGTCAGCGCCGAACGCCGTTTCCGCCTCGCCCTCGGCGTCGGCCGCGGCCGGATAGTGATCGACCGCGACGAGGTCCACTTCGGATGCCCAGCGCGCGTGATCGACGCTGACCCAGCCGCCCTGCACGAAGTTCGTCGTGACCGGCACCTGCGGGCCGGCCGCCCGGAGCAGGTCGCGCTGCTCGGCGAACGCCGCCAGCAACTCGTCCGACAAAAAGCGCCGGAAGTCCAGCACGTGGGCCGGATTCGGCAGGTACTGCGTGGCGCGCGGCGGCATGATCTGCGCCCACTCGGAGTAGCGCTGACTCCAGAACGCCGTGGTCCACGACTCGTTCAGCGTGTCCAGATCGCCGTGCTTCTTCTGCAGCCAGGACCGGAACGCCGACGCGGTCAGATCACAGCGGCAATCCGTCCCGTACTCGTTGTGGACGTGCCAGAGCGCCAGGGCCGGATGCCGCGCATAGCGCCCGGCCAGTTCGGTGGCGATCCGGCGGGCGGCCGCGCGGTAGGCCGGCGCGGAGACGCAGTACGTGTCCCGGCTCCCGTGCGTCAGCCGGACCCCGTCCGCGGTCACCGGCAGTCCTTCCGGGTGTGCCAGCGTGAACCACGGCGGCGGCGAGGCGGTCGGGGTGGCGAGCGCGACGCGGATGCCGCCCTCGTGCAGCCGGTCCATGATGCGGTCGAGCCACCCGAACTCGAAGCGCCCCTCCTCCGGCTCGAGGTGGGACCAGGCGAAGACGCCGAGCGAGACCATGGTGACGCCGGCCTGGCGCATCAGTGCGACATCCTCGGCCCAGACCTCTTCGGACCACTGCTCGGGGTTGTAGTCGCCACCGAAGAACAGCATCACACCACCTTGATTTTAGTTTGACATCTAAACAAACTAGGCATCGTGACCAGCTCCGTCAATCCACCGTCCTCGCCTCCGGGCCTCCACTCTTCCCCTCCGGCCGCACGGGCGGCCACGGGGCGGACCCCCGAATCTCCGGAGGACAACCCGGGGGTGACAGCCTCCACCGAGGACTGGGAACACGCGCTGATCACCGGGAACGGACGGCAGGGGGCGCTCTGCTACGGCTCCCCCGCGGCGCTGCGGTTCACCCTCGCCCACGAGGACGTCTTCCAGCCGGTCACCGAGCCGCTTCCCGCGCCGGCGACCGCCGCCGCCCTGCCCCACCTGCGGCAACTGCTGGCGGACGGCCGTTACGCCGAGGCCGCCACCACGGTCGTGGACCTGGCCGTCGCGGAGCATCCCGGGTACGCCGGGACGCGCTGGATCGACCCGCTGATCGGCACGGCGACGCTGACGTTCACCCCCGACCGGCCGGGAGACGGCTGGTCGCGGGGCACGGACTTCGGCACCGGGGTGGTCCGCGCGGGATGGGACGGGGTGAGCTGCGAGGCGTTCTTCTCCCGCCCGGCCGATGCCTTGTTCATCCGGGTCACCGGCTGCGACGGGAGGCTGTCCCTGACGCCGATCCACGGGACCCCGGAGAGTCCGATCGAGGCCGAGCTGACCGAGGGGCCCGGGTCGCTCACCCTGACCGCCCGGTTCGGCGGCGCGACCTGGGCCGGGGCGCTGGACGGATACACCGTGACGGTGCGCTCATGGCGTACGCCGATCGGGGTTGTGATCGCGGCCCGGACCACGCCGGGCCTGGAGTCGCGGGACTTCAGCGAGCGGCCGGATTTCGACGCCTTGCTCGCCGAGCACGTCCGGGTCCATGGCGACCTGATCGGCCGGACCCGGCTGACCCTGCCGGACCGGCGCACCGGACTGCTCTTCGACGCCGGGCGCTACGCGATCATCAGCAGCACCGGGGCCCGGCCGCCGACGTTGCAGGGTGTCTGGAGCGGCACGTATTCACCGCCGTGGCGCAGCGGCTGGACCATCGACGGCAACCTGCAGGCTGCCCTGCTCGCGGTGCACACGACGGGGACGCCCGAGCTCATGCCGCCGCTGTTCGACCTGCTCGACGCGCTGCGCGAGGATCTGCGGGAGAACGCGCGGCGGCTCTACGGACTGCCCGGACTGTACGCGCCCGCCCATCTCGGCACGCACGGCAAACAGAACCATTTCGGCCCGGTCTGGTGCCTGACGTTCTGGACCGCCGGCGCGGCCTGGCTGGGCCGGCTCTACCTGGAACACTGGCAGCACACCGGTGACCAGGGCTTCCTACGCGATCGGGCGCTGCCGTTCCTGCGCGAGGTGGCCGAGTTCCACCTCGCGTTCGTGCAGGTCGTGGACGGGCAGGCCCGGTTCAGCCCGTCGTATTCGCCGGAGAATCATCCGCGGAACACCGGCTCGCAGGCCAGTGTGGACGCGACACTGGACGCGCGGGCCGGCGGTGACGTGCTGCGCGCGCTGCTCGACCTGGACGCGGGCCATCCCCGGGCGCAACGCTGGCGGGCGTTGCTGGAGGCGTTGCCGCCCTACCGCATCACGGAGGCCGGTGAGCTGGCCGAATGGCTCGACCCACGCTTCGACGACAACCATGCGCATCGGCACAGCAGCCACCTCTGTTCGCTGTACTACGGCGGCGATCCGGACCTTCTCGACGACCCCGCGCTGCGCGCCGCCGCGGTCCGGACGGTCCGGGAACGCCTGCGGTGGTGGCTGAGCGAGGACTCCGACGAAATGGGGTACGGCCTGGGCCTGCTCGGCGTGGCCGCGGCCCGGCTGGGTCTCGCCGAGGAGGCGCACGCGGCGCTGACCCGGCTGTCGGACGCCTACTGGCGACCGAACCTGGTACCGACCCACAACCGCGATCACATGTTCAACGTGGACCTGGCCGGCGCGTATCCGGCCCTGGTCGCCGCGATGCTGCTGGCCAGCCGGGACGTCGGCCCGGACGGGGTCGCGCGGCTGCACCTGCTGCCCGCGCTCCCGCGCGAGTGGCCGGCCGGAAGTGTTCAGGGTCTGACCGCTCGTGGCCCAGTCCGGGTCGACCTGACCTGGCGTCCGGGGTCAGGGGAGGCCACCCTGACCTCGGCGCTGCCCCGGACCGCGGAGGTGACCTGGCCGGGCGGCACCGTCACGGTCACCCTCGCACCCGGCGTGCCGCACCGGCTGAGCCTGACCGGCTGAGATGAACCGCCGGGCCGGACCGGAGCTGGGATCCGGACCCGCCCGGCGGCCGCCCTGTCAGCCCTTGATCGCGCCCACGATCACGCCCTTGGTGAAGTGCCGCTGCACGAACGGGTAGACGATCAGGGCCGGCACCAGCGTCACCACGACGACGGCCATCTTGATCGCGAGGTTCGGCGGTGCGGTGTAGCCGATGCCGGGCAGGTGCACGACCGTTCCGGCGCCCGCGTTGGTCGGGGACTGACCGGCGAGGATGAACATCTGCAGGACGCGCTGGACCGGTTGGAGATCGTTGCGGTCGAGGTAGAGGACCGCGTTGAAGAACGTGTTCCAGTACCCGACCGCGTAGAACAAGCCGACCACCGCGGTGACCGCTTTTGCCAGCGGCAGCACGATGCGGAACAGGATGCGGAACTCGCCGGCGCCGTCGATGCGGGCGCTGTCCAGCAGTTCGGACGGGATGCCCATGAAGAACGCGCGCAGGACGACCAGGTTGAACGCGCTCACCGCGGCCGGCGCGATCAGGGCCAGCAGGTTGTCCTTGAGTCCGAGACCGGTCACCACCAGGTAGCTCGGGATCATGCCGGGATAGATCAGGAAGGTGAGCAGGAAGTAGAACAGGATCGGGCGGTGCAGCAGCGTGCCGGTGCGCGACAGCCCGTACGCCGCGAGCACCGTCACGCTCAGGCTCACCGCCGTGCCGATCACCGTCACGATCGTGCTGACCAGCACCGCGTCGGTCACCTGGCCACCGGAGAAGATCACGATGTACGCGGATGGATTGAACTCGCGCGGGAGGAAGACGTACCCACCGGCGTTGTTGATCGTCTCGGTCGACGACAGGCTGGTGACCACGACGACCCAGAGCGGCACGACGACGATCGCGATGACGATCGCGATGACCGTGCCCTTGCCGAGCTGGCCGAGCCGGGACGGTTTCTCCTCCCACGCCGGCCGTCCGCTGGGCCGCCGCGGTTTCAGAGCAGCAAGAGTGGTCATTTCTTCGAGTAGATCCCTTGCTCGCCGAGCTTGTGGGCGACCTTGTTGGCGCCCAGGATGAGCAGCAGGCCGACCAGGGCCTTGAACAGGCCCGCGGCCGCACCGACGCCCCACTGCTGGACCCCGATGCCCTGGAAGTAGACGTAGGTGTCGAGCACTTCGGAGGCGTCCCGTCCGACCGCCTCGCGTTGCAGGTAGAACTGCTCGAAGCCGACATTGAGCGCGTCGCCGAGGCGCAGGATCAGCAGCAGCACGATGACCGGTCGCAGGCCGGGCAGGGTGACGTGCCAGAACCGTCGGCGGCGGCCGGCGCCGTCGGCCGCGGCCGCCTCGTAGAGGTTCGGGTCGATGGCGGCCAGCGCGGCCAGGAAGACGATCATGCCCCAACCGGCGTCCTTCCAGATCGCCTGCGAGGTGATCAGAAAGTAGAAGGTGTCCGGGTTCGTCATGAAATCCGGCGCGGTGAATCCGGCGTCGCGCGCGGTCTGCGCGATCAGCCCGGCGCCGCCGAGCATCATCTGGAACAGCGAGACGACCAGCACCCAGCTGAAGAAGTGCGGCAGGTAGACGACGCTCTGCACCAGCGAGCGGATCCGCGGCGACATGATGCTGTTCATCAGCATCGCCAGCAGGATCGGGATCGGGAAGTAGAAGACCAGCTGGAACGCGGTGATCCCGAGGGTGTTGCGGACCGCCTCCCAGAACGCCGGGGTCTCGAAGAGGTACTGGAAGTTGCCGAACCCGATCCACTCGCTGGCGAGGAACGCCTGGATCGGCGAGTCACCGGCGAACGGGTTGTAGTCCTGGAACGCGATGACGTTGCCGAGAGCGGGCAGGTAGTGGAAGACCGCCAGCAGCAACATCGCCGGCACACACATGAGCATGAGCGGCCAGTCGCGACGCAAGCGCGCCGCCACTGACATCTTCGAAGAAACCGCCTCTTTGGTACGAGGTGCAGCCGCGGCCTCCACTATCGACGGCGCACTCATCGGCCGTTGTCCGCCAGCACCTTGGCGTAGAAGTCGCGCGCCTTGTCACCGCCGCCGGCCTTCCACTCCGAGACGACCTTCTGGAAGTCGGAGAGCGGACGCCGCCCGCGCAGGATGTCGGTGACCTTGTCCTGGGTGGGCTGCTCGATCGCGGCCTGCTCGGTCGGCACCTCGACCTTGATGCCCTCCCACGGGTTCTTCTCCAGGTACTTGGTGGCGTCGTTGCCCCAGCCGACCAGGTCCTTCGCGTAGTTCGGCAGGTCGGGGTCGCTGACCACCACGGCGGGGCGGCCGCCGAGGAAGATGAACTGGTTGGCGAACTCCTTGGTGAAGGTCTCGTTGGTCTTCGGGGCGCCGCTCGCGTCCCGGGTGAAGTGGGTGCCCTCGACGCCGTAGTTCTGCAGCTCCCACTCCTTGGTGCCGAACGGCGCCGCCGTGTAGTTGAGCACGCGCAGCAGCTCCTTGGTCCGGTCCTCGCCGAGCCCCTTCTTGATGAAGGTCCACATGATCGACGGGGTGCCGCCCCAGCGGACGGGGGGCGTGCTCCCATCCGCCCCGAACACCTTGACGGCCTGCATGTTGAAGCCCTTGCCCTCCCGCGTCTTCTCGCGCTGCGTCTCCTTCCAGGAGCCGAGACCCGTGGCGTACGAGAAAATCTTGCCGCCCTTGAAGAGCGTGGTCACGTCACCGCCCTTGCTGCTGGCCAGGTCGGGGTGGATCAGCTTCTCGGAGTAGATCCGGGCCATCCACTCGACCGCCCGCTGGTACTGCGGCGTCTCGTAGCGGTGCATGACCTTGCCGTCAGCGGTCTTGAACCAGCCGTTCTGCGAGCCGGGGTTGCCGCAGATCTGCAGCACCTCCTGGAAGATGTCGCCGAACGCCCACTCACCCTTGTCCGGGTCGGTGAACTTCCTGCCGAACTCGTAGAGCGAGTCCAGCGAGGTCGGAGCGGCGATGCCGCGCTGGTCGGCGACGTCCTGCCGGATGAAGAGCGCGGTCGGGTAGGGCGAGTCGGTCGGGAACGGGACGCCCATCAGCTTGCCGCCCCAGACCGAGTCCTTCCAGGCCGCCGTGTCCAGGCCGGCCAGCAGCGGGTACGCGCTCGCCTTGTCCCCGGCCAGGTACGGCGTCAGGTCCTCGAACAGCACGTGCACGCCGTCGGAGAACCGCGCCAGTTTGCTGATCTCCCAGCCCGGGATGCAGGTCAGCTCGGGCACGTCCCGCGCGCCGAGCATGGTGTTCAGCTTGTCGCCGTACGTGTTGCCGTCCTGCACGCTGAACGTGATCGTGCCGCCCAGGTCGGCGCCGACCGCCTCGACGTACTTGTTCGAGGTCGGCGGGGCGGGCCCCCACCACGGGGTGGTCGCGGTGACCGGTTTTCCGCTGGTGATCGCCTTCTCGGTGATCGCGTCCACGAGGCTCGTCGGGTACTTCACGTAGCCGTCGGCCATCGGGCGGATGCCCTTGACGTCCGGCGCCAACAGGTTGGAGTCCTTGAACGTGGGCACGACGCCGGCGGCCTGCTCGGCGTTGGTGGCGGTGCCCGTGGAGCCGGGCTTCTTGCTGCAGCCCTCCAGGGCTCCCAGGCCGGCCATCGAGGCCGCGCCGAGACCGGCCAGGCCCAGGAAAGTACGCCTGCTCGTAGACGCGCCCACGGCGCACCTGCCTTCCTATGTGACTTGACAGTGTTTCTAGGCTTTAGTTTGTCCAGGCTCTAAACTAAGTGCATCGAAGACAAGCTAACTGACGCGGCGCAACCCGACAAGGTGCGGGTGGGAGCGCACCCACGGCGGGATGCGGCAAGATTGTTCACAGCATTGAGCCGGTGACCGGAGAGCGGAGCTTGACTTGACCACCACCCGGGCCGAACCTCAGCCGGCCGACTTCGCGGACGTGCGCACCACCAACCTCGCGGTGGTGCTGCGCCATCTGCGCACCCACGGCCCGAGCTCACGCGCCGCCATCGCGGCGACGACCGGGCTGACCAAGGCAACCGTCTCCAGCCTGACCGGTGATCTGATCGGCCACCGGCTGCTCCGGGAGACCGGGCTCAGCGGCAACCGGATCGGGCGGCCGGCAACCGCGCTGGCCCTGGACGGTTCGGCCTACGCGGCGATCGGCCTCCAGATCGCGTCCGGACAGCTGACAGCCCTGGCCGTGGACTATGCGGGCGATCAACTGCTGTTGTGGCACCGGGCGTACCAGCCTGGCCGGCTGAACAGCGAGATCGTCGCGCTCGCCCAGCGGGCCGCGTCGCGCGTCCGTCAGCAGGGCCGCCACCTGCTCGGGCTGACCGTGGCCTCGCCCTCCCCCGACCTGCGTGAGCTGCTCACCGGCTCGCTGCGCCAGAAGGACCTGGTCGTCACCGTCGCCGGCCACGCGACGCTGGCCGCCGTCGCCGAGCAGCGGCAGAGCGGACAGCCGGGTCGCGACCTGGCCTATGTCGCGGGCGTCGCCGGCCTGGAGGCCGGCCTGATCCTGGACGGTCACGTCGTCCGCGGCGGCCGGCTCGGTGGTTTCACGCTGGGCCCAGCCGGCTCGCCCACCCTGCAGGACCAGGCCGGGATCGAGCCACTGGTCCGACGCGCGCTGCCCGATTTTGATCAGGCAGCCCTGATCGACCTCGGCCCCGCCGTGGCGCAGGTCGCCACCCGCGCGCGGGCCGGCGACGAGGTGGCCCTGGCCGCGCTGACCCACACCGGCACCTACCTCGGCCAAGGCCTCGCGGCCCTGACGAACCTGGTCAGCCCGGATGTCTTGGTCCTCGGCGACCATTACGCCACGCTCGCCGACTGGCTGATCCCGGCCGCCACCGCCGAGTTGAGCCGCCACGCGGCCGTCCCGGAGTGCGGTCTGATCGCGTCCACACTGGGCCTGCATGCCGCCGCCCTGGGCGGTGCGGTGTCCCATCTTGATCAGGTCGACACGGGACGAATCCCGCAGCCGGTCGGCTGATTCATCGATGTAACGATCGATGACCAAACATGCCTGCCGCACCTTGACCTAGTCCTGAGGAGGGTGCGAGCCTCAGGGAACTTCGTCCGAAACATTCGCGAAACCACTCGCGTGGATTTCTTCGCTCGGTTATCGAAGCGCTTCGACGCATGACTTGGGAGCGCTCCAACGGCCGGGCACGGCCCCGAAGGAACACGTTGTGATGACCGAATCCCCCTCTCGCGTCGTCTTTCGCGACCCGCAGCAGAAGCTCGCCACCCGGGTCTCCGACCTGCTCGCCCGGCTCAGCCCGGCCGAGAAGATCGCCCTGCTCCACCAGCACCAGGCACCCGTCCCCGCACTCGGCATGGCCGGCTTCCGCACCGGCACCGAAGCGCTGCACGGCGTCGCCTGGCTCGGCACCGCCACCGTCTTCCCCCAGGCGATCGGCCTCGCCAGCAGCTGGAACCCGGACCTGCTCCGACGGGTCGGCGAAGCAGTCGGCACCGAGGTGCGCGCCATGCACCACGCCGACCCGGACCGCGTCGGCCTCAACGTCTGGGCGCCCGTCGTCAACCTCCTGCGTGACCCCCGATGGGGCCGCAACGAAGAGGGATACTCCGAGGACCCGTGGCTGACCGGGATGCTGAGCACCGCATACGCCGGCGGGCTGCGCGGCGACCACCCGCAATGGCTGCGGACCGCGCCGACCCTCAAACACTTCCTGGCCTACAACAACGAGACCGAGCGGTGCCTGACCAGCAGCAACCTGCCCCCACGGGTGCTGCACGAATACGAGCTGCCGGCCTTCCGACCGGCGATCGAAGCCGGCGCGGCAGTCGCGGTGATGGCGTCCTACAACCTGATCAACGGACGGCCCACCCACGTGAGCCCGCTGATCAACGAGGTGCTGCGCGGCTGGTCCTCCGACGACCTGATGGTCGTCGGCGACGCCTACGCGGTCCACAACATCGCCGGTGACCAGCGTTGGGAGGACGACCACGTGGCCGGCTTCGCGGCCGCGCTGCGCGCCGGCATCGATTGCGTGACCGAAGAAGGCGACGACGCCGCGCCGACCATCGCCCGGTACACCTCGGCGCTGGAACGCGGACTGATCAGCGAGTCCGACGTGGACGCGGCGGTACGGCACATCCTGTCCGTACGGATCCGGCTCGGCGAGTTCAACCCGGCCGAAGACCCGTACCGTGACACCGGCCCCCACGTGATCGCCTGCGCGGCCCATCGGGAACTGGCCCGGGAAGCGGCACGCGCCTCCGTAGTCCTGCTCAGCAACGACGGGATCCTGCCGCTGGACCCGGCCACGGCCGGGCGGATCGCGGTGATCGGGCCACTCGGCGACGCGGTGTTCGACGACTGGTACAGCGGGACGCCGCCGTACCGGCAGACCTTGCGTTCCTCCCTGAACGACGTGCTGTCGCGCTGGTCCCCGGGCGACAGCACATCCCATCCGTCCCCCGGCGACGTGCTCTTCCACGAGGGCGTCGACCGGGTGTCGCTGCGGGCCGCGGGTGGCACACTGGTCACCTCCGACGACGGGCTGCGGATCGGGAACGCCGCATCGCTCTTCGACGTCCTCGACTGGGGGCAGGAGACGATCTCGCTGCGGGCCGTGACAAGCGGCCGCTACCTCGGCTACGACGGGGACGTGCTCCGCGACGACCAGCCCGGACCGAACGGGTGGGAGGTCAAAGAAACCTTCGAATTCGTTCCCGCGGGCACCTCCCCGGGCGGCGTGGCGCTGCGGCACCTGCAGACCGGGAACTTCCTGCGAGCCGGCACGGACGAGCTGGTGCGCCCCGACGCGCCCGAACTGGCCGACGCCACGGTTTTCACCGTCGACGTGCTGGTGGACGGAGTCACCG
Source organism: Actinoplanes sp. NPDC020271 (assembly GCF_044388125.1). Classification (NCBI taxonomy): domain Bacteria; kingdom Bacillati; phylum Actinomycetota; class Actinomycetes; order Micromonosporales; family Micromonosporaceae; genus Actinoplanes; species Actinoplanes sp. NPDC020271. The sequence goes on from NZ_JBIRWQ010000004.1 coordinate 221,562, forward strand.
CAGCCGCGGCGGTGGCGGCTTCCGCCGACGTCGTGCTGCTCGCCCTCGGCAGCCACCCGATGGTCTGCGGACGGGAGACGATCGACCGGCGGGACCTCGACCTGCCCGGCGGCCAGGACGAGCTGATGCGGGCGGTCCGGGCGGCCAACCCCCGTACCGTCCTGATCTTGACCAGCAGTTATCCCTACGTGATCGGCTGGGCCAAGGAGAATCTGCCGGCTGTGGTGTGGTCGGCGCACGGTGGTCAGGAACACGGGGCGGGGCTAGCCGACGTGCTGCTCGGGGCAGAACCGGGCGGGCGGCTGACGCAGACCTGGTATGCCGACGACAGCGAACTGCCGGAGCTGCTGGACTACGACATCATCGCGACGGACGCGACGTATCTGTACTACCGGGGGACGCCGCTGTTCCCTTTCGGTCACGGATTGAGCTACACCGATTTCCAGTACGCCGATCTCCGTGTCACCGCTTCGGGGCCCTCCCCCTCCCCTCCCACCTCCGTCGAGAGCGTGCTCTCGGTGGATCCGGCCGGCACGGTCACGGTCAGCGTGGACGTCATCAACGTCGGCACGCGCCCCGGCGACGAGGTCGTGCAGCTCTACACCCGGCAGCAGCACTCCCGGGTCAAGCAGCCGTTACGCCGCCTGCGTGAGCACCGGCGCGTGCACCTCGCACCTGGCGAACGCACCCGTGTCTCATTCACCCTGGACGTCGCCGAGCTGGCTTTCTGGGACGTCACGCGCTCCCGCTGGGTGGTCGAGCAGGCGGCGCACACCATCGCGGTCGGCCGCTCCAGCCTCGACTGGGCGCTGACCGCGACGCTACGCGTCCGCGGCGAGGTGATCCCGCCACGCACGGCCCGCTCCGGCTTGCGATTGATCGACAATGATGCGTACGCCGGAACAACGCCCGTGGCGATCGCCGCCGAACCCGGCGAGGCGCTGCGCAGCGTCGCACCCGATGCCTGGGCCCTCTTCGCCGGTGTCGACCTGAACGGTGGCCTTCAGCAGATCTCCGTGCTCGCTTCCACGGGCCTCACCTCCCTCATCGATTCGTCGCCGGTCACCTCGCCGGAGGTTGCATCGTTCGCTGATTCCGCGGGCGGCAGCGCCACCGTCACCCTGCGCCTGGATGATCCGTTCACCGGACCGATCCTGGCGATTCTCACGATTCCGCAGGCCGGCGGCCGTTTCGACGTCGCCTCCGCCCGGGCGCCGATCGGCCCGGTCAGTGGCGTGCACGATGTCTTCGTCGTCTTCGACCAGCCCGGCATCGCGGTGGCAACCCTAGCCTTTTCCTGACCGGCTGCCGGGGTTGTCCACAGCCGCCCGCCGGCCACCCGTTGTCCACAGCTCGGCCCGGCCGGCCTCGCGTTGTCCACAGCTCCGCTCGGCGGCTCCGCGTTGTCCACAGCTCCGCTCGGGCGGCTCCGCGTTGTCCACAGGCGGGAAAGAAGGGCCACCGGTGATCGCGTTCGCCTGGCAGAGTCGTGGGCGCAAGCAGGAACCGAACGGGGAGACAACGATGACGACTACGGGGCAGGTGGCGGCATTCGCCGGGGTGATCGCGCTGGCCGCGGCGTCGCCCGGGCCGGATTTCGCCGTGGTGGTGCGGCGTTCGATGGTCGCCGGGCGGCGGCACGGCGTGGTGGCCGGGCTGGGCGTGGCGACCGGCGTGTTCGTCTGGTCGGTCGCCGCCGCGCTGGGTGTCGCCGCGCTCTTGGAGGCCTCGGCGGTGGCTTTCACCGTGGTCAAGCTCGCCGGTGCGGCCTATCTGCTGTGGCTGGGCGTGACCGCCCTGCTCGCGGCGCGTCGGGGTGGCGCCGCGCCGGCGGTATCAGCGGATCGGGTGGCCGCTGCTCACCTGCGGGTCTCCTACCGGGGCGGGTTGCTCTGCAACGTCCTCAACCCGAAGTGCGGTGTCTTCTTCATGGCGGTCCTCCCCCAGTTCGTCCCGGTCGACGGTCGCCCCGATGACGTGCTGCTGCTCTCCACGGTCGCTGTGGTCGTCACGGTCGCCTGGTTCACGGTCGTCGCGACGCTGGTCGCCGCCCTGCGCCGGGGGCTGTCCCGGCCGCGGGTCCGCCGCGCGCTCGACGCCGCCACCGGGACCGTGATGGTGGCCCTCGGCCTGCGGCTCGCCGCCACCAGCGCCTGATGCGGTATGCACGGGCGTCGGTGCAGGCCGGCGGCACGATCGCGGTCGCGGTTCTCGCCGCGCTCAGCTGGTTCGGCTGGATGGGGTGGGACCGGCAGTATCAGACGGATCCGGCCACCGCGACGACCAGTGGTCCCTACGAGGCGTGGCAGGTGATCGGCTGTGCGCTGACGCTCGTCGCGCTCTTCGCCGGGGCGGTGGCCGCGGGCATCCGGCCGGTGCTGGTCTCGGTCGCGCTGACCGTGGCCTTCACCGCCGCCTGGACCGTCACCGCGGCGGCCCACGACGACAGTGGGCTCTTCGCGGTCGGCACCGTCCTGCTGTTCGTCGGTCTCGCCATCGCCACGTCGGTGGCGTCCACGATCGCTGTCGCCCTCCGGAGCCGCCGCCGCTAGGTGTGATGTCCAGCCGGGCCGCGTTCAGCCGGCCGCCCGCTGCTCTCGCTCCGGCGGACTGGCAGCGGTGCCGGATCGGGTGCGCCAACCGGAGCGCAGCTGTGCTTAGAGTTCCGGGTCCCGCCAGGTCAGCGCGGTGCGGTCGAGGTGCTGGCCGTTGTCCCCGAGCATCATGGTGACGTGGTTGATCCGGGCCTGGCGTCGAAGGTGTCGCCCAGGTTCCAGCCGGGCTGCATGGCGGCGACGGCCGCCTGCTCACCAGGGCGGCGCGGCGCCGGCAGCGACCGGCTCGACCAGAGCGAGGGTGGCGGTCGGAGCCAGGCTCAACAACCTGCCGAGCATGGCGCTCCTTCGCCAGCACGGGGGCTCGGTCTCGAGCAGATCATGTTCGGACGTTGAACTACGCCAATCGGTGCACATAGATGCGGGCCATCTCGGCGGCGGGGGGACTAACGCCTGCCGGGACGGCCCGCAGTGTCCAGCCGCATCGGACCCGTTCCGTCGTCGAAGGGATCCCGCCAGGTCGCACATAGGTGAACACTCCGCGTTCAGCGCACGGAGTCCAGTACTCGGAGTATTCCGCAAAAAGGCCGATCCACGGAATACGAACCTTTCCCGGAACCAATTCCAGCGGGAGCTCGATCGGGTTCGACATGGCCTTCAACCTGCTAATTTGCAAGTTGCATGCAGTTCCGCTAATGACCCTCCTTTCTGGAATTTGGCACACTGATTTACCGGGAACGCATTGTCCCGGAGCCATTGCTCTTCGTAGTCTGATGGTCAACTGTCATCGATCGACATAAGTGCGATGAAGCGGGGCAGCCATGCAGATCAAAGTCATCGACCAGATCACCGATGAAGAGATGCACGTGGCCGCGTGGGAACTCTACGAGCGAGCACTCGGAGAGATGCGTTCCCTTGCGGTGCAACGACACCTCATGTACCGGTCCGAGTTCGACGAGGTCATGCGCGACCTGCGGATCGACAAGTACCTCTGCTACGACGACGACGGCACGTTGCGCGGGTTGTCCACCTTCAGCAACGACCTGCGCGCCATGCCTCTCATCTCACCGGAGTACTTCGAACGCCGCTGGCCCGAGCTCTACCATGGCCGGAACATCTGGTACGCCGGTTTTGTAGCGGTCGACCGTGCGGCCCGTGGGTCCCGTGCCCTGCTCGAGCTGATGGAAGCCATGTACCACACTGCTTCCGCGAACAACGGCATGATCGCTCTCGACTTCTGCCGGTACAACGACAGCAAGCGGAACATGGGCAAGGCCACCGAACGGATCCTCGGCCGATTCGCACGCGGGGTGATTCGCGCCGAACGGATGGACGAGGAACAGTTCTGGTCCTACGAGTTCCCGGCTGCTGCCTGAACCCTCAGATTCGGGCCATAGGCTGCCTCCACATGGCCCAGAGCGGGGGCCCGTCAGGCAGCTCGATCACGGTCCGGACCTGGTAGCCGTGACGAAGGTAAAGATCGCGATTGCGCGGGTCGTTCGCCTCGAGATAGGCGGGAATGCCCGCACTGTCGAGCCGGGCGTGATGCCGGTCCAGAAGCGCGCCACCGATGCCGCGGTTCTGCCGGCTCGGACGCACGGCCAGGAACGCCAGGTAGTGATGCGGATCGAGCGGATGGTGGGCTTCGAGCGCGGCGTCCAGCTTCAGGACGCGGTCATGTGCGTCCTCGCTCGCCTCCTTGACCCGCCGGTCGTAGTCGGCCGGTGGCGGGATCAGCGAGGTCAGCGGGAACCACAGCGCGACGCCCGCCATCCGCCCGGTCTCCGCGTCCGACGTGCTGTACACCTCGCCGTACTGAACCGCGTAGTCGACGAAGATCTCGAAGTACCGGGAAGCGTTCCGGCGCCGCATCATCGGATCCGGGTGGAGCCAGCGAGCGACCGGGCCGTCCCACATCGCATCGGCCACGAGCTCGGTGATCTCGGCGGTGTCCAGAGGCGACACGTGCCTGATCACAAGGTCCTGGATGGCGTACGTCATGGAGAAGTCCCTACCTGATCGACGGCATCTGACTGTTGACGGGAACGGAGTGCGAGTGCGGGCGGGCCAGCTCGGGCAGCTCGATCAGCGCACGGCCGTCACCGCCGCGCCCGATCACCGCGTAGGCGTGCGGCCTGGTCCGCCGCATGATGAACGCCCAGCACATGCCGAGCGCCGCGGCCACGGCGTAGCCCACCGGGAAGATCCAGCGGAAGGTCGAGCCCTCGGGCACCTGCAGGATGTCGCCGAGCCCGATCACGGTCGCGTCCAGCACCAGGCTGAGCATGAAGAACGCGAGCACCGGAGCGATCTTCGACCGCCAGAGGTTCTCCCGCCCGGGGTTCTTGAAGAAGAACGCGATGACCGCCGCGGACGCCGCCCACATCAGGATCAGCACGCCGAGGCCGCCGATCGTGGTCAGCCAGGCGAACAGGTACACCAGCGGGTCCGCGTTGATGAACGAGTAGAGGACGATCACGCCGAGAGCGAGCACGCTCTGTGCGATTGACCCGACCACCGGCGCACCAGTTCGCGGGTGGGTGTATCCCCAGACGCTCGGCAGCACGCCCTCACGTCCCAGGGAGAACTGATACCGCGCGACCGCCGCGTGGAAGGCCAGCAGCGCGGCGAAGATACTGGTCATGAAGAGCAGATAGCCGATGGTCACCAGGATCTCCGGCACGTGTGGCCCGACCAGGGCGAAGACCAGGTTCGTCTTCTCCTGCTGAGCCACCGCGACGATCCGGGCCGGGCCGGTGCTGACCGACATCGCCCAAGCCGAGATGCCGAGGAGCAGACCCGCGATGATGACCGAGATGTGCGTCGCCCGGGCAATCGTCCGCTTCGGGTCCTTGGCCTCCTCGGAGAGCACCACGGTCGCTTCGAAACCGACGAATCCCGCGATCGCGAGCACCAGCATCGCGGCGACCTCGGGCGTCAACAGCTGCACCGGGTTGAGAGTGGTGAAGGTGACCGAACCGCCGGCCGGGTTGCCGATCATCACCGAGTCGTAGATGACGACGACGGCGATCTCCAGCGCGAGCAGGACACCGAGCACCTTGCCGCTGAGGTCGACCCAGAGCACGCCGAGCACCGCGACCAGGGCCCAGGCCACCAGCGCGCAGGGCACCCAGGAGGTGGTTATGCCCAGGGCCGCCAGGACACTCGCGGTGACCACGCCGAAGAGCCCGAACAACCCGATCTGCATCATCGAGTACGCCGGCAGCGCGACGAAGGCGGCGGCGACACCCAGCACCCGGCCGAAGCCCTGGCTGATGTAGGAGTAGAAGGCGCCGGAGTTGACGATGTGCCGGCTCATCGCCACGAATCCCACCGTGAACAACGACAGGATCGCGGCGACCACCAGGTACACCACCGGCGCCGCGACCGAGCCGCTGATCACCGCGTAAACGGTCGAGATGCCGCCGATGACCACGGTCAGGGGCGCTGCGCCGGCCACTCCGAAGAACACGACCGACGGAATGCCGAGCCGGTTGCGAGCCAGGGCGCTGCTGATCAGGTCGGGTTCCGCCGCGGTGGCGCGGCGCTGCTCCATCAGGACGCGGCCGGCCCACTGTTCGTAGTTGTCGCGGCGGCGCTGATGCCGGCCCCGGCTCACCGGCGCCCCACCGCAAGCGCGGAGCCCACCGACGACTCGGTGCACTCGACCAGTTCTCGCAGGTCATCGGGGAGCGAGGCGATCATGTTGGGCAGAGCGTGGTAGATGTGCGGGTACATCTCGAACCCGTACATCACGTGCCGGGTGAGTCCCGTGGCGACCACGATGCCGACGAGGGTCCGGTCGGCGACGCTCAGCTCCATACCACGGACCAGCATGTTGGCGATCCGGGTCGAGGCCCAGGCCGCGGCATTGCGCTGCCGTGCGGTGTTGGGCATGTAGAGCGTCTGCGTGCCCCCGAGCATCCGGCGCCGGGTGATCGCCTCGACGGCGCCGACCCGGATCAACCGCTCGGCGACCCGCAGGGCCGAATCCTGCGCGAGGAATGCCAGCCAGGTGTGCACATCCCGGTGCTGCGACTGCGCGCAGAGGAGATCAAGAATGTCGTGCGACAGTGCATCACGCGGCGGATGCTGGTCAATGATGAATAGGTCGCCGTCGGTAATGCCGATGCGGCCTTCGAGGACGAGCTCGGACAGTAATGCGGCGGCCAGCCCCAGGCCGGTCGCACGGGGATGTAGCCTGGACCGCCCGGTGCGGTCCTCGTGTGCGATCAGGTAGTACTGGTCAGCCAACACTTGCGCCACGCCCCTTAGACGCCAGTTCCAATGATCATTTTGCCTGTGTAGCAAACAAGACAGAACTCGATGTCCTCGGCATCATGTCCCCAACAACAAGGTCAATGCAAGAAGTACTAGACTTCTTATTCAGGCCCCGCTGCTCAGCACCCTCCTCTCGTGATCATCAATAGTCGATCATGAATGGGGGTTACCGGATCATGAGGAACACTCGTAATATCAGCCTCCTCAGCACCTTTAGGGAGTCTTAGGTGTCCGATATTGAGGGTCCGACACTCCGCCGCCGCCGGCTCGGGGTGGAACTCAAGCGATGCCGCGAGGCGGCCCATTTGACCCAGCAGGACGTGTCGCGGCATTTCGAGTGGCACTCCGCCAAGGTCACCCGGATCGAGACGGCGCGGGTCGCCGTGACGCCGCGCGATGTCCGAGATCTACTGACCCTCTACCGGGTCGAGGACGAGGAGTACCGGGAGGCTCTGGTCGAGCTGGCCCGCTCCTCGCGGGAGCGCAGCTGGTGGACCGACTACAAGGACATCATGCGCCCGGGGAATTTCGTGGGCATGGAGGCGGCCGCGACGTCGATGCGGTGCTGGGAGCCGATCCTGTTGCCGGGATTGCTGCAGACCGAGGCGTATATGCGGGCACTGATCAGTACCGGTCGCTCGGCCGAGCCGCCGCAGCGCATCGATCGGCGCATCTCGCTGCGGCTGACGCGGCAGAGCCGGCTGCGGAGCGAGCATCCGCTGGAGCTGTCCGCGATCGTCGACGAATCGTCGGTACGCCGCGTGATCGGCGGCGAGGATGTGATGAAAGCCCAGCTCGAGCATTTGATTGAAACAGCTAAATTGCCCAATATTTCATTACAGATCTTGCCGTTCAGCGCCGGTGAACATTCGTTCCTGGGCGGTGCCGTCACCCTTTTGGAATACCGGGATACCACCCATTTGGATGTTGTCTACCTCGAAGGCATTGCGGGAGACTACTACGAGGAGCAGCCGACTGAGGTTGCCCGGTACAGGCAGGAGTTCGAGCGATTGAGCACGAGGGCGCTCGACCATCGCACCACCATAAAGATGATCGAGAGTCTGCTCGGCGCTTAGCGACTCCCGAAACACTCTCATATTGGAGGGAGGTGCACGAATTGCTCGCGCACCAGCTCAAGGGTGCCGTCTGGAAAAAAGGCAGTCGCAGCAACGGCAACGGCGGCAACAACTGCGTCGAGGTCGCAATGCTCGATGAGGGAATCGCCGTCCGTGACAGTAAGAACCGGACAGGCCCTGCTCTCATGTTCACGCAGGCGGAGTGGACCGCCTTCGTGGACTCTGCCAAGGACGGCGAATTCGATATCGCCCCGTGAGCCTACCGATAGGCTCGCACCGACGGAAGGGTCTCGCTGAACTTCTTCGGTGCATGATCTGAAAGAAAGCCGCAACGCCCATCCGGGTGTTGCGGCTTTCTGCATGCTCGTTATCGGTCAGGATTCACAACCGTTGACATAGAAGTAAGCCGATGCGAGGGTACGGGCACCGTCAGACCGGCGGTGACGATCCCCGCCCACTCGGCTGGGCTCCGTCACCTCACAGAAAGGGACGACCCTCGCATGCGCCTACGTCGCGCAGTCGCCGTCATGGCCGCCGCCGTCGCGGCCACCACCGCAGTCCTCGCCGGACCCACCCCCGCCCAGGCGGTCAGCGCGGTGACCCTGGCCAACACGATCACCCTCAGCAACTGCTCCGCATCACTGGTCCGCTACCCCACCTCGGTCAGCACGGACCGGGCGATGATGCTCACGAACGGACATTGTTACGAGGGTGGCCTGATCCCCGCCGGCACCGTTCTGCAGAACCGCACCAGCAGCCGCTCCGGCACGCTGCTCAACAGCAGCGGCCGCGCGCTCGCCACGGTCCGCGCCGACCGCATCCTCTACGCGACGATGACCGGCACCGATGTCACCCTCTACCGGTTGACCAGCACGTACGCGACGCTGTCGAGCAACTACGGCGCCACCCCGCTGACCATCTCGGCGAGTCACCCGGCCGCGGGCACGAACATCAGCATCCCGTCCAGTTACTGGAAGCAGATCTGGAACTGCACGATCAACGGTTTCGTCCCGACGCTGCGCGAGGACGAGTGGACCTGGCACGACTCGATCCGTTACAACGCCGACTGCGACACCATTCACGGCACGTCCGGTTCGCCGATCGTCGACGCGAGCAGCGGACAGATCGTCGGCATCAACAACACCGGTAACGACGACGGCGAATCGTGCACGCTGAACAACCCGTGCGAGGTCGACGCGAACGGCACCACGCACGTGTACCAGGGGCAGAGCTACGGCGAGCAGACGTACTGGTTCACCACCTGCCTGACCAGCACCCGCGCCATCGACCTGACCAAGTCGGGCTGCCTGCTGACCAAGCCGTAGCCCTCTTTCGTGCCCGGCCGGCGGTCCCCCGGCCGGGCACGGGACCACGCCGCGCCCCGCACCGCCGACCGCGATCCGCCATCGGCCGCCGCCGACAACCGCGGAGAAATCGCGGGCCCGGTGCGGGGCGCGCCGTTCGTTCACCGATTCCGCAAGAACCGTCCGGCGCGGCCCGGGCTGCCACTCACGGTCGTCGACATTCAGATTCATTTGCGCGTACGGCGTGCGCCGGGCTCGATCAATGCCGCAGCCGGCCGCCGACGGGCAGTCACGGAGCGACCGGATCGACAACGGCCCCGGCACAGGCGACCGGATCGGCGACGGCGCCCGGCCGGACCACCGGATGAGCACCTGGCGCCCGGCCGGACCACCGGATGAGCACCTGGCGCCCGGCACGGTCGACCGGCTCGGCGGTGCCGCCCGGCCCCGTGGGCGGATGAGCAGATCCGGTCAGGCGATCTGGGCCAGCACCGCGGGATGCGGCGCGGGCGGCGCCGTGACCGGCTCGGGCGGCAGCAGGTGGTGGACCGCCGCCGCCTGGGCCTCGGCCAGGATCGCCTCCTGGCAGAGGCTCTGCCAGTTGCGGCGGGAGGTCTGCGCGTCGTCCCAGGCTCGCGCCTCGGCCTGCACGGCGCGGTTCCAGACGGCTTCCAGGTGGGCGGCGCAGGCCCGCTGGATGACCAGCTCCTGGTCGACCGGGTGCAGGCGGGCGTCCCACCCGCCGCGGCCGGTCAGAGCGTCGGCCACGGCGCTGGTGGGCAGCTCACCGCGTTCGGCGGCGGCGCGCACGGCCAGGTGCAGGAAACGCTCCCGGTCGGCGTACTCGGCCGGGCTCTGCTCGGTGGCCGGCGTGTGGAACGCGGCCGCCTGCCGGCTGCGCCGCACCCGGGTGTCGGCGGCCTGCCAGGCCCGGAACGTGGCGTCGACCCGGCCGGCGGCCGACTCCCAGTGTTCCTGCCAGCGGTCGGCGGCGTACCCGGCGCTCTCCGCGGCGATCCGCACCTCGTCGGCGTAGCGGACCGACCGGATCGCCTCGGCCTCGCGACGGAGGCGTTCTTCGCGTCGCTTCGCGGCCCGGTACAGGAAGCGGCCCAGCCGGGAGCGCCGGTGGGACTCGTGGTCGGCAAGGTCAGAGGCGGCGCCCGCGGCCACCTCGCCGCCGGGAACGGCGGGCGCGGCCGGCTCGGCGGACCGGACGGAAGCGGCCGGAAGCACACCGGCCTGACCGTCGTCAGCAGCTTCAGCGGCGAAAACGGTGTAGGTGATGCCGGGGACGCCGGTCGCGTCAGCGGCGAAGAAGTCGATGACGGCGGGTTCCGGGAGCACCCGGCGACGAACGGGACGGCCGATCAGGAACGAACATGCGTCGCGAAGTGCACGCCCCGGGTTACGGACCCCGGCCGGGCTGGCCAGGACCACCATGGCCGGCACGGTGGCCAGCCACAGCGCGGCCCAGATCGCCACCGGAGCCGGCTCGTGCAGCAGCATTTCGGCAACCATGTTCATGAGTGTCTTCCGTTCCGCTCGTCTGAGGATTCCGCTGGCCGGGCACGTGCACGCGACCCCGGAACGACCGACGAACGGCCGTTCTCCAGGGTGTCAGGCGGCGGTGCGGGGCGGTGCGCGCGAACCCGCGGCCCCGGCCGAGCGCTGCGCGGACAGGGCGCGCGTGCGGTCGGTGACGGGGCGGCCGGAGACCGGCTCGGCGGGCGGTGCGGTGACCTCGGCCGGGGCGGGGGCCTGTGCGGCGGCCGGCGCGGCGGAGGTGGCGGACGCGCTGGTGACGGCGGCCGCGGCGGAAACGGAAGCGCTGTGGGCGACGGGTGCGAGACCGGCCGGCGCGGCGGGAGCCGCGACGAAGGCCAGCAGCAGCGCCAGGAGCGCGGGCAACGACCGGAACACCGAGGTGCGGTGCGCGGTCGTCGTCATGGCTGCCAAGGTAACCGTCCACGCTGGTCGGCCGCGGGACGCGGCGCGCCGGGCGCTCGGGTTCACCCGCAGGTGGCGGACCGTGCCGCCACGGGCCGGGCCGGAGGGAGCGGGGACCCGGGCCGGTTCCATCGCCCGCGAGGAAACCGGCCCGGGTCGTCGGTGCCGGGCAGCGGCACGGTTCGAGACAGTATGGGGGATTTCCGGGTAGATCAGAACGGGTACTGAGGCTGATTTGAAGGAGTTCGCTCACGTCCGCCCGTCGCGGGCCGATGGGACCGTCCGGACCTCGGAGACCTCGGGAGTGAGCATGCGGAGACAAGCCGGCGACCCCGTGCTGCTCGCCGTCGTGCTCGGTGGCCTGCTGCTGGTCCCGCTCTTCCTCACCGGGCTGGCCGGCAACGCGACGTCGTGGACCGCGCAGACCGTCATCGACGTACTGGACGTCCTTTTTGCCTGGCAGTTGGCCCGGCATCCGGATGTCGCGGCGGCCGGTCGGCGGTTCTGGCGCGCGGTGGTCGTCGCCTGCGGGGCATCGGCGATCGGCGACGGCTTCCAGACGATTTCGACGTACGCCGGAGCCGGTTCTCGCATCAGTGTCGTCCAGACCGCCTTCGTGGTGACGGGCATGGTGATCGTGGTCGCCGCCACGCTGCGCCATCCGCTCGGCGGGGAGGGCCGGCAACGGCTGCGCCTGTGGCTTGACGCGGCGACCGTGCTCACCGGCGTGGCCGCGTTCCTGTGGTACTTCCTGCTGGCCATCGAGTTGAACGCGCAGCAGGCGATCGATCGCTGGGGCGCCGCCGCGACCGCCGTGGTGATGCTGCTGATCGCGTTCGGCGTGCTCAAGATGATCTTCAGCGGGACGGCCCCGTTCTTCCGGCTGACCGGGGTGCTCGGCTGTCTCGCCCTGGCCGGCACCGCGCTCGGGGCGTCGGTGGCCGGGGTGCTGTTCGGCGACGAGATCAGCCCGCAGACGTTGTACGTCGTCCAGTTCCTCCCGTGCGTGACGATGGCGGTCACGCTGCGGCTGCAGTGGGTCCTGACCCGGCCGTTCGACCCGGCCGCGCCCCGCGGGGTGCGGCAACGCCCGAGCGTGCTGCCGTACGTCGCCGTGATCGCGACGCAGTTGCTGGTGCTGTACGCGCTGCGGAACGGCGCACCCGGCCTGCGGACCTGGGGTGTGGCGGTCGGCGCGGTGGCGATCACCGCGCTGGTGCTGGCCCGGCAGCTCTCCGCGGTGCGTGACAACGAGCGCCTGATGACCGAGTTGGATCAGCAGCGGGAGTGGTTCCGGGCGCTGGTCCAGAACGCCTCCGACCTGACCGTCGTGGTGCGCGACGGCGTGGTGGCGTACGCCGGTCCGGCCGCGCGGCAGATCCTCGGCGTCGACCCGGAGGAGCTGGTCGGCACGTCGCTGCGGGAGCGCACGCACCCCGACGACCGGCCGCGGGTGGAACAGCACATCGCGTTGTTGCGGGCCGGCTCGGGCACCGGGGTGCCGGTCCAGGTGCGATGGCGGCACGCCGACGGGACATACCGGTGGGTGGACGTGATCAGCACCGACATGCACCACAACCCGAGCATCCACGGCTTCGTGCTGAACGTGCGCGACGCCGGCGAGACCCGCGCGCTGCACGACGAGTTGCAGCGGCAGGCGACCCACGACGCGCTGACCGGGCTGGCCAACCGGGTGCTGCTGCAGCGCCGGATCGACGAGGCGGCGGCCACCGGCCCGGGCGTGATCGGCATGCTGCTGATCGACCTGGACGGGTTCAAGGAGATCAACGACCGGCACGGGCACCACACCGGCGACCAGGTGCTGGTGATGGTCGCGGAGCGGCTCGCCGCGCTGCTCGGCGCCGGCGAGGTGGCGGCCCGGCTGGGCGGGGACGAGTTCGCGGTGCTGCTGCCCGGGACCGGCGCGGAGGCAGCGGCGCTCGCCGACCGGATCACCGCGGTGCTCGCCGAACCCATGATGATCGGCGGCCAGTGGCTGACCGTGGGCGCCAGTGTCGGGGTCGCCACCGGCGGGGCCGGCGAGGGTGATCGGCTGCTGCGCGAGGCGGACGCCGCGATGTACCAGCGCAAGCACCACCGCAAGGCCGCGCTCCCCTGACCCGCGCCCGCCGCCCGCCGTGCTCTGCGCGGGTGCCGGGCGCGGTGACCGTGGCGCGAGACCGGCCGGCATCAGCTGACCGGCCTCGCCCAGCGGTCACCAGGTGTAGAAGTTCTCCTGGGTCTGCGCGTTGAACTGGCGGGTGCGGAACCAGTCGGCGCCGCGGAGCCGGCGGTCGTCGATCTTCAGGACGTCCAGGCCCTTCTGGATGTCGCTGGAGTAGACGTAGCCGTTGTACCAGTACGCGGACCAGGAACCACCCAGCATCAGGCGTTCGGTGCTCAGCGGGCCGCGCTCCCAGTAGGCGATCTCGACCGGCTTCGCCGAGTTCGTGAAGTCCCAGACCGAGATGCCGCCCTGGTACCAGGCCTGCACCATGATGTCGCGCCCGGGAACCGGGATCAGCGAGCCGTTGTGGGCCACGCAGTTCTCGGTCGAGGCGTTCTCCCGCGGGATCTTGAAGTAGCTGCGGAAGACCAGCTCGGCCCGTGCACCCCGGCCGACGATGTCGTAGATCGCATCGGCGCCGCGGTTCGGCCCGACCGTCGGGTTGCAGGTCGCGCCGCCACCGCCGCCGAGCTCGTCGGTGAAGACGACCTTGGTGCCGCTGTTGTTGAACGTGGCGGAGTGCCAGAACGCGAAGTTCGCGGTGTCCCGGACCGTGGTGATCACCTTCGGCGCCACCGGGTTCGAGATGTCGAACAGCGCGCCGTCGCCCATGCAGGCACCGGCGGCGACGTCCTTCTGCGGGTACGCCGTGATGTCGTGGCACCCGGTGGTCGGCGAGCTGTCCTCGTCACCGCCGAAGCCGCCGTCCGGGAAGAGCACCGGGGTCGCCACCACCGACGCGGCGGCCGGGTTCCTCAGCGGCACCTTGACGATCGAGATCTTGTCGTGCGGCAGCGCGCAGTTGGGCACGCTGGCCCCGGACAGGTTGTACGACGACACGTAGAGATAAACCGATTTGTCCCGGCCCTTGCCCGGCACCATCGTCTGGGTGTGCGAGCCGCAGTCGGTCTTGACGGCCGCCACGTAGACCGGGTTCAGCGGATCACGGACGTCGAAGACCTTGATGCCCTCCCAGCGCGGGGTCTCGGCCGGTGCGCTGCCCGGCACCGCCGTGCTGTTGCAGGAGTCGTCGGTGCGCTGCGAGTCGGTGGCGACGAAGAGCAGGTCACCGTAGATCGACAGGTCGTTCTGCGAGCCCGGGCAGACCACCTGGGTGGCGATCTTCGGGTCCCGCGGTTTCGTGATGTCGTAGACGGTGAAGCCGTTGTAGTTGCCGCCGAACGCGTAGTTCCCGCGGAACGCCCAGTCGGTGTTGTAGGAGTTCTCGGCGGCGAACGGTCCGGTCTTGTCCAGGTGGCCGACCTGGGCGATGTTCGGGCTGCTGACGATCTCGTCCACTCCGGGCACAACCGCCGGGGCGGGCGTGCCGGCGCGGGCGGGCGAGGCGATCACCAGGCCGACCATGATCGTTATCGCGGCCAGCCCTCGTGAGGCCAGGTGCTTCATGGAGCTCCTTCCGGCTGCGAGCCACCGGCGAGCACCACATGTGAACGTGCGCGCGCCGCCGGAGACATCGATGATTTTGGTTACGATAGCCGCCGGAGGGGGATAGATGAATCGCCAATCATGGATGGGCCTTACCGGTGTGACGCTGATCGCAGCGGCCCTGATAGTGGGCCTGCGACCGGCGCCGGAGAAGCCGGTGGGACCGCCACCGGGGCCGCCGCCGGTGCGGGTGGTGATGCCCGGCCGCCCCGGGGAATCCGCCGCGGTGTCCGACTCCGATCGGGTGCGAGCGCCGGACGGGTCGACCTACAACACCATCGACGTGGCCTACGCCCAGATGATGATCGCCCACCACGCCCAGGCGATCACGATGGCGGGGCTCGCCCCCGACCGCACCGCCCGCGCCGAGCTGCGCTCCCTCGCCGGCCGGATCAGCGCCGCCCAGCAACCCGAGATCGAAGTGCTCCGCTCCTGGTTGCGGGACCGCGGCAAGCTCGAGACGGAGCCCGGGCACGACCACTCGGGGATGCCCGGGATGCAGTCCGCGGCTGCCCTCGACGAGCTCTCCGCGGCCCGCGGCGCCGACTTCGACCGCCGCTTCGTGACCATGATGATCGCCCACCACCGCGGCGCCCAGCAGATGGCCGGCGACCTGCTCCGCGGCGGCGCCGACCAACGACTGTCCGAAATGGCCAATGAGACGGCGGTCGAGCAGGGCAGCGAGATCAACCGGCTCAACGCCCTCGGCCTCGCTTGAGATCAACCCCCTCTTCCCGTACGTCGTGAGCACGCCCGCCCCCGTCCGCCGCCGGCTGACCGCCAACCGCCGGCCCGGCGCCCGCCCGGCCCCGCCCGCGAGGTCGCCACCCCTCCCGGTCGCCACGCGACGTGCGGCCTCGCGCGGAACCCGCACGGGAGCCGGCCGACGGGCGGCACTCGCACGCCGAGCACGCACGGGCGCCGGCGGCGAGCTGGACCGGGGCCGAGGGCCCGGACAGGGCGGGTCGCGGGGCGGGGCTCTTGCGGGCGTACGGGAAAAGGGGGTTGATCTTCGGTCAGAGGTGCATGCCGCCGGAGGCTTCGATGCGCTGGCCGGTGATCCAGCGGGTGTTGTCGGCGAGCATGGCCGTGATCACGCCGGCGATCTCCTCGGGTTCACCGACCCGGCCCAGCGCGATGACCTGCGACAGCTGGGCCCGGACCTGGTCGTTGTCGCGGAGCAGGCCGCCGGCGAAGTCGGTGGCGGACGGGCCGGGCGCGACCACGTTGGCGGTGATGCCGCGCGGCGCGACCTCCTTGGCCAGGTATCGGGTGAAGACCTCGACGGCGCCCTTCATCGCCGCGTAGGCCGCGTAGCCGTCACCGGTGAACCGGGCCAGCCCGGTGGAGATGTTGATGATCCGGCCGCCGTCGGCGATCAGCGGCAGCAGCTTCTGGGTGAGGAAGTACACCCCGCGGAAGTGCACATGGAGCAGTTGGTCGAAAGCGTCGACGGTGGTGTCGGCGATCGAGGCGTGCACACCGACGCCGGCGTTGTTGACCAGGAAGTCGAAGTCGTCGCGGCCGAACCGGTCGCGCAGCACGGACGTCAGCTGATCGGCGAAGGTGTCGTAGGTGTCGATCGCGCCGACGGTCAGCTCCAGCGGAACCGCGTCGATCTTCTCGCCGGGGTCGCCGCGGTGGGTGTAGATGACCTCGACCCCGGCGTCGATCAGGGCCAGGGCGGTGGCCCGGCCGAGTCCGCGGTTGCCGCCGGTGATCAGGGCGATTTTGGGCATGGTGGTCCCCTCGAATGTCGCGTGCTGGGAAAACGCGCTCGGCGAGCGCGATGGAAGAGGCTCAGGAGACCTCAGGAGACGGCGGCGAGCAGCTGGAGCTTCTCGTAGCTCTCCGAGCCGGGCGCCGCGGTGAAGACGAGCAGGGCCTGTTCCTGCTCGGGGTCGTAAAGGTTCTGGCACCACAGCTCGAGCTCGCCGAGCTGCGGGTGGACCAGGGTCTTGCGGTCGACGTGGGTGAGCCCGACCTGGTGCTCGCCCCAGATCCGGGCGAACTCCGGGCTGACCGCCAGCAGTGCGCTGACGATCTCGCCGGCCCTGCCCTTCGGGTCGGCGGTGTAGGCCCGGCGCAGGTTGGCGGTGAAGTACCGCGCGTGCGTCGGATGGTCCCGCTCGGGATAGACGGCGCGGCTGGACGGGTCGGTGAACCAGCGGTAGACCGTGGAACGGGCCAGCCCGGTGTGCCGCGTCTCGTCGCCGAACAGGGCCAGGGCCATCGGGGTCTGGCGCAGGGTCTCGCCGAACCGCGACATGATCATGGCCGGGGTGTCGCCGAGCCGGTCCAGGATCCGCATCATGCCGGGGCTGATGTGATCGTCGCGCAACGAGCGCCGCGGCGTCGGGTGCCCGGCCAGCCGGAACAGATGATCCCGCTCCTCCAGGCTCAGGTGCAGCGCCCGGGCCAGCGACGCCAGCATCTGGTCGGAGGGCAGCGGGCCGCGTTGCTGCTCGATCCGCCCGTAGTAGTCGGCCGACATGCCGGCCAGCGCCGCCACCTCCTCCCGCCGCAGCCCGCCGGTGCGCCGCCGTGGGCCACGCGGCAGTCCGACGTCCTCCGGCTGCAGCGCCTCGCGCCGGGTCCGGAGGAAATGGGCCAGTTGTTCCCGATCCATGACTCAAGTCTGCCGTGCCCGGATGCCCGGATGAAGGGCGTCCTCATCCAGGGATCACCTATCCGGGGACAGACGCGTTTGACGTGGGCTGTCACCCTGTGGATCGCTACCGGCAAACGGGGGACGGAACACATTCATGGGGAACGGATTCATCGAAGCCGCGTTGAGCTTCCCCACCGTTCTCCTCACTCCCCTGCTGATTCTCGTGATCGGTTACTGGATCGTGGTGATCGTCGGCGGCGCGGACCCGGAAGCGGGTCACGGGCACGGTGATCTGCTCGGCGTTCCGGTGCCGGTCTTCGTCTCGCTGCTGGTCGCCCTCGCCTGGTTCGGCACCCTGGCCGGCAGCGAGTGGCACGCCTCGCTCCCGCTCGGGATCGTCCCGATTCTCGCCCTGCTCGCCGCCGTCGTCGTGACCCGCCTGATCGCGATCCCGCTGCGCCGGCTGCTGCCGACCGGCCCGGACGCCTCGCGCGCCGACTTCCTCGGCCTGACCTGCGTGATCCGTACCGGGCGGGTGACCGCCACGTTCGGCCAGGCCGAGGTGCACGCCGCGGACGGCTCGTCGGCGATCATCCAGGTCCGTCAGGCCGGCACGGACGAGTTCTCCGCCGGCACCGTCGCCCTCATCTACGACGCCGACCCCGAAGGCGAGTTCTTCTGGGTCGTCCCCGCCGATATCGCCAAGAAAGGCCTTTGATGGACGTTGTCTCCACCGGTTTCGGTGTGCTTATCGCCGTTGTCGTACTCATTGCGATCGGCGTGCTGTTCTTCTTCAGCCGGATGTTCCGTAAAGTCGAACAGGGCAAGGCGTTGATCGTCTCCAAGGTGCGCCGTGTGGACGTCACCTTCACCGGTGCGGTGGTGCTTCCCGTTCTTCACAAGGCCGAGGTCATGGACATCTCGGTCAAGACCATCGAGATTTCCCGTACGGGTCGTGAAGGCCTGATCTGTCAGGACAACATCCGTGCCGACATCCGGATCACGTTCTTCGTGCGGGTCAACAAGACCACCGAGGACGTCATCAAGGTCGCCCAGGCGATCGGCACCACCCGGGCCAGCAGCGAGTCGACGTTGCAGGAGCTGTTCAACGCGAAGTTCTCCGAGGCGCTCAAGACCGTCGGCAAGCAGCTCGACTTCGTCGACCTCTACACCAAGCGCAACCACTTCCGGGACCAGATCATCGAGGTGATCGGCACCGACCTCAACGGCTACAGCCTGGAGGACGCGGCCATCGACTTCCTCGAGCAGACCCCGCTGACCTCGCTCGACCCGAAGAACATCCTGGACGCGCAGGGCATCCGGAAGATCACCGAGCTGACCGCGATCGAGTCGGTGCGCACCAACGACTTCCGGCGCAACGAGGAGAAGGAGATCACCCGCCAGGACGTGGACGCCCGCGAGGCGATCCTCGAACTGGAACGCCGCAAGGCGGACGCGGAGATCAAGCAGCGCCGGGAGATCGAGACCATCCGGGCCCGCGAGGAGGCCGAGATCGCGCTGGCCCGCGCCGAGGAGACACTGCGCGCCGAGACCGCGCGGATCAAGACCGACCAGCAGCTGGGCGTGCAGACGGAGAACAAGGCCCGCGAGATCGCGGTCGCCGAGAAGAACCGCGAGCGGGTCATCGCGATCGAATCCGAGCGCATCGAGAAGGACCGGATGCTCGAGGTGATCGGCCGGCAGCGGGAGACCGAGCTGTCCACCATCGCCAAGGACAAGGAGGTCGAGACCGAGAAGCGGTCGATGGCCGAGGTGATCCGGGAGCGCATCGCGGTGGAGAAGACGGTCGCCGAGCAGGAGGAGAACATCAAGCGCCTGCGGACCGTCGAGGAGGCCGAGCGCACCCGTCAGGCGGTCATCATCAACGCCGAGGCCGAGGCGCAGGAGTCGCTGGTCAAGGACATCAAGGCGGCCGAGGCCTCGGAGGCCGCGGCCAAGTTCAAGGCCCGCGAGCAACTGCTGCTGGCCGAGGCCCGGCAGCAGGCCGCCGAGCTCGACGCCCGCGCCAAGATCCGGCTCGCCGAGGGCGTGCAGGCCGAGACGGCCGCGGCCGGCCTGGCGGACGTCCAGGTCCGCGAGCGCAACGCCGAGGCGATCGCCAAGACCGGCCGCGCCGAGGCCGAGGTGATCGAGAAGACCGGCCTGGCCGAGGCCGCGGTCGACCGGCAGAAGGCGATGGTCGCCGCCGAGGCGATCAAGGAGAAGCTGCTCGGCGAGGCGGTGGGCCTGGAGCAGAAGGCCGGCGCGATGGCCACGCTCGACGACGTCACCCGCGCGCACGAGGAGTACCGGCTGCGGCTGGAGATGGAGAAGGAGATCCGGCTCGCCGGCATCACCGTGCACAAGGAGATCGCCGAGTCCCAGGCCATGGTCGTCGCGGCCGGCCTGGAGAAGGCGAACATCGACATCGTCGGTGGCGACTCGGTCTTCTTCGACAAGCTGGTCGGCTCGATCACGCTGGGCAAGAGCATCGACGGGTTCGTCGAGCACAGCTCGGTCGTCCAGGGCGTCGGCGCCCGCTACCTGAACGGTGACGGCGACCTCGCCGAGGACCTGCACAAGCTGGCGAGCTCGGTGTCGACCGCGGACGTGGCGAACCTGAGCGTCGCCGCGGCCGTCGCGAACCAGCTGAAGAAGGACCGGTCTGAGTGACCGCATCGACCATCGACGCCGGCACCTACGAGGTGCTGCGGGCGCGGCTCGGCGCCAAGGCCCGTGAGCTGGGCGAGCGGGCCGAGGCACTGAACGCGCGCCGGGTCGAGGCCTTCGGTGCCCAGCAGACCGAACTGCTGGGCACCGAGCGGATCCGGACCGGCAACAACTGCGTGCCGGCCGACGTCGCCCCGGCCGGGGACGCGCTGCTCTTCGGGGCGAACGCGTTCCTCGGGATGAAGGCCGAGACGTCGGTGGACGACGTGTTCACCGTGGTCGACCGGCAGTTCCAGCCGGCCCACGTGCCCGGGCTGCTGGACGACCCGGGCTTCCGGCGGGACTTCGCCGAGCTGTACCGCTACTACAAGGAGACGCGGCTGCGGCAGCTGCGCCGGGTCGAAGGGCTGCTGCTGGCGGTCTTCCAGACCGGGGCGCGGGCCGGCGACCTGAAGGTGTTGCGCTGGCGGGTCGGCGTGGACGGGACGATCGCGTACCAGGACGCGCGGGGCGAGCGTGACCACGTGCTGCCGCCGACCCACGACTTCACCTGGACGGCCACCACCCGCGAGCAGCACGTGCTCGGTCGGCACCCGCACGTCTCGATCGAGGACGAGGTGTTCGTCGAGACGGTCGGCGGCACGCTGACGGTCAAGGTCGAGAACAATACCGAGGACGGGGAGGGAATCTACTCCGAACCCGTCGACGAGCCGCTGCAGAGCTTGGCGGATGCCGAGATCGCGTACGCCCGGGTCGGGCCTCTGATCCTGCTCCGGGTCCTGCCCTACCAGGAGACCGGGTACCGCCACCTGGTCTTCAACACCCGCACCCGGGACGTGCGGCGCCTGGACGGCATCGGTCAGGCGTGCCGGCGGCTGCCGGAGGACCAGGGCGTCATCTTCCCCGGCGGGTACTACCTGGCCACCGGGGTCGCGAAGACGTTCGACCAGGACACCACCGGGCTGGCGTTCGAACGGGTGGTGAAATCGGTCAACGGGGAGGACGTGCTGCACGTCTTCCACGACGCCGGGTCGGGGCGGTATCTGCTGCTGCCCTACAACGTGATCCGCAAGGAGGTGGCGACGCCGATCGCGGGCCACGGCTACGCGATCTTCGACGACGGCACCCTGGTCGTGCTGCGCAGCCCCGATCAGGCCGGCACTGCCGAGCCGACTCGTGTCCACGCTGTGCAGGTGTGGCGGACCTCGTACGTGTCGGACGCCCACGCCGCCGCCCAGCCCGCCGGAACCGGGCCGCTCGGCCGGATCGGCAACGCCGACCTGGTCCGGGGCATCGCCGACGCGCTGTCGGTGACCCGGATGGTCGACGAGATGTCCGCGGCCGGGCCGGTCTTCGAGGCGATCATCGCGGCCTGCACGCGGGCCTTCGACACCTATCACTGGCTGGGCGAACCGGAGCTGGAGAACCTGGCCGGGCCGCTGTCCGAGGTGCGGGCCGCGGCCAAGCAGGTGCTCGACGAGTTCGCGTCGGTGCAGGCCCTGACCCAGCAGGCCGCGCAGGCCCTGGCCGAGGCCGAGGCCGCCGCCGTCGCGCTGATCCGGCGGGCCGAGGCCGAGGCGCCGACGACGACCGGCGGCTGGGTGAGCCGGCTCGCCGAGCTGCGCCGGGAACGGGGCAGGCTGGCGGGGCTGCGGGAGATGCGCTACGCCGACGTCGCCCGGCTCGACGAGATCGCCGCGTCGCTGGTCACGGCGACCGACGACACGGCCCGGCGCGCGGTCGAGTTCCTGCGCCGGCCCGACGCGTTCGCCGATTACCAGACCGGGGTCGAGGAACTGGCCACGCAGGCCGCGGGCATCGCCACGGTCGCCGAGGCAGAACCGGTCGCCGGGCGGATCACCGAGCAGTCCGACGGGTTGCAGGTGGTCACCGAGGTGGTCGGCGGGCTGGAGATCGCCGACGCGACCGTGCGGGTGTCCATCCTGGAACGTATCGGCACGGTGCTCGGCGGGCTCAACCGGGCCCGCGCCACCCTCGACGCCCGGCGCCGCGAGCTGTCCGCGGTCGAGGGGCGGGCCGCGTTCGCCGCCGAGTTCGCGCTGCTCGGCCAGTCGGTGTCGGCCGCGCTCGCCGCCGCCGACACCCCGGAACGCTGCGACGAGCACCTGGCCCGGCTGATGGCCCAGGTGGAGACCCTGGAGACCCGGTTCGGCGACGTCGACGACTTCGGCGAGCGGCTCGCCGCCAAACGCACCGAGGTCTACGAGGCGATCGCCGGCCGGCGGCAGGCGCTGCTCGACGATCGGGCCCGCCGCGCCGACCGGCTGGCCGATTCCGCCCGCCGGATCCTCGGCGCGGTGCACCGGCGGATCACCACGCTCGCGGATCCGGACGAGGTCAACACGTACTTCGCCACCGACCCGATGGTGGCCAAGGTCCGGACGGTCGCCGGCGAACTGCGCGCGACCGGCGACACCGTCCGCGCCGAGGAACTCGAAGGGCAGCTCAAAGCCGCTCGGCAGGAAGCCGGACGGGCGCTGCGGGACCGGCTCGACCTGTTCGGCGACGGCGGGATCCGGCTCGGGCGGCACACGTTCGCGGTCAACGAGCAGGCGATCGATCTGACGCTCGTGCCGCAGGACGGTGGGCTGGCGTACGCGATCACCGGCACCGACTACCGCGCGCCGATCACCGACCCGGATTTCGCGCGGACCAGGGAGTTCTGGGACCAGCCACTGATCTCCGAGTTCCCCGGGCTCTATCGCGCGGAACATCTGGCGGCGGCGATCCTCGCCGCGGACCCCACGGGCGCGGCTGCCGCCCAGGTCGACGGCACGCTGCGGGATCTGGTGCGCCGGGCCGCCGAGGAGAGGTACGACGAGGGGTACGAACGGGGCGTGCACGACGCCGACGCGACGGTGATCCTGGACGCGCTGCTGCGGTTGCACGCCTCGGCCGGATTGCTCCGGTTCGATGCGACCACGCGGGCCGAGGCGCAGCTGTTCTGGGCGTTCGGAACGACGGGCGAACAGCGCAAGCTCTGGACGTTGCGGGCGTCGTCGCTGGTACGGGCACGGGAGCTGTTCGGGTCGGCGGGGGCGGCCCTGGACGAGCTGGTGTCCGAATTGGATGTGGCCGCCGGCACTTCCGTCGGCGAGTATCTGGTCGAGGAGCTGGCCTCCGGTCACGGATTCGCCACCAGCGCGGGAGCGCGCACTCTGCTCGACCGGTTCCATCGCGAGTCGGGCGGCGCGCGATTCGCGGACGACCTGCGCGAACTCGAATCGGATCTGGCCGCTCGGCGGCAGCTGGCGCACGCGTGGCTGGGAGCGTTTCTGGCAGCCAGGCCCGATGCCGGCGACAAATCAGATCTGCCGGAAGCGGTGGCCGTCGAACTGACCGCGCTCACGCGCTACGACGTGTCCGCCGCCACCAGCGAAACGGTGTCGGGCCTGCTCGGTGTGCATCCACGGATCGTGGACGGACGGCTGACGGTCCGGGTGGACGCCCTGCTTCCCGAGGCTCGACATTTCCGGGATACCCGGATGCCTGCCTACCGGGCCTACCAGAAGCAACGGGCCGCGCTCGCCGCGACCGAAAAGGATCGGCTGCGGCTGGGCGAGTTCAAGCCGCGGGTGATGACCACGTTCGTCCGCAACCGGCTGCTCGACGACGTCTACCTGCCGCTGATCGGCGACAACCTGGCCCGCCAGATCGGCGCGGCCGGCGACGACAAGCGCACCGACCGCTCCGGTCTGCTGCTGCTGATCTCCCCGCCCGGCTACGGCAAGACCACGCTGATGGAATACGTCGCCGACCGGCTCGGCCTGGTCTTCGTCAAGGTCAACGGGCCGGCGCTGGGACACGGCGTCACCTCGCTCGACCCGGCCGACGCGCCCGACGCCACCGCGCGGCAGGAGGTGGAGAAGATCTCGCTCGCGCTGGAGATGGGCAACAACGTCCTGCTCTACCTCGACGACATCCAGCACACCAACCCCGAGCTGCTGCAGAAGTTCATCTCCCTGTGCGACGCCCAGCGCCGGATGGAGGGCGTCTGGAACGGCAGGACCCGGACGTACGACCTGCGGGGCAAACGGTTCGCGGTCTGCATGGCCGGCAACCCGTACACCGAAAGCGGTCGTCGTTTCCGGATTCCGGACATGCTCGCCAACCGCGCTGACGTGTGGAACCTCGGCGATGTGCTCGCCGGCCGGGAGGATCTGTTCGAGCTCTCCTACCTGGAGAACGCTCTGACCGCGAACACCGTGCTGGCCCCGCTCGCCGCGCGGGACGCCGCCGACCTGCCACTGCTGCTGCGGCTGGCCGAGGGTGACGAGACAGCCCGGGCGGACCGGCTGTCGTACCCGTACTCCGCCGCCGAGCTGGACCAGGTCCTGGCCGTGCTGCGCCGGATGCGACAGGCGCAACGCGTGGTGCTGCGGGTCAACCAGGCCTACATCGCCTCGGCGGCGCAGGCCGACTCGAGCCGGACCGAGCCACCGTTCAAGCTGCAAGGTTCCTACCGCAACATGAACAAGCTGGCCGAGCGGATCGTGCCCGCGATGAACGACGACGAGCTGGAACAGGTGCTCGACGATCACTACCTGGGTGAGGCGCAGACCCTGACCGGTGGGGCCGAGGCCAACCTGCTCAAGCTGGCCGAGCTGCGCGGGCGGCTCGACCCGGCGCGGGCTCAGCGGTGGGCCGAGGTCAAGGCCGGTTACCTGCGTGAGCAGGCGCTCGGCGGGAGCGAGGCCGACCCGATGGTCCGGGCGGCGGGGGCGGTCACCCTGGTGGCCGACCGGATCGCCGGGATCGAGGCCGCGATCGGGCGCCTGGCCCGGCCCGCGTAGCCCCGGCGTCCCCGGCCTGCCCGGCCGGGGGCGCCTACCCGTCCAGCGCGGTGGCCAGCTGGGCCGCCTGACCGGACAGGGCGTCGAAACCCGCCTCGCTGATCTTCTCGTCGTCGCGCAGGTCGTCCAGTTTCTCGGCGAAGTCCGCCAGCCGGTCGACCGCCTTCTCCTTGTCGTTCTTGCGGATCGACTCGGAGATCTTGCGGAGCCGCTGGTTCAGCGAGCGGGCGTCGTCGCGCTCCAGCTGCCTGCCCCGCACCAGGACCCCGAGTTCCCGCTGCATCTGCCCGATCATCTGGGCGACCTTGACCGGCGAGGTGGCCGGCTGGGTGGCCGGCCTGCTCGTCGGCGGCTTGCTCGTCGGCGCGGTGCTCGACTCCTCCAGCGGCTCGATGCTCAGCGTCGGAACCACCTGGACGGGGACGCTGGCCACCGCCACCGGCGCCGGGGTGTCGTCGTCGCCCGGATCGGCAATCGCCCAGTAGCCGATGGCGATCGCCAGGAAGGCCCCGGCCGAGCCGAGCACGATCAGGCGGATGCGGCCGGCCCGCTGATACTTGTCCTGCTCGGGCACTGTCGGCAGCACCGTCGTCGGCCAGTGCGGCGACGACGGCCGGGGATCATGCATGTCGGACACGGCCGACATCATGCCCTCTTCAGAGAAAGACCGGCAATCCCTGCAGGCCACGCAGCAGAAGGCCGGGCCGCCAGGTCAGCTCGCCGGGCGCGACGGCGAGCCGCAGGCCGGGATGCCGGTCGACGAGCGCGGTGAACGCGACCTGTGCCTCCAGCCGGGCCAGCGGGGCGCCGAGACAGTAGTGGATGCCGTGCCCGAAGGCCAGGTGACCGGGGCTCGGCGCGCGGTCGAGACGCAGCTCGTCGGCGTCGGGGAACTGCTCGCCGTCCCGGTTGGCCGAGAGCAGGCCGATGATCACGGCGTCGCCGACGGGGATGGTCACCCCGCCGAGCTCCACCTCCTCGGTGGCGATCCGGAACGTGGAGGTCTTGAGCGGGCCCTCGTACCGCAGGAACTCTTCGATGGCACCCGGGAGCAGTTCCCGGTCGGCCCGCAGCCGCTCCCACGCCGTGCGGTCGCGCAGCAGCAGGTAAGCACCGTTGCCGATCAGGTTGACGGTGGTTTCGTGGCCGGCCACCAGCAGCAGGAAGACCATCGAGGAGAGCTCGTCCTCGGTCAGCCGGTCCTCGGCGTCGCGGACCTGGATCAAGCCGGAGAGCAGGTCGTCACCGGGGGCCTTGCGCCGCTCGGCGAGCAGGGCGCGGATGTACTCCACCATCGCTTCGATCGCCGGGCCCAGTCTCGGCCCGGCCGCCGAGCCGGCGACCACCACGTCCGACCACTCGCGGAAGTCGTCCCGGTCCTCCTGAGGCAGGCTCAGCAGCTCGCAGATGACCTGGATGGGCAGTGGGAACGCGAACTCGTCGATCAGGTCGGCCTGCTCGCGGCCCTCGAATCCGTCCAGCAACTCGGTCGCGATCTGCTCGATCCGCGGGCGCAGCGCCTCGATCCGGCGGGCGGTGAAAGCGGCCGACACCAGGCGGCGCAGCCGGGTGTGATCCGGCGGGTCGACCGCCAGCATGTGGCGGGAGATCGCCGCGCCGATGCTCGCCGACGTCGGGGCCGCGCCGGCTGTCCGGGACCCGCCGGCGGGCCGGCCCTCGGCCGACGCGGTGGTCTGCTTCGACAGGCGCGGATCGGTGAGCGCGCGGCGCGCGTCCTCGTAGCGGGTGACGACCCAGGCGTGCGCCCCGCTGGGCAGGACGGCCCGGCGGACCGGCCCGGTGCGGCGCCAGTCGGCATACGCCGCGTGCGGGTCCTCCTGGAACGCCGTGCCGCCCAGGTCGACGATCTCCTGCGTCATCGGTCCTCCCCGAATGCCGGAATCGGCTACCGACAATACCGTCCCTCAGGTGGACATATCCGTCACCCGACCACGGATCTCCACCCGGTTCTCCACCCGTGGGTGGCGGCGCTCCACCCGTTCCGATTCCTACCTTCAGTGGCATGAATCTCGCCACCGCGCTCCTGGTCATCGCCGTTCTCGCCTACACCATGGTCCGCAGGTTCATGGGTGAACCGCTCACCGCGCGCCGGCTGTTCGTGATGCCGCTGGTGCTCACCGCGTACGGCCTCTACACCGTCGCCCAGACCGGTTTCGCCCACGCCACGGCCGACCTCGTCGCACTGATCTCCGGCGGCGTGATCGCCGTCGCGGGCGGGGCGCTGCGCGGCCGGACCGTGCAGGTCCACGTGCGCGACGGGCACGTCTGGTACCGCTACACCTGGGTGACGCTCGCCGTCTGGGCCGCGTTGATCGCACTGCGGTTCGGGCAGGCGGCGGCCGCGGTCTCGCTCGGGGCGGACCGGCCCGTGCTCACCGCGTCCATGGTGCTGGCCCTGGGTCTGAGCTTCCTCGGCGAGGCGGCCGTGGTCGGGCCGCGGGCGATGGCGACCGGGGCGCCGTTCGCGCCGCGCCGCCGGGACCGGAACACGGCCGGGCGCTGACCGTCATGAGCCACGGAAGCGCTGACACCCGGTTGACACCTCCGGTTCGGCAGACTGACGTCGTGCTCACCCTTGACCGGGCCCGGCTGCTGCCGATGTGGCGGCGGGCCCGCAACCTGATCGTCCTGGCCGTCGTCACCGTCGTGATGGTCCAGGACTCACCGCTGAGCCCGGCCCTGGTGGCCGGGCTGGTGATCGGCGGGCTGGGCTGGGCCGTGCTGGCCCTGCGGGTGTTGTCCCCGCGGCGGCACCTGATCGCGGTCGGCGTGACCGGCGTCGTCTCACTGTGGCTGACCGCGCTCGCCGGGCCCGGGCTCGCCCCGGTCTACCTGATGGTCGCGCTGGCCAGCAGCGCCGCCGTGCTCAGCCTGGTCACCACCGGCGTGCTGACCGGTCTGGGGCTGCTCGCACTCGTCGCGGCGCTGGCCTGGCACGGGGTCGAGACGCGCACGATCGCGCTCTGGTGCGGCGTGACGATCGTGGTGGCTCTGGCCGTCCTGCTCCGGCGGCAGCGCGACGCCGGCGTCGAGCAGGAGCGGTTGCTCGCCGACGAGCAGGCCCGGGCGGCGGCGCTGGCCGAGCGGGCACGGCTGGCGCGGGAGATCCACGACGTGCTGGCGCACTCGCTGTCGGCGCTGTCGGTGCAGTTGGAGACGGCCGCCGCGCTGCTGGAGCGGGAGCGGACGGCGGATGCGGCGGTGCTGATCGACCGCGCCGGGACATTGGCCCGCGACGGCCTGACCGAGACCCGCCGGGCGGTGAGCGCGCTGCGCGGCGACCCGCTGCCGGTGCCCGAGCTGATCGGCGAGCTGACCGCGGGCTATGGGCGTGACCTGGGCGTCCCGGCTACGTTCAGGGTCGGCGGCGAGCCGCGGGAGCTGGACGCGGAGACCGGTCTGGCGCTGTTCCGAGCGGCTCAGGAGGCGCTGAGCAACGTTCGCAAGCACGCGCCGGGCAGCATCGTCGAGACCGATTTGGCGTACGGGACGGGCACCGTCGCCCTGCGCATCCGCAACCACGGCCCGGCCGGTCCACCGGTCTCCGGGCTGTCCAGCGGTTACGGGTTGCTGGGCCTGCGCGAGCGCGCCGAGCTGGCCGGCGGCACGCTCCGGGTCGGTCCGGACGATGACGGCTGGCTGGTCGACGTCAGGCTCCCCGGATGAGCGCCGGCACGCCGTCCCCGACGGTCCGGGGCGCGGGGACCGGGGAGTGGGTGTCAGGATTCCGGGGTGAGCATCCGGGTGGTGGTGGCCGACGATCAGACCGTGGTCCGGGAGGGGCTGGCGCTGATGCTGAGCCTGCTCGACGATGTCGAGGTGGTCGGCGAGGCGGCCGACGGCGACCGGGCGCTGGAGCTGGTCGGCCGGGAACGCCCCGACGTCGTGCTGATGGATCTGCGGATGCCGCGGCGCGACGGGGTGGAGGCGACCGCGCTGATCAAGGCGCGTTTCCCGGAGACCCGGGTGGTGGTGCTGACCACGTTCGCCGACGACGAGCACATCCTCGGGGCGTTGCAGGCCGGCGCCGTGGGCTACCTGACGAAGGATGCCGGCCGGGTGCAGATCGCGCAGGCGGTGCGGGCGGCGGCGATCGGGCAGGGGGTGCTCGACCCGCAGGTGCAGCAGCGGCTGCTCGCGGCGGCCACCGGCAGCGGGCCGGTCCCCGCGGGTCCGGGCGCAGCCCTGCCGGACGGGCTGACCGCGCGGGAGGTGGAGGTGCTGAGGCTGATCGCGGCGGGACTGTCCAACAAGGAGATCGCCAAGCGGCTGCACGTCACCGAGGTGACGGTGAAGTCACACGTCAACCGGCTCTTCGCGAAGGCCGGCGTGCGCGATCGGGCCCAGGCCGTGCGCTATGCGTACCAGCATGGCCTGAGCGCCTGAATCAGCCGCCGTGACGACGGGAGAAGCGCGGCGGGCGAACCGGGAGGCGACGGCGACGGGCGGCCGGGCGAACCGGATGCTCCACTGAGGAGCAATCACAGAAGGTGACCACGATGATACGGGGGTGCAACGGGTCTGCGCTGGCCACGGCAACGATCCCTTCCGGAGGAGCGACTCGGGTGTCCACTATGCGTCACCGGCCCCGGAACTGACCCCTCACTTGAGGTTCTTTTAAAGATCATCACAGCGAGCGCTAATCCGTCGTCGCGTGACGGTCGTCGATGAGTGGCGGGCCCACAACGTACGGCTACCGCGTCGACCATGAACGTTCACCGGGCCGGCCGGTCCGGCACCCACGGCGCCACCCCGGCGGGGTGGGACGCCGCCCGTCGCCGGGCGCAGAACAGACGCGCCGGCACAGCCGCAACATCCACGACGGGCGGGCTGCGGAATTCGATGTTCGTCACCGGGTGGCACGAAGCCGGGAGACGAACCGGCCGGGAGTCCTCATAGGATCGGCGTATCAGCAGCTAAGACGGGGGATTCAATGTTCAGTGCCAGCCGTAAGAAGCTGGCCGCGATCGGTATCGCGGCCGCCGCCACGTCAGCTTTCTTCGCCTCGCCGGCGCAGGCCGCCTCGGCGGCCAAGGCCGAGGTCGTCGGGAAGAACGGCACCGTCGTCCGATTCACCGCGGCTGCCGGTCAGGCCAACGCGCTGATCATCACGATCTCCGGCCGGACGATCACCCTGGACGACAAGGTCGCCATCAAGGCCGGCAAGGGCTGCAAGCCGGTCAAGGGCGACAAGACCAAGGTCAAGTGCACCACCGCGAAGAAACCGACCGGACTCAAGGTCACGCTCGGCGACAAGAACGACTTCGTCGAGAGCCGCGGCTCGGTTCCCCTGACCGCCGACGGCGGTTCCGGCAACGACGCCGTCTTCGGCGGTTCCGGCAACGACACCCTCAGTGGCGGGAACGGCGCCGACGACGTGCAGGGTGGACGCGGAAACGACACCCTCCGTGGCGGCCGCGGCAACGACCACGTGGAGGGTGGCGCGGGCAAGGACAAGTTGTACGGCGAGGCCGGTAACGACGACCTGATCGGCGGCGACCTCGACGGCGAGCTGGGCAAGGCCGACAAGAGCGACATCATCTACGGTGGCTCGGGTAACGACTTCCTGCTCGGCAACGCCGGCAACGACGTCCTCTACGGCAACGCCGGCAACGACCGTCTGCTCGGCGGCGCCGGCAAGGACACGCTGGTCGGCGGCTCCGGCAACGACAGCATCGTCCAGTAGTGGGTCATCGGCGAGTCTGCGCCGACTCCAGCAGGTGATAGACCGCCCGGGTGTGCTCGGGCGGTCTTCGGCCGTCGTGACGACGAACGCATCGGTGTCGTGGTCGATCCGGCGGTGACGGCCTCCCGCCAACGGCCGGCATCACCCCCGTGGAGCGTGGGACTTCACCAGCGGACGCCGCCCGGCGTGTCATCGACCGGTGAACGTTCATGGTCAACGCACTAGAAGCCGTTGAAGTCGGGTCGTCGGCCGAAGGCCGGAGTGTCGGACGCGGTGATCACCGGGTAGAGGCTGGAGTGCACCTGCCACGACGGCGCGGGCCGGGCCATCGCCAGCGTGCGGACCAGTGCCTGCAGCATGTCCTGCAGCGCCTGGTGCAGCTGCGGATCGGTGACCAGCCCCTGCTCGTCGACGGCCCGCATGTCCAGCGGGATCCGCGCGCAGGCGGCCCGCAGCACGCGGGCGCCGCCGTGCCCGAGGACCGTCTCGAGGCCGGTCCGGGCGCCCTCGTCCTGCCCCGGGCCGACCACTGACAGCCAGGCCGCGGCCTTGCCGTTCAGCACGCCCCCGTCGACCAGCCACTCGAGCAGGTTCTTGAGGCTGCCGGGCAGCGAGCCCATGTACTCCGGGGTGCTGAACAGCACCGCGTCCGCCGCGGCGACCCGGTTGCGCAGCTCGATGACCGAGGCCGGCGGTTCCGGGTCGCCCGGCACGAACGCCGGCAGGTCACGTAATCCGGTGTAGAGCGTGGCGTCGACCTCCGGCGGCGCCAGCCGGCTCGCGGTGCGCAGGGCCGCGGTGTGCAGGGATCCGTCGCGAGTGCTGCCCGAGATCAGCAGGACGCAGGTCATGGCGGAGACGATACGTCCTCGCAGCGAACGGACCGTTCACAGCGAACTGTCAGATCTTTGGCGCACACCGGGTACGTCCGTCCGCCGGAGCGCTCGGTGAAGCTTGCGCATCGTGAAGCACCGCCCGCACCACCTGCCGTTGATCCTGCTCATCCTGCTCACCACCTCGTGCACCGCCCCGCGTCCGGCGCCGCGGCCCGTGCTGCCGGCCGCCCGGATCCGCCTCGACCAGGTCGGCTGGGCGCCCGGTGAGACGAAGGTCGCGCTGCTGATGGCGCCGGCCGACGTGGCCGGTGCGAAGGCGACGGTGGTCGACGGCCACGGCGATCCGGTGCTCACGGTCACGGCCGGGCCCAGCCGGGGCGACTGGAACAAGCGCTATCGCGCGATCAACCCGCTGGATCTCACGGCCCTGCGGACTCCGGGCACTTATCGCGTACGGGTCGACGACCGTGTCACCGCCGAGTCCCCGGCGTTCCGCATCGACGCCGCCGGCCGGCTCTTCAACCCCGTGGTGGCCGACACCGTCCAGTACTTCCAGGCGCACCGCGACGGTGCCGACCAGGTCGGCGGCGCGTGGCAGCGCACCCCCGCCCACCTGGAGGACCGCGCGGCGACGGTCTACCACACGCCCGTGGACGACGACGGCACGCTGGAACCGACCGCGACGAAACTCGACGTCGAGGGCGGCTGGTTCGACGCGGGCGACTACCTCAAGTTCACGCACACCACGGCGTACGCGCTGATCGTCATGCAACTCGTGCAGCGGGACGGTCCGGCGCCGGCCGCGCTGACCGCGGAGATCCGGCACGGGATGGACTGGCTGACCCGGATGTACCGGCAGGGCGTGCTCTACACCCAGGTCGGCGTGGCCGGAAACGATCAATACCTCGGTGATCACGACACCTGGCGCCTGCCGCAGGCCGACGACGAGCTCGACGTGCAGCCCGGTGACCGGCGTTACTACCTGCGCTACCGGCCGGTGTTCCGGGCCGCCGACCCCGGCGAGCCGATCAGCCCGAACCTGGCCGGCCGGGTCGCCGCCGCGTTCGCCCTGGCCGCGCAGGTGGAAGCGGATTCCGACCCGGCCCGCGCGAAGTCGCATCTGGACAGTGCCGCGCGGCTGCTCGGTCAGGCCGACACCAGCATGAGCGGCGAGGACCTGGTCACCACGGTCCCGCGCGACTTCTACCCGGAGGAGAGCTCATCCGACGACCTCGCCCTGGGCTGGGCCGAGGTGGCCCTGGCCGGGAAGGCGCTCGGCGACCGGCGTCTCGCCGGCTGGACCGAGCAGGCGCAACGCTGGGCCGACGAGACCGGGGGCGGCGACGACGGGCTGACCGTCTACGACGTCGACGTGCTGGCCGACGCCGAGATGTACCGGCTGGCGCCGGCCACCGCGCTCGTCTACGACCTGCGGGCCCGGCTGGACAAGGCGGTCAAGGCCGCGGCCGCCGACCCGATGAACGCGGCGTCGGGCGCCGGCGGGGCCGACTACGCGGCCCGGCAGCTCGGCTGGGCGGCGACCGCGGCGCTCTACCGGCGGATGACCGGCGACGGCCGCTACGACGCCTTCGCCACCGCTCAGCGCGGCGTGGCCCTCGGCGCGAACGGGTGGGGCGTGTCGATGGTGATCGGCGCCGGCGACGAGTACCCGAAGTGCCCGCACGACCAGATCGGGAGCCTCACGCACACCTCCCTGACCGGTGCCGTGGTCAACGGGCCGAACCGGGCGGGACGGGTGGAGTCGCTGGAGGAGGAGACGCCGGACTCGCTCTGCTCCGACGGGTCGTACACCGAGTTCGACCGCGAGGACGCGCAGTACCTCGACGACATGCGGGTCTCGGCGACCAACGAGCCGTCCCTGGACTTCACCGCGACCGGGATGCTGGCGTTCGCGCTGGCCGCCACCGACTGATCTTTGGTAGCGGTACGTAGTCACCCGAAAACCCCATGACTGCCGGATCGGCCCAGCTTCCCGGCGACATGCCACAGTGGCCGGATTGGTGAACCGATCACCGACCGTAGGCGTATCCCGGAGTAGGCCGCCGGTGTTGACGACGGCCGACCGACGATCGGGAGCGTGATCCGCAATGGCGCAATCAGACCTCACCGTGGAGATCGACGGGCGGGGTGAGCCGGCCCCCATGCCCGATTACACCGCGGCGATGTGCGGCGAGACCCTGGCCGGCACGGCTTGGCTGGCCCGGCACGACGCCGAGTGCGAGGACTACTGCAGCCGGGTGGCGGTGGTCTGCCTCAACCCGCTCGACCGCGTGCTGGTCACGCGCTGAAACAGCGGAAGGGCCCCGAGAACGGGGCCCTTCCGGGTGTTGTGCGCCGCGTAGGACTTGAACCTACAACCCGCGGATTAAGAGTCCGCTGCTCTGCCAGTTGAGCTAGCAGCGCTTGCCAACGAGGAAGAACGTTAGCACACCCGCCGGCGTCCCCCTCGGGGTGGGTCAGGCCCGGGAGCGGGGCAGACAGCACTTCTTGTACTTGACGCCGGAAGCGCACCAGCAGGGCGCGTTGCGCTGCGGCGGCCACTCGACGCCGGCAACCGTCTCCCCCAGCTCCTCCGCGTAGTCGGCGTGGGTCTCCGGGTTGGCCGGGTCCAGCTGCTCGGCCGCGGCGAAGGCCAGCAGCCCCTCGAACGATCCCGGGAGCAGGGCGATGTGCACCACACCGGAGGACGACCAGCGAGCCAGGTTGCGCTCCACGTTCGTCCGGTGATCGAGCCAGTCCGGACCGTAGATGTCGCTCCGTTCGGGCCAGCGCTGCAGAATCTGCGCCAGCTCCGCCTCCGGCCAGTAGAGCAGGGCCTGGCCGGTCACCTCCGGACCGTCCGCCACCGCCTCCATCTCGTGGTAGAGGCCGTCCAGGTCGTCATGGGCCAGCTCCAGGTCCGCACGGATGCGGTGCCGCTCGGTGAGCACCGCATAGAGGATGTCGACCGCGTTGAAGCCGTCGTCGCTCTTCGCGGTCCGCTCGGCGAGCGTGTGCGCGGCGTCGGAGAGCCATTCCTGCGCCACCGTGGCCAGCCCGCAGGCTTCGAGCGCCTCACCGACGTACGAGGAAGCATGTGGATCTTGCAGAAGCTCGGGCCGGAGCGCCTCGAAGACCTTGAGCCCCTCCTCCTCGCGTCCCGATTTGACCAGAAGTTCCGCATAGCAGGCACGGGACAGCTCGTCCTCGCCCGGAACCGCGGCGGCCTTCTCGGCGTAGGCGA
The DNA here is from genome assembly GCF_044388125.1 of Actinoplanes sp. NPDC020271. Classification (NCBI taxonomy): domain Bacteria; kingdom Bacillati; phylum Actinomycetota; class Actinomycetes; order Micromonosporales; family Micromonosporaceae; genus Actinoplanes; species Actinoplanes sp. NPDC020271. Next base: position 256,283 of record NZ_JBIRWQ010000004.1, read on the forward strand.
GCGCGGCCGGCAGGTCACCGGCCTTCTCGGTGATCTCGGCGGAGAGCAGGTACGCGTGGGCGGCGGCCTCGTCGTCGGCGACCCGGCCCTGCTCGACCGCGGCGACCAGCTCGGCGACGACCGGGGACGGGTCGGCCAGCTCGTGCGCCGGGTAGGCGATGGCGTCGATGTCGTCGATGGTGAGCAGAGTCTCAGAAGGCACGCGCCAGCCTAACGCGGCGCAGAACGGCGAAGGCCGCGACACCAGACGGTGTCACGGCCTTCGTTGTTGGTGCGCCGCGTAGGACTTGAACCTACAACCCGCGGATTAAGAGTCCGCTGCTCTGCCAGTTGAGCTAGCGGCGCCCGGCAACGAGAAAACGTTAGCACGGCCTCGGAAGATCCTCGAAATCGCCTGCTGACCCCCTCAAGGGGGACCCGGGATTTGCTTTCATGCGCAAGGATGGCTGCGCCGACAACTCCAGAACGGGGCCCGACGATGGTTGACCTGCGCCGCTGTGTGGCGATGCTGCTCGCGCTGGCCGTGACGGGGCCGCTCGCCGCCTGCAGTGACGACGAGAAACCCGCCTTCACCGGCACGGCCGAGGCCGCCGTCGCGCCCTCGGCCTCGGCCGTGCCGGAGAGCACGACCGCCGCGCTGCCGGCCACCCTGTCGCTCACCCCGGCCGCCGGCAAGAAGGACGTGCCGGTCAGCACCGAGATCGGGCTCAAGGTCAGCAACGGCAAGGTGACCGCGGTCAAGCTCACCGACGCCAAGGGCAAGGCGGTCGCCGGCACGTTCCGCGACGACAACTCGTCCTGGGTGCCGGGCAAGACGCTGGCCACCGAGCAGACCTACACCGCCGAGGTGACCGCGACCGCCGACAACGGCACCACCACCACGGCGAAGACCAGCTTCACGACGATGGGCGCCCCCGGGAAACGGACCGGCACCGGGCTCTACCTGTTCGACGGCCAGACGTACGGCGTGGCCATGCCCGTCGTCGTCGAGTTCAACCCGGGCATCAAGAAGGCCGACCGCGCCGCCGTGCAGAAGCGCATGTTCGTCGAGACCACCCCGTCGCAGCCGGGCACCTGGTCGTGGACGTCGAGCGGCACGCAGGCCTACTACCGCGCCCCGGAGTACTGGCAGACCGGCACCACGATCAAGGTCCGGATCGCCGTCGGCGGCCTGCCCACCGGCAAGGGGATCTACGGCGACCGGGACCGCTCGGCCACCTCCAAGATCGGGCGCAAGTTCGAGATGAACGTCGACAACGCCACCAAGAAGATGACCGTGGTGCAGGACGGCAAGACGATCAAGACGATGCCGGTGAGCCTCGGCAAGACGAGCACGCCGTCGTCGAGCGGCCACATGGTGGTGATGGAGAAGATGGCGTCGACCGTGTTCGACACCACCGACACCGACGGCGCGAGCGGCTACCGCACCAACATCGAGTACGCGCAGCGGCTCACCTGGAGCGGTCAGTACATCCACTCGGCGCCGTGGTCCACCGGGGCGCAGGGGCACACGAACGTGTCGCACGGATGTGTCAACGTCGCGCCGTCGAACGCGAGCTGGCTGTTCGCGAAGACGCTGATCGGTGACCCGGTCACGGTGAAGGGCACCGGCGACAAGCTGGACTACGGCAACGGCTGGACGCCGTGGGACGTGAGCTGGAAGAAGTTCGCCGAGGGCAGCGCGCTCCCGGTGCCCGCGGACCTCGGCTGAAACGGTGCTCCGCCGGCCCGTCAGGGTTCGCCACACCACACCGATAAGCCTGGTGTGGCGTTCGCGGCACGAAACCGGGATTGGTCAACTGGCATTTCAGGGGCAGTATTGGGCGCCGGGGAGAAATGACGCCGTGAGGGGACCATGGAGATGTTTCGAGTTCGGCAGGCAGGGCTGAGGCAGGCAAGGTCGAGCCAGCCGTCCGGCGGCCGACGCCCAGTGCGCGCGACGCTGGTCGCGCTGCTGGCGGGCAGTCTGCTGTTCACGGCCGCCTGCAGCGACAGCAAGTCACCGAGTTGGCAGGGCGGGGGCAACGGCAGCGGCAGCAACGGCGCCGCGGGCACCGCCGAGTCCGGTTCTCCATCGCCCGAGCCCACGCTGAGCACCGTCGCGGTGACCTCGCCGGCCGCCGCCGCCACCGGCATCGAGGCCTGGTCCGACGTGAAATACACCAGCGAGGACCCGGAGAACACCACCGTCAAGGTGACCGACGCCAAGGGCACCGAGGTCAAGGGCACCGTCGACAAGGACGCGAAGGTCTGGCACCCGGCCCAGTCGATGGCCTGGGGCACGAAGTACACGGTGACCGTCAGCACCCCGGCGGTCGACGGGAAGAACAACGAGACGACCAGCGACTTCACCGTGATGAAGCAGCCGGCGAACCTGGTGCGCGTCACCAGCTTCCTCGGCGACGGCAACGTGGTCGGCGTCGGCATGCCGCTGATCATGAAATTCGGCCGCGCGATCCCGGAGAAGTACCGGGCCGCCGTCGAGCGCAACATGGTGGTCTCGGCCACACCCGCGCAGGAGGGCACCTGGGGCTGGATCAGCCCGACCGAGGTGCACTACCGGCCGAAGGTGTACTGGAAGGCCGGCACGAAGATCGACTACAAGGTCCAGCTCAAGGGCGTGAAAATGGGTGACGGGTGGTACGGCAGGTCCGACCTCACCGTCGACCTGAAGATCGGTCGCTCGATGGTCATGACGGTCTCCAACAAGACCAAGAAGATGACCGTCACCCAGGACGGCAAGGTCATCAAGACCATCCCGGTCAGCCTGGGCAAGCCGAGCACGCCGTCCTCCAGCGGGACCATGGTGGTGATCGAGAAGAAGGAGCACACCGTCTTCGACACCACCGACGAGGACCCCTCGGGCGGTTACCGGACCGACATCGACTTCGCCCAGCGGATCACCTGGAGCGGCCAGTTCATCCACGCCGCGCCGTGGTCCGAGGGCGTGCAGGGTAAGCGCAACGTTTCGCACGGCTGCGTCAACGTCTCCGAGGCGATGGGCGCGTGGCTCTTCTCCCGCACCATGATGGGTGACGTGATCACGGTCTCCGGCACCGAGGAGAAGCTGAAGAACGGCAACGGCTGGACCGACTGGAACATGAGCTACTCCGCCTTCAAGCAGATGAGCGCTCTGTCCTGACGGTCGACATCCCCGCTCGGCGCGGGCCCGGTCCTTCACGACCGGGCCCGCGTTCTTTCTTTTCCCGTACGGCTTGTGCACGCTCCCGCCGCGGGGCGAGGGTGTAGCCGAACGAGATCACCAGGTCGACCACGAGGACGACGGTCCACGGGGCCGTCACCTGGGGCTGCACGCGGTGGTGGACGGGCTGACGGTGCACGTGCTGGCGGGGCATCTGACGGCGGACCAGATGGTGGGCGAGTTGGACGCTTTCCTGGCCGGCCTCTAGGTTGGCGGGATGCACCGCTTCGCACCTTTTGCCGCTTTTATCGTCCTCGCCGGGCTCGGCGCCTGTGACGACCGCAGCGAACCCGGCGCGCCGGCCCCCGCGCCGAGCTCGTTCCTCTCCGCGGCCCCCGTGGACGACCCACCCGGACGGCTCACGTGCAGCGCCCTCGCCACGGCGGTGCGGAACGCGTCACTGATGCAGCCGGGCGTCGTCCAGGGCATCGTGGCGGCCGGCGGCACCGCGGACGCCCCGGTCGCCGATGCCGCGGCGGCGCTCGGGGAGGCGTACGGGAAAGCTCTGGTTTCTCATGAGACGCAGAGTGAGCCGGATGCGATCGCGGCGGTCAGCGCGGCCGCGGCCGACATGTCCCAGGTGTGCGCCGACAGCGGGCTCGACTCCGCAAACTGACAGCCCGCAGGTGACGCCGGCCAATCGGCCAGGCGCTGCCGGACCGCCCGTGTCAGGCGGCCAGGCGCCGCCGGGCCGCCCGTGTCAGGCGGCCCGGCGGCGGGCGAGCCGGCGCCACCCCCGGTTCGGGTCCGGGAGCGGCAGCTCAGCTCGCGGTGAAGGCCCCCGTGACCTCCGATTTCTGATCTCCCGCCGAGCAGATCGCGCCGTAGAGGTCAGCGCCGGCATCGCGTTTCCCGGCGGCGTGCTCGTACTGCCCGGCGAAGACGTAGTCGCCGGCCGCCAGCTTGCCGCCCGGCTTGAGGGTGAACCGGTAGACCAGCGCGTCCTTCTGCTCGATCACCGTCAGCGTGATCATGTCGCTCGGGATGGTGCTCCAACTGCCGGTGCTCCTCACGCCGTCGGTACGGGCGATGCTGATCGCCAGTTCCAGCGCGGTGATCTCCTTGGCGGTGGTGACCGTCACGTCGCTCTGCGCCCAGGTGGTGGTCGAATACGCGTTGATCGCCCCTCTGGAGCTCAGGAACCCGGCCACCGGCTGGAAGCTGGGCGGCGCGCTCGCCGGGCTGGAGTGCGGCACCGCCCTGGTCCCACCACCGCCGTCGCCGGTGCGTTTCGGCCGGGCCGACGTCCGTTCCGGCAGCGGCGCGCTCCTGGTCGGCGCCGGCGCGACCGAGGTGGTGCCGGTCGTCGCGGCCGGCGCCCTCCTCGGCTCGTCACCGGTCAAGATCTTGATCCCGGTGAAGCCGGCGACCAGGGTGGCCACCACCGACGCGGCCGCGGCGACCGGGCGCAGGCCGGTGAGGCGCAGGAAAGGGCGCGACGCCTGGACGGGTTCGGGCGCGAACCGGCGACGGTTGATCCGGTCGAACATCGCGTCGCTGTCCGGCACGTGCCGCTCGGCCTCCTGGCGCAACACCGTACCCAGGTCCTCAGCCATGGTGACCTCCTCCCGTCATCAGCGGCATCTCCCGCAGGAACTCGCTCAACTGCGCGGCGCCCCGCGACGTGTGACTCTTCACGGCGCCCACCGAGATGCCGAGGATCGAGGCAACTTCCTTCTCCGGTACGTCGAACGCGTACCGCAGGATGACGCACTCCCGCCGCCGGAGCGGAAGTCGCGCCAGCGCCGCGCGTACGTCCAGGATCGCCGGGGTGTCGGTCTCAGCACGGTCCCGGCGCAGCAGGCCGAGCCGCAGCATCCCGGCGCGTTCCCGGGTCTGCCGCTTGATCCACTGACGGGCCAGGTTGGTGACGATGCCGCGGGCGTACGCGATCGGGCTGTCCGCCGCCTGCACCCGCTCCCAATGCCGCCAGACCTCGACGAACGCGTCCGATGCCAGGTCGTCGGCGGCCTGCGTCTCGCCGGTGACGAGGTACGCGAGACGCGACAGATCGGTGTGGTGTTCGTCGAAGAAGCGCCTGAAGGCGCGTTCGGCGTCGTGCTCCGGCACGCGGCTCTTCCTGACCGTCGAGGGCCCGCAGGCGGACCGGGTTAGCTGATCCTCACCGAGTAGGCGCTGGTGTCGAGCTGACCCGAGCCCGTGAAAATTTCGGTGCCGGCCTGCACGCTGGACAGATACTTGGTCTTGTCGAGCCATCCCCGCCCTGCCAGGTCATCGGTGAAATCGGTCAGGTCCAGGACGGCGGAGGTGGTGTTCGAGGTACGCACGAACGAGTACACGTTCCAGCCGATGTTGCCCCGGTAGAGGTCCCAGGTCGTGCCGCCGACGGTCACCGTCGCCTGCTTGGTGCCGACCGGACCGGCCCCACCCGACTTGTAGAGCCAGACCATGACCTCGTCGGCCGGCTGGTCCGGCCAGTCCGGGTTGCTCTTGGTGTGGAACCACAGGTCGTACGAGACGTTCATGATGTTCGACGTCTTCTGGGTGACCGTGAAGTTCCAGCTGGTCTGCACCTTCTTGCCGGCGCTCAGCTGGACCGGCAGGCCGGTGCCGGTGGTCTTCCAGCCCCAATGCCAGCCGAGGACCGCGCTGGCGTAGGCCTTGACCTTGGTGGTGTCGCCGGCCCAGGTCCAGTTCGTGCCCCAGCTGAGGTTGTCGCCGTTCAGGCCGTTCTCCCAGACGCACTGGGAGCCGGTGCCGTCGGCGCGACCCCAGACGTTGTTGTTCACCCAGTACTTGCCGCGGATGAGGGCGGCGTAGTCGGTGCAGTTCTCCGCGCCTTTGGAGACGGTGGCCGCCGGGGTCGCGGTGGTGGTCACCGGCGCGGCAGTCGTCGGCACGGCAGTCGTCGGCGCGGTGGTCGTCGGCGCGGCAGTCGTCGGCGCGGTGGTCGTCGGCACGGCGGTGCTTTTCGTCGCGCTGGGAGAGGCGGTGGCCACCGCCGTCGCGCCGCAGGTCACGCCGTTGAGGGTGAACGCACCGGGGATCGCGTTGCTCCCGCTCCACGTACCGTTGAACCCGAGCGTCAAGGTCGCGCCGGTGGCGATCACCTTGTTCCAGCCGGCGTCGGTCACGGTGACGTTCGCGCCGGCCTGGATCCACGTGCCGGACCAGCCGGAGGAAATCTTCTGTCCGGAGGGGAACGCGAACCCGAGGGTCCAGCCGTCGACCGCCGACGCGCCGGTGTTGCGGATCTTCACGTCGCCCGTGAAGCCGGAGTTCCACTGGCTGTTGACGGTGTAGGTCACGGCGCAACCGACCGTCTCGGCGGCGTCGGCATTCAGGACACCGGCAACCGCGGCGCCGACGCCGACCGTCACCACCGCGAGCGGGACGACGAAACGCTTGGCGTGCATCAGGGGGACTCCCGGGGGCAGGGATGTTCGTTGATCACCCACCCAGTGGGTCCGCGGCGGCAAAAGGTTGCGCGCTCCGGAGAAGTTTTTCGCCCGACTGCACGGACGGCGGACTGCGGACCGGCGGCCGGCGCGGACGGCGGCCGGCGCGGGCAATGGCCGGCGGCCGGCGCGGGCAATAGCCGGGCGAGCGGGCAGCCAGCGCGGGCAATGGCGGGCGGCCGGCGCGGGCAATGGCGGGCGGCCGGCGCGGGCAATGGCGGGCGGCCGGCGCGGGCAATAGCCGGGCGAGCGGGCAGCCAGCGCGGGCAGCGGGCGGCCACGAGCAGCGACAGGTGAATCCCGCCGTCGCTCCACGGACGCGAAAAAGGCCCGGTCCGAAGACCGAGCCTTTCGTTCACATGGGGTGATCGACGGGACTTGAACCCGCGACCCCCTGGACCACAACCAGGTGCTCTACCAACTGAGCTACGACCACCATGCTCACACGAGAAAACCGGTTCCCGTGGTGCCGACTAATCATAGCGGCACTCTCCGGGCGGCCGTCGAGCGGGTTACCGCCGGCGGGTCAGAGCTCGGCCGCGATCGCCTTGGCCGCCTCCACGTCCGGGCCGGGCTGCGGAACGAAAATGGTCCGCCGGTAGTACTCCAACTCGCGGATGCTCTCCCGGATGTCGGCGAGCGCGCGGTGCGACAGCCCTTTGGCCGGCTGACCGAAATACACCCTCGGATACCACCGGCGGCACAGCTCCTTGATCGACGAGACGTCGATCATGCGGTAGTGCAGGTGGGCGTCGAGTGCGGGCATGTCACGAGCCAGGAAACCCCGGTCGGTCGCGATCGAGTTGCCGCACAGCGGCGCCGTGCGCGGGTTGGGGACGTGCTCTTTCACATACGCCAGGATGATCTCCTCGGCCTCACCCATGGTGAGCACCGAACGGCGGACCTCCTCGGTCAGCCCGGATTTCGCGTGCATGTCGCGGACCACCGGCGGCATCGCGTCGAGCGCCGCGTCGTCTGCGTGAATGACCAGGTCGACGCCCTCGCCGAGGACGTTGAGTTCAGGATCGGTGACCAGCGCCGCGACCTCGATGAGCTTGTCCTTGCCCAGGTCGAGACCGGTCATCTCACAGTCGATCCACACCAGAAGATCCGCCACCCGGACAGCCTACGCCGAGAGCGACACGGCTGTTCGACGCGAGTGTCACCACAGCGAACCTTCATATTGTTTGTCCGCTTTAGTGGGCTGACTTCCCCGTTGGTCGGTTAAGCGGGTAAAGTGCATTTAACGGACGAAGCTCCCTTCGGTTACTCCGTTCCCCCCGGTAAAGGGCCCTCCGTGTCGGCAGCGCGGAGGGTCCTTTCGGGTTCCACCCTGCTAACGACCCGCAAGCAAGACAATCACGCGCCCCTGACCGCTCATGGTCACGCCGACCCTCCACAGCCTTCGGCGGTTTCCCCCGCCGTACGCCGTGAAGCCCCACCACCTCGAGAAAGCCCACGAGGGCCGCCCATCCGGACGGCCCTCGTGATCGCGATCAGTCCCGCGCGGGAGTCAGCTCTCGTCCGGAGTGTCCTTCGGACGGCGCGTCGCCGTCCGGCGGCGCTTGGGTTCCGGGGCGCCGGCCAGGAGCTCGGCCGCCTCACCGAGATAACTCCGGGACCGTGCCTTGCCCGCCCCACCCTTGACCGTCCCTGCCCCGGTCTGCTCAGCCGACTCGGTCGCGGCAGCGCCCGGAGTGACCTGGTCAGCCGACTCGGTCGCGGCAGCGCCCGGAGTGACCTGGTCAGCGGACTCGGTCGCAGTCCCGGCCGGGGTGACCTGGTCAGCAGGCCCGGCCACGGCGCCGGCCGCCTTCGCTCCGGCAGCGGATCCGGTCTTGGCCGTGGTGGCCTTGGGCGTCGTCTTCTCGGCGGCGGTGCGGGCGGTCCGCGGGCGAGGCTTCCGCACCGGGGCAGCCGGCTGGGTCGCCGAATCCACGGCCGTTCCGGCGGCCGGCGCCTCCGAGACTGCGCTGGGGGGCTGCAGGGCGGACCCGTCCGCGGCAGTTCCGGACGGCTGGACGGCCGCGGCGTCATCGGCCGGCCGGGTGGCGGCTCGGGCAGCGACGGTTTCAGCGGCCTTTATCCACGCGGCGGGCGCCTTGCGGGTGGTCGGCGAGCCGGGCTGGCGGCCCACGGTGGTTCCGACGAGGCGGTCCTGGGCCCGGGTCAGGGGACGGTTCGGCTCGGTGACCCGCTTCGCGGCCGGCTTGGCGATGGCCTTGCCGTCCGCTTCCTCGCCCCCCGCTTCCTTGGCCTCGGCTTCCTTGCCCTCCGGTTCGCTGATCTCAGGTTTCCCGATCTCGGCTTCCTTGACCCCCGGCTGCTTGACGTCGACGGATGCCTCGGCCACCGGCGCGGACTCGACGGCGTGGATCGAGGGGCGTTCCTCGACCGTTTCGATCGTCCGGGTTTGGGGCTGCTTCGGTGTCAGCGCGGGAGCGGGTGCCGGAGAGTCCCCGGCTTTCTCGTCCTCCGGCTCGGACGGGACCGCGGCAGCCTCCGTCTCGTGGATCGACGCACGCCGCGGCTCGACGATCTCGGGTGTGACCTCGCCGACCGGCGCGCTCTGCGGCTCGGCAATCTCGGATGCGACCTCGCCGACCGGCGCGCTCTGCGGCTCGGCAATCTCGGATGCGACCTCGCCGACCGGCGCGCTCTGCGGCTCGGCGAACTCAGCTTCGACCCCGCCGCTCGTTTCGGCCGGGTCCGCCTGGACCTCCGGCCGCGTGATGCTGTCTGTGCCCGCGGAGACCTGGGCCGGGACGGCTTTCGGGCCGATCTCGACATCCGCGACCGAGGCCGCCGAGTCGGGCTGAGCCGGAACGATCGAAGTCGGCTCTGACTGAGCCGGAACAACCGGAGCCGAGTCGGACGGAACCGGAACGGACTGAGCCGGCTCGGGCTGGGGCGGGATGGTCAGGCTCGCCTCGGCGTCGGCCAGGGCGGTGGCGGTGTTGCCCTGCTCGGCCGCGGCCCGGCTGGTCACGGAAGCCGCGGCGACCCGGGCGGCGCCCTGCGCGGCGGAGGTCGTCGGCTGGTCCGGGCCGGTGTTCTCGGCAGGCGCCGGGTGATCGGACTTCGATGACGGGCGACTGCCGCCCATCCGGGTCAGGCCGGTGGCCGACCAGTCCGTGGCGTTCGGCCCGGTGAGCAGAGCGACCCGGCGCGGAACCGGGGCCGGCCACACGTTGCGGCGGCGGGTGACGCCTTGCTTCTTCGGGTTCTGCTCCGTGGCAGGCTTCCCGGCGTCACCGGCCTGATCCGAACCGGTCTTGTCTTGCGGCTCCGCGGTCCCGGCAGCGGCGTGGTCGCGCACCTCCGCGGTGCTGCTCCCGGCTGCGGAACGGTCTCGCGCCGCGTCTGTGCTGCTCCCACCAGCGGCACGGTCGCGCGCCGCGTCTGTGCTGCTCCCACCAGCGGCACGGTCGCGCGCCGCGTCTGCGCTGCTCCCGGTGATCTCGGCGGCGGCGTTGTCGCGCGGCTCGGCGAGTTTGGGCGAGCGGACCAACTGGTCGGCCGGGGTGAGCTTGGCGGCTCGGGTGCGGGCGGCTTCGGCGAGCGCGGCCGCTGCTTGGGCTTCGGTCTGGCGGGCACGTTCGGGAGCGGTCTGCGCGACCCACGCGCCGACCGCGGTGGCGTGGAACTCCGGCAGGTCGGCGGGTGCCGCGAGACGACGACGACCCGGGCGGGCGGCCGACTGGGGAGCGGGCTCGGCCAGGGCCGCCGGGCTCTCCCCCAGCAGGCTCAACGGCGTTCCCGGGGCCGGCGTCTGTGCTCCGGGCGCGGCGACGCCGGCAACCGTCCCGGACTCCACGGCCGAAGCCGGAGCGACGGCCGGAGTGAGACCAGCAGCCGGCCCGAGACCAGCGGCGGAGGCCGGCTCGGCGGCGGAGGCCGGCTCGGCGGCGGAAACCGGGTCCACCGCGGGGACCAGGTCGGCGGCGGAAACCGGGTCCACCGCGGGGACCAGGTCGACGGCGGGAACCGGGTCAACCGCGGGAACCGGGTCCACCGCGGGGACCGGGTCGGCGGTCGGCCAAGGGGACGGGATCGGGAGGTCTCCGGGGACCACCGGGGTCAACGTGTTCGGGCGGATGCCCTTCGCGGGCGCGGTCATGGTCGTACCGGGAAGGGAAGCGGACGGCCCGGCGCCGGTCGGCGCACCGGAAGCAGCAGCGTCCCCTGATCCTTCGGGGCTGGTCGGCGGCCAGGCGAACTGGGGCAGTGCCGGCGGCCGCACCGGCTGCTGCGAATCGGCCAGCGTCCGCGGCCGGTGAGCCCCGCCCGCCCCGAAGCCACGCTTGCGCCCCTGACCGAAGGCGAACAGCGCCCCCGGCCCGAACGCAGCCAGCACCCCCTGCCCGAGCCCGCCCGGCGTACCCTGCCCGGGCCCGCCCGGCCCACCGTGCCTGAACGTGGCCGCGTCTGATCCGAACCCGGTCGCCCCGTCGGGGCCGAAGCCGGGCGTTCCCGGGCTGAAGCCGCCCGGCGCTTCGAGGGCGCGGCGCGGCAGCGGTGCCCCGATGGCGAGCATGAGGTCCGGCACCTGGCTGGGCTCGACGACGTAGACGATTTCGCGGCGGCGCGACGGCAGGGTCAGGACGATCACGCCGCCCATCAGCAGGAGCACGCCGGCCGTGAGGAGTCCCCAGGCGGCCGGGTCGAGCCAGCCGGGGCGGGCTTCGACGGTGCCGTCGAGGCGGATGCCGCGCTCCCCGGTGCCGTTCATGATCACCAGGCTGTAGTCGCCGGTGAGGTCGCCCGGGGTCCAGCGCAGGGCGCCGCCGCCGGTGCGGGTCCAGAAGTCCTGGCGGCCGGGGGCGGACGGCAGGGTGCGGCTGCCGTCGACGACGGTCGTGGTGATCGGCAGCGGGCCGGTGCCGACCTGGACGCCGGTGACCTCGGTGCGCGGCACGTCGCGCAGGTATCCGGCGACATCGGCGGAGGGAGCCAGCCCGATGAAGGCCGGGCCGGTGCCGGTCAGTGCGGTGATCCGCAGTTCGGTGCCGCCGGACCGGGCGAACGAGGCGTCGTCACGGAGGAGACGGTCGACGTCGGGGACGACGATCGCGTACCCGGCCGTGCCGAGTTTCTGCAGCTCGGCGCTGTACGCGCCGCCGGCGTCGCGGTGCCGCAGGGCAGCCCACAGGCAGCCCCCGGCCAGCAGCGCCGGCAGTCCGATCGTCAGAAGCAGTATGCCGAGGACCGGCCGGATCAGCCGCATCGTCCATTCCCCCTTCTCGGGCCCCACTGCGCGCACCATACCGAGGCAAATAACCCCAAACTGGGCAAACGAGCAGCCCGCCCTCGATAGATACGGCAAGGGCCCATTTCCGTACGGAAATGAGCCCTTGACCGGAAAAGGGGACCTAGCGAACCTTGGCCGTCATCGTGAACGTGCTCTGGTCGATGTCGGACGTGCGCGCGGTGAACTTGAACGTCCAGTCCCCCGCCTGCGGCAGCGCGATGTCCCCGATCGCGTGGAAGTCGGTGATCCGCAGCAGCGGGATCTCGATCGGCTCGATGCCCTTGTCCGGCAGCGACGCCGTCGCCTTCCACTCGACCACCGGCTGCGGTTTGTTGTCCGGCGTGTACGCGTACAGGTGCATGGAGTTGTTCCCGACGGTCGCCGGGTAGATGTCCACCTGCAGCGACATCGTCTTGTCGGTGAGCGTCTGGGTGACCGTGGTGTCGGTGGTGGTCGTCTCGGCGGCGTCCGCGGTGCGCGGCGGCGAGATCTGGACGAGCGCCGCGGTCACACCCAGCACCACCGCGGTGATCGCCAGCTCGGCCAGCACGACCCGGCGCAGCCCGCGCGGCGATTCCTCGGCCGAGCGGGCCTTGACCAGTTTGCGGGAGAACGCGGCCACCCCGATGACGATCGCCGCGAGCGCGACCTTGACCAGGATCAGCCGCCCGTAGGTGCTGTTGACCAGGCCGTTCAGCGTGGAGACCTCGATCAGCGCCTGCACCACGCCGGCGAAGATCAGCGCGCCGACCGCGGTGAACGCCCAGCGCGACCAGATCGGCAGGATCGCGCCCAGTTCCCGCGCGCTCGCCCGGGGCAGCAGGAACGCGAAGAGCATGACCAGCCCGCCCAGCCAGACCGACATGGCCGCCAGGTGCAGCGCGTCCAGGACCACGGAGACACCGGCCACCGGCGACGCGGTCGGGTGCCCGGTCAGCGGCCAGGTGGCCAGCGCGGCCACGCCGAGGACGCCGAGCAGGGCCAGGTCCAGCTTCGACTCGCTGCCGGAGCCGACCAGCAGCGGCCGCAGCAGGAAGGCCGCGGCGATCACGACGGCCAGCCGGACCAGCATCACCGCGCCGAACGTGCTGCCCAGCACGTCGCGCAGGTCACCGACCCGGACGTCGAAGAGCCCGGTGCCCAGCGTGTACGGCGCCTGCAGCCAGATCGCGAGCACGGTGCTGCCGGCGACCAGGCCGATGCCGGTCCAGATCAGCCGGCCGGGGCCACGGCGGGACAGCCGTTGCGGCCAGAGCAGCGCCAGCACCAGGACCGGGCCGACGAGCAGGACCAGACCCGCGTATCCCAGATATTTCCCGACCGGGATGAGCCCCCGGACCAGCGGGTCGACCTTGACGTCGGCCGACTCGTCGGCCGTGGGCGGCGTGGACGCGGCGCCGACCGAATAGGTGATCGTGCCGCCGACCGGGTGCGTGTCCGCGGAGACCACCCGATAGGTGACCAGATACGTCCCCCGGCCGCCGCCGGACCGCAGCGGGATCGTCACCGTGTTGCCGTCGACCGTCGGATCGCCCTGGTCGGCGCGCGACCCGTCGGGCGCGATCACCCGGATCTTGCCGGAGAGCAGCTGCACCGACTCGCTGAAGGTCAGCGTCACCTTGTTGGGGGCGTCCGGCACGATGTTGCCGTTGTTCGGGTCGCTGCTGACCAGCGCGGCGTGCGCGAAGGCCGGTCCGGCCGAGAAGAGCATGCCGAGCATGCCGATCAGCAGGCCGAGGAGCACTGTCGCGCCTCGGCGTCGGTCAACGGTCATGACGGCCATGTTCTCCGATCACCGTCGGTTCGGCCACGTGCGGGGAGTCGCGCGCAGCCTACGCATGGTTCCAGATCCAGCCGGGACGCGTACCATGCCCACTCGTGACGGCTGGTGAGCAGGAGACGGACGAGACCACCGCGCTGGCGCTGGCCGCCCGCGACGGCGACCCGGTCGCGCAGGCCAGGTTCGTGCGCGCCACCCAGGCCGAGGTCTGGCGTTTCACCGCCGCGCTGGTCGACCCGGGCGCCGCGGACGATCTCACCCAGGAGACGTACCTCCGCGCGTTCCGGGCCCTCGACACGTTCCAGGGGCGGTCGACCGTGCGGACGTGGCTGCTCGGCATCGCGCGGCGCACCTGTGCGGATCATCTGCGCGCGGTGGTCCGGCGGCGCCGGCTCGACGTCCGGCTCGCCGCGCAGGCCGCCACCGAGGGTCCGGCACCCGACCCCGCACACCGGTTGAGCAGTGCGGATCTGCTGGGCCGGCTCAGCGACGAACGGCGGACCGCGTTCGTGCTGACCCAGGTGCTCGGATTGTCGTACGCGGAAGCCGCCGAAGTGGAAGGTGTGCCGGTGGGCACGATTCGCTCCCGGGTGGCCCGGGCCCGCGACGAGCTGATCACCGCGGTGTCGAAGGCCCAGGCGAGTTAGGTCTTTCTTCCCTGTACGTGACCTCTGCCACGGAAGACACAATGATCGGGAACTGAGACCCGATTCTGTCCGTCTAACGGGGCGTGAGCATGGAAACCACCACGCGGCCGGCCGCCGTCTGGCCGTGGATCTCCACGCTGGCCCGGCTCGGGCTGGCCGCCGTCTGGCTGATCGCGGGCGCGACCAAGGTCGGTGACCTGGCCGAGTCGGCACGGGCGGTGAACGCGTACCAGTTGATGTCGTACGACGTGGCCAAGGTCGTCGGTGGCGTCCAGCCGTTCCTGGAGATCGCGCTCGGGCTCCTGCTGCTGATCGGCCTCTCCACCCGGCTGACCGCCGCGATCTCGGCCGTGCTCCTGGTGATCTTCATCGCCGGGATCATCTCGGCCTGGTCCCGGGGGCTGCGGATCGACTGCGGGTGCTTCAGTTCCGGTGGCGAGCTGGGCGCCGGGCGGAACACCGAGTACGGCTTGGACATCCTGCGTGACCTCGGCTTCCTGGTCCTCTCCGGGATCCTGCTGTGGCGGCCGAGGTCCCGTTTCTCGATCGATGGCGCGCTGATGGGGGAGTCGTCTTGAGCAAGGGCAGTCGCGACCGGGCGGAGAAGGCGCGCCGGATCGTCGAGCAGCAGAAAGCCGCGGACAAACGCCGCAAGGTCACCCTGTGGACGTCGGTGGCGGTGGTCGCGGTGCTGGTCATCGCCGGCCTCGTCGGTTACACGACGCTCGACAAGCAGGACACGGCGAGCACCGGCGCGCTGGTCACCCCGGCCTCCGCGGTCGACGACGGCACCGCGTTCGCGGTCGGGACCGGGCCGGTCACCGTCGACGTGTACGAGGATTTCATGTGCCCGATCTGCAACAACTTCGAGAAGCAGAGCGGCGCCACCCTCAAGCAGCTGATCACCGACAACAAGATCACGCTGCGGTACCACCCGGTGTCGATCCTGGACCGGGCCTCGAACGGCACGGAGTACTCGACCCGTTCCGCCGGGGCCGTCGCGGCCGCCGCCGACGAGGGCAAGTTCACCGAGCTGCACGACGTGCTCTACGCCAATCAGCCCGAGGAGAACAGCGACGGTCTCGCCAACTCCAAGATCATCGAGTTGGCGAAGTCGGTAGGGTTGACGAGTGACAAGTTCGCGAACGCGGTCAACGCTGGTACGTACAAGGCATGGGCGACGAAGGTGACCGAGACTTTCTCCTCGCGCGGCTACAACGGCACCCCGACGATCGTGGTCAACGGCACCAAGCTGACCGGGCCGGACGACTCCGTCCCGACCGTCGACCTGCTCACCCAGACGATCGCCAAGGCGGCCGGGTGAGGCGGTTCCTGCTGACGCTCGTCGTGGCCGGTGCGGTCGTCGCACCGGCCACGCCCGCGTTCGCGCACGGTGGGGAGGGGGCGAACGTCACCTCGTACCGGACCACGATCAGCGGCATCAGCAGCCCGATGGACGGCCTCACCATCCGCACCGTCGAGGGTGGCGCACGGCTCGAACTGGTCAACGACACCGGGCGGTCGATCGAGGTGCTCGGCTACTCCGGTGAGCCCTACCTGGAGTTACGGCCCGACGGGATCTACCAGAACGTCTCCTCCCCCGCGACCTACGTCAACCAGACCCTGGCCGGCGACACGCCCGTGCCCACGACAGCCGACGTGACCATGCCGCCGACCTGGCAGAAAGTGTCCTCCGGGCACACCATCCGCTGGCACGACCAGCGGACCCACTGGCTCGGAACGGCCCGCCCGCCCCAGGCGGTGGCCGATCCCGATCACGCGCACCGGCTGCGGGACTGGGCGGTGCCGCTGCGCGATCAGGTCCGGGTGTTCGAGATCCGCGGAACGCTGGACTACGAGCCACCGCCGGTGACCTGGGCCTGGTGGGCCGGCGCGGCCCTGCTCGGCCTGCTCTTCACGGCCCTGGTCCGCTTCCGGTCACGGTGGGTGGTGCCGCTCGCGGTCGTCGCCGGTCTGTCCGTCATCGCGTACGCCGTGATGCGCGGCCTGGACGGCGCCGGCTGGTCCGGGGTGCTGCTGGTGACGGGCGCGCTCGCCCTCGCGACCGCCTGGAGGCATCCGCCGTTCTTCCTGGCCCTGTCCGGCTTCGTGCTGGCCGCCTTCGCCGGTTTCGGCAGCTCCGACGCGTTCCTGGCCGCCGTGGTCCCGGCCACCGGCCCGGGCTGGCTGGCCCGCGCCTGCGTCGTGGGGACGATCGCTTGCGGGGGCGCGCTGGCGCTCACCGGCCTGCTGCGCATGCGAGACGCCGTCCCGGAGCCGGCGCCTATCGCGAGTTGAGGTAACCCAGCACGACCGCCGTCCACCAGGCCCCCTGGGAGATCGCCGCCGCGAGCGCCGCACGGACCAGCAGGCCCACCGGCGGCTCGGCACAGCGACTCAAACGGGACAGGAGGAGGCCGGCGTAGATTCCGTTGAGGCCTACGACCAGTACGGCTATGGCTTTCGGGGCGGCCGGGGCGCCCAGGAAGAGGCCGGAGGCCAGCAGCCCGGTGAAGCCGGCCCAAATCGGGACGTGCGCGCCCTCGGCCGTGCGCAGGACGTCCGAGAGGGTGGCGCGGCGGGCCAGCCAGCGCATGCCGAACCAGTCGACCAGCAGGACCGCGCCGAGACCGACGACCAGCGAGGTCAGGTGCACGAAGAGCGCCACGTCGTGGACCACACCCACGACCGGCTCGTGCGGGGCGGCGACCAGCACCGCCGACCAGCATCCGACGACGACGACGGCGCGCCACGCGGGCGAGGCGGGGCGCCGATGCCGGCCAGTCACGACAACCACACCTGGGAGACGGCCGGGCGGCCGCCCGACAACAGAAAACCGCGACCACGGTCGTAGTCCGGCCGGACCGGATGTAGACCGGGGGTGGGTCCGCCCGCGGGCGAACGTTCCTAGCGTCGATCCCATGATTGAAGTCGACGGATTGGTGAAGCGATTCGGGACGACGACCGCGGTGGACGGGTTGTCGTTCGTGGTGCGGGCCGGGCGGGTGACCGGGTTTCTCGGGCCGAACGGGGCCGGCAAGTCGACCACGATGCGAATGATCCTGGGCCTGGACCGGCCCAGCGCGGGACGGGCGATCGTGGCCGGGAAGGCGTACCGGGAGCATCGTGCTCCGCTGACGGTGGCCGGAGCGCTGCTGGAGGGCAAGGCCGTGCATCGGGGGCGCACGGCCCGGGAACATCTGCTCGGGCTGGCCCGGACGCACGGTATCCCGCGGGCCCGGGTCGACACGGTGCTCGACGAGGCCGGGCTGGGCGGGATCACCGGACGGGCCGGAACGTTCTCGCTGGGCATGGGACAGCGGCTGGGGATCGCGGCGGCGCTGCTCGGGGACCCGGCCGTGGTGATCCTGGACGAGCCGGTGAACGGGCTGGACCCGGATGGGGTGCTGTGGATCCGGACGCTGCTCGGACGGCTGGCCTCGGAGGGCCGTACCGTCCTGATCTCCAGCCATCTGATGAGCGAGATGGCGGTGACCGCCGACCACCTCCTGGTGATCGGAAACGGGCGCCTGCTCGCCGACACCGGCATCGACACCTTGCTGACGCGGGCGACGAGCCTGGTCCGATCGCCGGACGCGGCGAAGCTGCGCGAGGTGCTCGCCACGCGGGGCGCGACGGTGAGCGCGCGGGAGGACGGCCTGCTGGAGGTGGCCGGGCTGGACGTCGAGGGGATCGGCTCGGCCGCGGCCGAGCACCGGCTGACGATCTACGAGCTCACTCCGGTCCGGGCGTCGCTGGAGCAGGCGTACATGGAGCTGGTGCGGTCATGATCGGGGTGACGTTCCCGCGGGTCCTGACCGCCGAATGGGGCAAGCTGCGCGCCCTGCGCTCCACCTGGGCGCTGTTCGGCACGATCGCGATCCTGACCGTCGCGCTGGCCGGGGTGATCGGCTGGAACGCGAACCGGCTTCCCGGCGCGTCCAACACTCCCGCCGAGATCATCAGCCGGGCGTTTCTCGGGATCGACGTGTTCTCCCTGTTCCTGGGCGCGTTCGGGATCATGGCGATAACCGGCGAGTACAGCTCGGGGCTGATCCGGTCGACGTTCGCGGCGGTCCCCAGGCGGCTGCCGGTGCTCGCCGCGAAAGCGGTCGCGCTCGCCGTTCTGGCGGTGCCGGTGATGCTCGTGGTGTGCGCCGTCTCGCTGGCGGTCAGCCAGTCGTTCGCGCCCGCCGCGGCGCGGCTCGGACCGGGCGACCCGGGAGTGATCCGGGCGATCGCCGGCGCGGCCGTCGCCCCGGTGGCCCTCGCGCTGATCGGGCTCGGTCTCGGCGCGTTGCTGCGGCACACGGCCACCGCGCTCACCGTCTACGTCCTGCTCATCCTGGTGGCGCCGACTGTGCTCAGCCAGACGCTGCCCGAGTCGGTCGCGAACAAGGTGCTGAAGTACATCCCGGTCGCGGCGGCGCAGGCGCTCTACGCGGTCCGCGACGGCGGGAACCCGTTCACGATGCTGAACCCGGGCCCGGCCGCGGTGGTCACGGCCGGTTGGGTGCTCCTGGCGCTGGCGACCGGTGGGATCGTGCTCTGGAGACGAGACCCGTAGATGGTCCACACTGGGCGGATGAGACCGCGGGCGGTGGACGCCGGGATCGCCGGGATCGCGGCCCTGGCCTGCGGGATCATCCTGACCGGCCGGACCGGTGCGACGGTGGCCGGGACCGGCCCGCCCGACTGGATCGCGGCGCTGCTGCTGCCGGTCCCGCTGATCCGGCGGCGGGACGAGCCGGTGCTGGTCTTCACCGTCGTCACCGTTCTGACCTGGGGCACCCAGGCGAGCGGGCTGCAGAATCCGGCCGCGCTGCTGGTCCCGCTGCTGGCCCTGCACGCGCTGGCTCGGTACCGGCCGGCCCGATACGTCTGGCCGGCCGCGGTCGTCACCGTGCTGCCGGGGCTCGGCGCGCGGGAGAACTGGGTGGCGGTGGTGGCGGTGGCCGCCCTCGTGCTGGCCGTCGCGCTGATCGGGATCAGTCAGCGCACGCGGGCGGCGTACCTGCGGGAGTTGGAGGAGCGGGCCCGGCGGCTGGAAGTCGAACGGGATCAGCGGGCGCGTCTCGCGGTGGCTCACGAACGGGCGCGGATCGCCCGTGAGATGCACGACGTGGTGGCGCATCACATCGCGGTGATGATCGCGTTGTCCGACGGGGCGGCCGCCACCGCTGCCGTTGATCCGGTGCGGGCGGCGGGCGTGATGGGCCGGGCTTCCGCTGTCGGCCGGGAGGCGATGAGCGAGATGCGGCGCCTTGTCGGTTTGTTGCACGACTTCTCCGGCACGGCGGCGGTTCGAGCCCCGCAACCCGGCCTCGCCGACGTGGACGCGCTGATCGACCGCGTCCGCACGGCCGGCCTCAAGATCACGTTCACCCGGGAGGGTGTCCCCGGCGACTGGGGCCCGGGTGCCGGCCTGGCGATCTACCGGGTCGTCCAGGAAGCGCTCACCAACGTCCTCAAACACGCCGCGCCCGGAGCGGCCAGCGAGGTGACCCTGCGGTACGACCCGGCATCCGCCGAGATATCGGTCGTCGACGACGGCGCGGGGCGTTCCGCCCCTGACCTCGCCGCCGACGGGCGGCACGGCCTGGCCGGCATGCGGGAACGGATCGCGGCATACGACGGGCGGGTCGACGCCGGGCCACTTCCCGGCGCCGGCTGGCGGGTCCACGCGACGCTGAGATTCCGATGAGCGTCTCCGTGCTGCTGGTGGACGACCAGCCGCTGCTCTCCCTCGGCTTCCGGCTCGTGCTGGAGGCCCAGCCGGACATCACCGTCGTGGGCGAGGCCGGGGACGGGACTCAGGCCATCCGGATGACCCGGGCGCTGCGGCCCGACGTGATCCTCATGGACGTACGGATGCCGGTTCTCGACGGCATCGAGGCGACCCGGCAGATCGTCGCCTCCGGGAGTGCCGCCCGAGTCCTGATCCTGACCACGTTCGACCTGGACGAGAACGTCTACGCCGCGCTGCGCGCCGGAGCCAGTGGCTTCCTGCTCAAGGACGTGCCGCCGGCCGACCTGGTCAGCGCGATCCACGCGGTCGCGAGCGGACACGCGGTGGTCGCCCCGGCGGTGACCCGGCGGCTGCTGGACACGTTCCTGCCGCACCTGCCGCCGGACGTCGTGCCCGCGCCACCGCGGGCGGACCGGCTCACCGCACGGGAACGTGAGGTCCTCGTCCTGGTGGGCCGGGGCCGC
Source organism: Actinoplanes sp. NPDC020271 (assembly GCF_044388125.1). Classification (NCBI taxonomy): domain Bacteria; kingdom Bacillati; phylum Actinomycetota; class Actinomycetes; order Micromonosporales; family Micromonosporaceae; genus Actinoplanes; species Actinoplanes sp. NPDC020271. Next base: position 276,795 of record NZ_JBIRWQ010000004.1, read on the forward strand.
TCGAACCCGGAGATCGCCGAGGAGCTGCACGTGTCCGAGGCGACCGTGAAGGCGCACGTCGGCCGGCTGCTCGGCAAACTGGAGTTACGTGATCGGGTGCAGATCGTCGTTTACGCCCACGAGAATCGGCTGGTCTAGCTGATGGCGATGTCGTCGACGTTGACGTGGACGGCGAGGACGCGCAGACCGTAGCTCTCGACCGCCTCGGTCACCTTCCGCTGGACGGCGGTGGTCACCTCGGCGACCACGGTGCCGGCGGCCAGGACGACCACGACGTTGATGGTGGCCGTGCCCTCCTTGACCTCGGCCGAGACACCGCGGCTGCCGTCGCCGACCGTGTCCAGGCCGACCTTGTCGAGCACGCTGTTGAAGAATCGCGCAACATCGCCGCCCAGGTCGGCGACGCCGGGAACGGTGCGGGCGGCCGCGGCGGCGATCTTCTCGACCACCTCGCCGGAGACGGTGGTGTTGCCGGACGGGGTGGTGGCGCCGGTGGGCTCGGTCATGACCCTGATCTCCTGCTCTCAACGCAGATTCGCGACTTCGCCGGGAGCGTACTGAAGATCAGCGGCGAACCGCCAGACCGGTACCCGGCTGTCCGCGGAGGAACACCGGAATTCGCGCCGTCCATGGTGGCCGGAATGCGGAAAACGGTGGGATCAAGACTGTTGAAAACGGATTCCCGCATCCGTCTCTAGCTGGGAAAACGTGGCACATTCGCGGGGTTCGGAGGCCGGTAACGTGGCATTAACAGCCACGGGAGGCGTCATGGAGAATGGCCACTACGGCGATGAGCTGACCCTGCGGTTGTCCGGCATCGCCGACATCACCGCGCTCGACGACGACCTGGTCCTGACAACGTTCATGCGTGACCTCGTGACCCGGATCGGCATGACGGTCATCGCCGGCCCGATGGTCGCGACCGAGGCCGGCCCACCGGAGAAAGCCGGCAAATCGGCCGTCGTGATCCTGGCCGAGTCGCACGCCGCCATCCACACCTACCCGCACCTGCGGGAGATCTTCGTCAACGTCTTCTCCTGCAAACCGTTCCGCGAGGCCGACGTGCTCGCCGAGTTCCGCCGGCTCGTCGGCGACTTCCGGATCAGCGAACGTCTGCTGCGGCGCCGCGGCGAGGAGTGGCCCCGCGATCTCGCTGCGGCGGAGCAACTCTGGAGCGACCACCGGGCCGCACTATCGTCGGTGCATGACTGAAAACGTGCGTCTCAGCGCCGGCGACGCCGCGCCCGACTTCACCCTCCCCACCGACAACGGGGACAGCCTTTCCTTGAAGGACCTGCGCGGGCGCAAGGTCGTGCTCTATGCGTACCCGGCGGCGATGACGCCCGGCTGCACCAAGCAGGCCTGCGACTTCCGCGACTCGCTCGCGTCGCTGCAGGCCGCCGGCTACGAGGTGGTCGGCATCTCCCCCGACAAGCCGGCCAAGCTGGCGAAGTTCCGCGAGCGTGACGCGATCACGTTCCCGCTGGTCAGCGACGAGGACAAGAGCGTGCTGACGTCCTACGGCGCGTTCGGCGAGAAGCAGCTCTACGGCAAGACGGTGACCGGCGTCATCCGTTCCACGTTCGTCATCGACGAGAACGGCGCCATCGAGCGAGCCCTCTACAACGTCAAGGCCACCGGTCACGTCGCCAAGCTCCGCCGCGACCTCGGCCTCGACTGACCGGTCCGAACTTCGGGAAAGTCCGCAGGTCCGGGCCCGTCGCGCCGATGAGGAGAGCACTCCACAACCGGCGGAAGACGGTTCCCGGGCTCACGGCGGTCGTCATGCGGTAGCCAACCCGCAAGGCGGCCGCCGTGCACCGCGCCAACCCCACGATCACATTCTTCATTGCCGGTCTCCGCTGTGGTCCTTCGCCGTCGCTCCCGCGGGGACCCTTCCGGGCCGAGCAGGGCGCGGGGCGCCCAGAACGCTCAGCCCTCCAGGGCGACGTCCGTGGGTGGGCCCGGTCAGAGCAAAAGACCGCTGGTGGCCGCGTGACCGGGCCGCCCGTGAACCGGAACCCCGCCGCAGGCTCGCGCGGCCGTCCGGCGTCGACGCCTCGCGGCCCGTGGGGTTGTGCACAACCTGTGGACAAGTGGAACTCAGGAACGTGTGGTCGGTGCGGGAGAAGGGACTCGAACCCTCACGCCCTCTCGGGCACGGGCACCTAAAACCCGCGCGGCTGCCATTTCGCCACTCCCGCCCATTTTGCCCGGCCAGGGCAAAGCGTTGGATGGAGTCTAGTCGCTCCCACCGGTCCGTGACGCCTCGGTTCTGCCCGTTCGTGTCGCCCCGCCACCGGACCGTCGTCCCGGCCCGCTTCTCCCGTTCCTGCCGGACACCGCCACGGCTGGTCCTTCAACGCCGGTTCGCACTCTCTCGGCTGGTTCCCACCGTGGTCGTGAGGCACGAACAACCCCGGCGAGAACCAGCCGGGACCGGGAGCGCGCTGCCCGCTGAACCACCGCCTCGGTCGCGGCTCCGACGGGCGGCGGGCACCGGCTGGGCCTTCGGGCGTGGCCGGGTTCTTCGCTCCGGGCGCGCTCGGGCGCGGGTGGCGCTGCGAGTCACGACGGGGTTGTGATCCGACCGTGCCCACCCACGGACGTCGCCCTTGCGGGCTGAGCGTCCTGGGCGCCCCGCGCCCTGCTCAGCCCGCAAGGGTCCCCGCGGGAGCGACGACCGGGACCACAGCGGAGACAGGCAATGCGGATCTGGAATTTGATCTTCGGGGTCAGCCGCAGCTCGCGGGTCTGGGGTCGGCGGCGAGGTTGAGGAGGGCGTCCTCGGTGGTGCCCGGAACGGCCGCAGCCGACTCGGGCAGCGGGGCCACCGAGGACGCCGTGGGGGGAACGGTGGTGGGCTTGACGGCGGCGGAGGCGGAGGCGGAGGACTTCTTCGCCTCGGGGGTCGGCGTGGACTTGCTCGTGGTCTTGACCGTGGTGGACTTGCCGGAGACCGAGGTGGAGGTCTTCTGGACCACGCCCGGCTTCATCGCGATGCCGGAGACCGTCGACGTGTTGCCGTAGATGTCGGTGATCTTCAGCTTGTACGGGCCGGAGCCGGCACCGCCGTCGATCAGCCAGTAGTTGTAGTCCTCGCGGTGCGCGGACTTGCCGGAGACCTGCACCGAGGCAAGCGGGTTGGCGTGGTTGTCGATGCGCGCCGCGAACCAGTACTGCGACGCGCCCTCCTTGATCCGGACCGTGATCGGGCCCGGCACCGACGGGTTCTTGACCAGCTTGTACGTGATCGGGATGATGCCCGCGACCTCGCTGCCGATCTTCTTGAACGCGGTGCGGCTCAGGTCGAGGTGACCGGTGTCGCACTCGGGGCAGGAGTCGAAGACCTTGACGCGGACCGTGCCCTTGGGGCCGGTGACGTCGAGGTATGCCCCGCAGGAGGCGCCGCCGGCGTACTGATCCGGGCCGAGCGCGACGTAGAGGTCGTCGGCGGGCGTCTCGAACGAGCAGTTGCCGGACGTGCCGCCCAGGTCGTAGAAGGTCGCCTTGCCGGATTTCGCGCTGGTGCTCGGCGGCGCGGCACACGCGGACCCGCCGGTCTGCAACAGCAGCGCCACGCCGATGATGCCGGCGAGGACAGCGGCGCCGCCGGCGGCGAGCCATCGGGTCGGGAACGGGCGTCGATGAGCACTCACGCTCAGCGATACTTGCCGGGCCGGGCGCTCGCGGCAAATGTTCTAAGACTCTCCTAAGACAGGTGTACCGCTAATGAGTGCCGCGTCACTCCTGGAGTGTCACCGTGTCGCCGAGCCGTAACACACCGACATCACCGGCCGTGAGATCCGGGACCAGGTTGACCGCGAACATCAGGCCGCCGTCGATCCGCCGATGCCGGCCGAGGACGTGCAGCGGCTGCCGCCCGGTCTCTCCCGTCTCCTGGTCGATCGTGGTGACCCGGCACCGGGCGCAGTGCTTGGCGACCCGGAACGTCACCTCGCCGACCCGCAGCCGCTTGCCCAGCCAGCCGTCCTCGGCCCAGGCTTCCGCGCCCTCGACCACGAGGTTCGGCCGGAAACGGTGCATCGGGACGGGCTCCTCGCCGGCCTCGGCCAGCCAGTCGCCGACCGCGTCCAGCGAGGCGGTGTTGGCCAGCAGCACCGGGTAGCCGTCGGCGAAGCTGACCCGGTCACCGGGGGTGGCCGTGGCTTCCGGGATGGTCCGGCTGGTCGGGTCGGACTGCCAGACCAGGCGCGCGTCCCGGCCGAGGAACGCGCTGACCCACTCGGACTCGGCGACCCGCCCCGGGTACTCCGGCTTGTTGCGGAACACCCGGACGGCGATCTTCGGACCGTCGGCCGGCTCGTCCAGATCCAGATCGTCCTGGCCGGGCGCGGCGAGACGCAGACCGCCCGGACGCGGCCGGACGTGCAGCCGGGTCAGGAGCGGCGTGTCCCGCTGGGTGATGCCGACGCCGTCCTCGTTCACGATCATCCAGCGGCGGTCGCCCCGGAGACCCCAGGGCTCGACGACGGCCTCGGCATGGTCCAGGCGGTGGCAACCCTTGACCGGGTAGGTGTGCAGTTCGGCGATCCGCATGCGTCCAGCTTTTCACGTTCCGGGCATCAGCTCCCTTTCATGTTCCGGGAATAGGGTGGGCCGGTGATCACACGGATGTGGCGGGGATGGGTGCGCACCGATCAGGTCGAGGCGTACGTGGCGTACATCGAGCGGACCGGCCTGGCCGAATACCGGAAGACCCCCGGCAACCTCGGGGCCCAGATGTGGACACGTGACCTCGGGGACGGCCGCTCCGAGGTGACCACGGTCAGCTGGTGGGCATCGATCGACGTGATCCGCGGGTTCGCCGGGGAGGACCTCGAGCGGGCCGTCTTCTACCCGGAGGACGACGCGTTCCTGATCGAGCGGGAGCTGACCGTCACCCATCATTTCGTGGCCCGGGACTGCGGCTGATGCTCCTGCTGCTCGACCTGGACAACACCTTGATCGACCGGGATGCGGCGTTCCGCGCGGCAGCCGCGGCGTTCCTGGCCGAGCACGGTCTGGCCGCCGACGACCTCGACTGGTTGATGGCGGTCGACGCGAGCGGCTACACGCCACGGGACGAGGTCGCGGCGGCGCTCGCCGGGCGCGGGGCGCCGGCTGCGGCCGTCGAGCGGTTCCTCGGCAACGGCGGTGCTGACCGGGTGTCGCTGGCGGAACCGGTGCGGGCCGCGCTCGCTGATGCCCGGGCCGAGGGCCGGGCCACGGTGATCGTCACGAACGGGCGGGTCGACCAGCAGACGGCGAAGATCCGGAACTGCGGGCTCGACCAGGTCGTCGACGGGTGGGTCGTCTCCGAGTCGGTCGGCCACAAGAAGCCGTCGCCGGAGATCTTCCGGGCCGCGGCAGCGATGGCGGGACGGCCGCTGAGCAGCGGCTGGATGATCGGCGACTCGGCGCACGCGGACATCGGCGGGGCGTGCGCGCTGGGGCTGCGCTCGACGTGGATCTCGCTGGGGCGCACGTGGGCCGAGACCGCCTTTCACCCCAGCCACATCGAGGCCGACGTCGCCGATGCCATCCGCCGGGCCGGGCACCCCCGCTTTCCGGCCCTTCGCCGAGGGCTAGCGGACTGAAAGATTTCATGCATAAGCTGTCGGCGTGAATGACGGAGTGGTCAGGACGGCGGAGCGGGTGCTCGACCTGTTTCACGGGGCCCGCCTGACGCCCACCCAGCGGCGGATCGCGCACAGCCTCGTGGAACATGCCGCCAAGGCCGCCTACCTGTCCGCCGCCGAGGTCGCCGAGCTGGCCGGGGTCAGTCAGCCGTCGGTGACCCGGTTCGCGACGGCGCTGGGCTACTCCGGATATCCGGCGCTGCGCCGGGAGCTGCGCGCCCTCGCCTCCGACGCGCCCAGCGAGCCGGCCGGGGAGAACACCATGCAACGGGCGGTGCTCGCCGAAGCCGATCACCTCCGGCGGCTGGCCGAGGAACTTCACCGGCCCGATGACGTACGGCGGGCCGCTGACCTCCTTGCCGCCAGCCGGCCGTTACCGGTGCTGGGGCTCCGGGCGGCGGCGCCGCTCGCGGCGTATTTCGGGTATTTCGCTGCGAAGGTCTTCCCCGACGTGCGAGTCCTGGACAGTGGGGGGACAGGACTGCAGGACCGGCTGGATCAGGCCCGTGCGGCCGGCGCCGGTGCGATGCTGGCGATCGTGCTGCCGCGCTATCCGCGCGAGTCGGTCGAGGCGGTCCGCGAGGCGAAAGCGGCCGGGTTCGCGGTGGTGGCGATCACGGATTCCGCGGTGAGCCCGGTGGCCGACGACGCGGACGTGGTGCTGCCCGCCGCGGTGGGCACGCGGCTCGTGTTCGACCTGCACACCGGGCCGATGGCGATGGCCATGGTGGTGCTGGAGGCGATGTGTGACGCCGCGCCCGAGCCGGTGCAGCGTCGCCTGGAGGAGTTCGAGGCGTCCGCGGCTCGGCGGAACATCTTCACGGCGTGATGGAGGAGACCTTGTCCGAGATTCGTGCACCTCGCGGTACGTCGTACACCGCCCAGAGCTGGCCGCAGGAGGCCGCCAAGCGGATGCTGATGAACAACCTCGACCCGGACGTGGCCGAAAGGCCCGAAGACCTCGTGGTGTACGGCGGGACGGGTCGCGCCGCCCGCAACTGGCCGTCGTTCCACGCGATCGTCCGCGAGCTGGACTCGCTGCGTGACGACGAGACGCTGCTCGTGCAGTCCGGCAAACCGGTCGGGGTGCTGCGCACGCACGAGTGGGCCCCGCGGGTGCTGATCGCGAACTCGAACCTGGTCGGCGACTGGGCGACCTGGCCCGAGTTCCGCCGGCTGGAGCAGCTCGGCCTGATGATGTACGGGCAGATGACGGCCGGTTCGTGGATCTACATCGGCACGCAGGGGATCCTGCAGGGCACGTACGAGACGTTCGCGGCGGTGGCAGCCAAGAAGTTCGGTGGTGACCTCGCCGGGACGCTGACGCTGACCGGCGGCTGCGGCGGGATGGGCGGCGCACAGCCCCTCGCGGTGACCATGAACGGTGGGGTCTGCCTGGTGGTCGACGTGGATCGGACGCGGTTGCAGCGGCGGATCGACACGCGGTATCTGGACGTGATCGCGGACGACCTGGACGACGCTGTCGCTCAGGCGCTGCGGGCGAAGGCCGACCGGAAGGCGATCTCCATCGGCGTGGTCGGCAACGCGGCGCTCGTCTTCCCGGAACTGCTCACGCGGGGCGTCGAGATCGACATCGTCACCGACCAGACCAGCGCGCACGACCCGCTCTCCTACCTGCCGGTCGGCGTCGAACTGTCCGACGCGGCCGCTTTCGCGCGCGACAAGCCGGACGAATACACCGACCGGGCCCGGGCCGGCATGGCCAAGCAGGTCGCCGCCATGGTCGGCTTCCAGGACGCCGGCGCCGAGGTCTTCGACTACGGCAACTCCATCCGCGGCGAGGCCCAGCTGGCCGGATACCAGCGGGCCTTCGACTTCCCCGGGTTCGTGCCCGCCTACATCCGGCCGCTCTTCGCCGAGGGCAAAGGCCCGTTCCGCTGGGCGGCGCTCTCCGGCGACCCGGCCGACATCGCCGCGACCGACCGGGCAGTGCTCGACCTCTTCCCCGAGAACGAACCGCTCGCACGGTGGATCCGGATGGCCGGCGAACGCGTCGCGTTCCAGGGACTGCCCGCGCGCATCTGCTGGCTCGGTCACGGCGAACGGGACAAGGCCGGCGTGCGTTTCAACGACATGGTGGCGCGCGGCGAACTGAGCGCACCACTCGTCATCGGGCGCGACCACCTCGACGCCGGGTCGGTCGCCTCGCCGTACCGCGAGACCGAGGCGATGCTCGACGGCTCCGACGCGATCGCCGACTGGCCGCTGCTGAACGCCCTGGTCAACACGGCTTCCGGAGCGAGCTGGGTGTCGATCCACCACGGCGGCGGGGTGGGGATCGGGCGCAGCATCCACGCCGGTCAGGTATGCGTGGCCGACGGGACCGCGCTGGCCGGGCAGAAGATCGAGCGGGTCCTGACCAACGACCCGGCGATGGGCGTGCTGCGTCACGTCGACGCCGGTTACGAGTCAAAGGCGGCTTCCGGCGTACGGGTTCCGATGCGCGATGAGTGACTTCGCTGCCCTGTGGGCGGAGATCGTGGCGGTCGGACGGTCGGCGGACGGCGGCTATCTCCGATACGCCCTGACGCCGCCCGAGCTGACCCTGCGCGACTGGTTCCGGGACCAGGCCGGCCGGCGCGGGATGACCGTGACCGAGGACGGCAACGGCAACCTCTTCGCCTGGTGCGGGGAGCCGTGGGCGCCGGGGACCGTGCTGACCGGCTCGCACTTCGACTCCGTCCCCGGGGGCGGAGGTTACGACGGGCCGCTCGGGATCGTCAGCGCGTTCCTCGCCCTGGACCGGCTCGCATCGCCGCGGAACATCGCGATCGGGGCGTTCGTCGAGGAGGAGGGCGGGCGTTTCGGCGTGCCCTGTCTCGGCTCCCGGCTGATGACCGGGGTGATCACGCCGTCGCGAGCCGCCGCGTTGACGGATCGTGACGGGATCACCTTCGGTGAGGCGCTCGGCTCCTCGCCGGCCGGACGGATACCTCTCCTGCGCAATCTGTCGGCCTTCGTCGAGCTGCACATCGAGCAGGGCCGGGCGCTGGACGTCCCCGTCGGCGTCGGCAGCGCGATCTGGCCGCACGGGCGGTGGCGGATGGAGTTCGCCGGGGCAGGCGACCACGCCGGGACGACCCGGATGGCCGATCGCCGCGACCCGATGCTGACCTTCGCCCACACCGTCCTCGCCGCGAACGAGGAGGCCCGGCTGATCGGGGCGCACGCCACCGTCGGGCGGGTGCAGGCCGAACCGAACGCGACCAACGCCATCCCGTCGATGGTCCGGGGCTGGCTCGACGCGCGGGCCGCGGACACCGGGACGCTGGACCGGCTCCTCGAAACGGTGATCAAGCGAGCCACCGAGCGGGCCGGACGGGACGGGACCGAACTGTCGGTCGTCGCCGAGTCGGTCACCGAGGAGGTCGCGTTCGACACCGAGCTGGCACGGCGGCTGTCGGCACTGCTCGGGGACGCGCCGATCCTGCCGACCGGGGCCGGTCATGACGCCGGGGTGCTGTCGGCGCACGTGCCCACGGCGATGCTCTTCGTCCGCAACCCGACCGGGGTCTCGCACGCGCCCGCCGAGGGCGCCTCCGACGAGGACTGCGAGGCGGGTGTCGAGGCGCTCGCCCGGGTCCTGGAGTCCCTGACGTGACCGTTTACCTTGCCGAGCACGCCTGGGTGGGCGGCCGGGTCGAGCGCGACGTCCGGGTCGAGGTGACCGGCGGACGGTTCTCCGCGGTCACGGCGAACTCCGCCGACAGAACGGGCACCAGGCTGGCCGGGCTGGTACTGCCGGGGATGGCCAACGCCCACTCGCATGCCTTCCACCGCGCCCTCCGCGGCCGCACGCACGGCGACCGCGGCAGCTTCTGGACCTGGCGTGACCTGATGTACCAGGTAGCCGGGCGCCTCGACCCGGACAACTACTTCGCGCTGGCCAAGGCGGTCTACGCGGAGATGGCCCTGGCCGGGATCACCTGCGTCGGCGAGTTCCACTACCTGCACCACGGGCCGGACGGGACGCCTTACACCGACCGGAACGCGATGGGACACGCCCTGACCGCGGCGGCCGCGGACGCCGGCATCCGGATCACCCTGCTCGACACCGTTTACCTGACCTCGACCGTCGACGGGAAACCCCTCGACGGGGTGCAGCGGCGCTTCGGCGACGGTGACTACGACGGCTGGTACGACCGGTTCGGCGACCTGCGCGGCGGCGACCACGTGCGGATCGGGGCGGCGCTGCACTCGGTGCGCGCGGCACCCGCCGACGGGATGGCCACGTTCGCCCGGCGGACCGACGGGCTGCCGGTGCACGTGCACCTCTCCGAACAGCCGGCCGAGAACGAGCAGTGCCAGGCCGTGCACGGCTGCTCCCCCACGGAACTGCTCGACGCCAACGGCTTCTGGCAGCCGACCACCACCGCGGTTCACGCAACCCACCTGTCCGAGAATGATCGCCGGCTGCTGGGCGGGCGGTACGTCTGCTTCTGCCCGACCACCGAACGCGACCTGGCCGACGGCATCGGCCCCGCGCGGGCGCTCGCCGACCGGGGCTCGACGCTCACCCTGGGCAGCGACAGCCACGCCGTGATCGACCTCTTCGAGGAGGCGCGCGGCGTCGAGCTGGACGAACGGCTCGCCACCCGGCAACGCGGGCACTTCGGCGCGGACGACCTGATCGCGGCCGCGACCCGGGCCGGGCATGCGTCGCTGGGCTGGGCCGATGCCGGAGAGATCGCCGCCGGGCAGCGGGCCGACCTGGTCGCGGTGTCGCTGAGCAGCGCGCGGACCGCCGGGGTCGACCCGGCCGGGCTGATCTTCGCGGCGACCGCGGCGGATGTCACCGACGTGATCGTGGACGGGCACGCGGTGGTCGCGGAGGGCCGGCACCGCACGATCGACGTCCCGGAATCGCTGCGAACGGCGATCACGGCGGTCCTCCCATGACCGGGATGACGGCACGGACCAGCCCGGCGGACCCGGTCTCCCGTACGGAGGTGACGGCATGAGTCTGTTGATCACGAACATCGGTGAGCTGTTCACCAACGACTCGCACGGCCGGGATCTCGCCCCCGGCGCCGCGGTGATCGTGGACGGCGACCGCATCGCCTGGGTCGGTTCCGCCGACGGGGCGCCGGCCGCCGACGAGCGGATCGACGCGGGCGGCGCGGCCGTGCTGCCCGGCTTCGTCGACAGTCACGCGCACCTGATGTTCGCCGGGGACCGGGCCGCCGAGTTCGCCGCCCGGATGGCCGGCGAGTCCTACACCGGGGGCGGGATCCGGACCACGGTCGGCGCGACCCGCACGGCGAGCGACGAGGAACTGCGCGGTAACGCCCGGCGCCTGGTCAACGAGGCCTTACGGCAGGGCACGACCACGATCGAGATCAAATCCGGTTACGGACTGAACGTCGCCGACGAGGCCCGCTCCCTGCGCATCGCGGCGGAGTTCACCTCCGAGACCACCTTCCTCGGCGCGCACGTGGTGCCGGCCGAGTACCAGGACCGGCCCGACGACTACGTCAGCCTGATCTGCGGACCGATGCTGGCCCTGGCCGCGCCGCACGCCAAGTGGGTGGACGCGTTCGTCGAGCGCGGCGCCTTCGACGAGGATCGCGCCCGGACGATCCTGCTGGCCGGCAAGGAACGGGGACTCGGCGTGCGGGTGCACGGCAACCAGCTCGGCCCCGGCCCGGGCGTTCAGCTCGCCGTCGAACTCGACGCGGCCAGCGTCGACCACTGCACCCACCTGAGCGACGCGGACGTGGACGCGCTCGCCGCCACGAAGATCGAGTGCATGTGCCACGGCACCTGTTACGACGGCTGGGACCGGACCGTCGCCACCCTGCTGCCGGGCGCGGAGTTCTCCACGCGCTCGCCGTACCCCGACGCGCGGCGGCTGATCGACGCCGGGGTGCCGGTGGCGCTGGCCACCGACTGCAACCCGGGCTCGTCCTACACCTCGTCGATGTCCTTCTGCATCGCGCTGGCGGTCCGCGAGATGCGGATGACCCCGGCCGAGGCCGTCCGCGCGGCGACCCTCGGCGGCGCCCGAGCGCTGCGCCGCGACGACATCGGCGTGATCCGCCCCGGCGCCCGTGCCGACCTGCTGATCCTCGACGCGCCGTCGCACCTTCACCTCGCCTACCGCCCCGGCGTCCCCCTGATCCGCGACGTCATCCACGGCGGCCGCCTTGCCCGGGCCGCTGAATCCTCAATGCCTCACCCCGGCCGCCCCGGCGGGGCCGGCGAACCCCCTGCGCCTCACCCCGGCCGCCCCGGCGGGGCCGGCGAACCCTCTGCGCCTCACCCCGGCCGCCCTCTCGGCGCCGCTGAAACCACCAAGCACGACGGAGTGCCGCAATGACCGTTATCGTTCAGCCCACCGGGATCGAGCCCGCCGACGTCCTCGCGGTAGCGCGTGAGAATGCCCCGGTCGAACTCTCCCCCGCCGCCGTCGAGGCGATGGCCACCAGCCGCGCCATCGTGGACGGCATCGAAGCCTCCGGCCGGCCCGTCTACGGCGTGTCGACCGGTTTCGGCGCGCTCGCCAACACCTCGATCGAGCCGGAGCGCCGCGCCGAGCTGCAGCACGCGCTGATCCGGTCGCACGCCGCCGGGGTCGGCGCGCCGATGCCGCGCGAGGTGGTGCGCGCGATGATGCTGCTGCGGGTCCGCTCGCTCGCGATGGGCCGCTCCGGGGTCCGGCCGGTGCTCGCGCAGGGCCTGGTCGACTTGCTCAATCACGGCATCACCCCGTGGGTGCCGGAGCACGGCTCGCTGGGGGCCTCCGGTGACCTGGCGCCGCTCGCGCACTGCGCGATCGTGTTGCTCGGCGAGGGCTGGGCGATGGGCAAGGACGGCGCCCGGATGGCCGCCTCCGAAGCGCTGCACGCGGCCGGGCTGCGCCCGCTGGAGCTGGCCGCCAAGGAGGGGCTGGCGCTGATCAACGGCACCGACGGCATGCTCGGCATGCTGCTGCTGGCCATCGCGGACGCGGCGCACCTGTTCACCATGGCGGACGTGACCGCAGCGCTGGCCACCGAGGCGATGCTCGGCTCGGAGCGGCCGTTCCTGCCGGAGCTGCACGCGATCCGGCCGCACCCGGGGCAGGCCGCCTCCGCCGCGAACATCCACCGGCTGCTGCAGGACTCCGCGATCATGGACTCGCACCGGGACGACCTCGCACACGCGGTGCAGGACGCCTATTCCATCCGGTGTGCGCCGCAGGTCGCCGGGGCGGCGCGGGACACGCTCGACTTCGTCCGGGTCACCGCCGCCCGCGAGCTGGTCTCGGTGGTCGACAACCCGGTGGTGCTGCCGGACGGCCGGGTCGAGTCGACCGGCAACTTCCACGGCGCGCCGCTCGGATTCGCCGCCGACTTCCTGGCGATCGCCGCGGCCGAGGTCGGCGCGATCGCCGAACGCCGGGTCGACCGGCTGCTCGACGTGACCCGCAGCCGGGACCTGCCGCCCTTCCTCTCCCCCGACGCCGGGGTGAACTCGGGTCTGATGATCGCCCAGTACACCGCGGCGGGCATCGTCGCCGAGAACCGTCGCCTGGCCGGCCCGGCCTCGGTCGACTCGCTGCCGACCAGCGGTATGCAGGAGGACCACGTCTCGATGGGCTGGGCCGCCACCAAGAAGCTCCGCACCGTCCTCGACAACCTCACCAGCCTCCTCGCCGTCGAGCTCCTCGCCGCCGTCCGCGGCCTGCAACTGCGCACGCCGATGACCCCTTCCCCGGCCGGCCGGGCCGCGGTCGCCGCCGTCGAGCCCTTCGCCGGGCGCCCCGGCCCGGACGTCTTCCTGGCTCCGGTCCTGGAGCAGGCCCGCGCGGTCATCGCCGGCCCCGAACTGCGAGCCACGATCGAGGACAGCACCGGCTCTCTCCTCTGATCCACCCCGGCCCGCCGTGACCGACGATCAAACCAGGCCCGCGGTGGCCGACCATCAACCCAGGCCCGCGGTGACCGACGATCCGACCCGACTCGCGGTGACCGACGATCCGACTCGGCCGCCGTGACCGCTTGCGTCGTCATGGCGTGGCCGCCCGGGGAGACTCCGCCGTCGTCTCCCGGGGCGGGTCGACGGCATATCTCCGCAGCTCGGGGGCGACCCGGAGCACGACCAGCACGGTGACGACGGTGAGCAGACCGCCGATGCCGATGGTCGGGCGCGGGCCGATGAGCGCGCCGATCGAGCCGTGCAGCAGGTTCGCCAGCTGCGGCCCGCCGACCAGGATGATCGTCAGCGCGCCCTGGATCCGGCCGCGCATCGCATCGTCCGTGCAGGTCTGCGAGATCGCGTTCCGGAACGTGCTCAGCACGAAGTTGACCGCGCCACCGGCGGCCAGCACCGCCAGCGCTGCCCACAGCGAGGTCATCAGACTGAACACGGCGACCGCCACGCCCCAGGCGACGGCCGCGCCGGCCATCATCAGGCCGTGACGCCGGGCCCGGGTGAACACCGACGAGCCGAGCCCGGCCAGCACCACACCGGCCGGATAGGCGGCGTAGAAGAGGCCGACCGACGACTCGCCGAACTCCCGCTGGGCCAGCTCCGGATAGAGCGCCGACGGCATCCCGAAGACCATCGCGGCCAGGTCGACGCTGAGCACCGCCACCAGCATCCGGCTGCCGGCCAGATAGCGGAAGCCGGCCAGCACCTGCCGGACCACGCCGTGCGAGCGCTCGGCGGACGGCGCGGCGGGCAGGGCCGGCAGACGGTGGACCGCGACGAGGACGACCAGCAGGGCGAGCGCGTCGCAGAGATAGAGGGTGGCGAGACCGGTCACCGGGATCAGCAGGCCGGCCACGGTCGGGCCGAGGATGTAGCCGAGGTAGCGGACCAGCGAGTTCAAACTGTTCGCCGCGGGCAGCAACTCGGCCGGGACGAGCCGGGGCAGCACCGCGCCCGAGGTCGTGCCGATCGCGCCGGAGGTCAGGCCCTGCCCGGCCACCAGCAGCAGGAGCACCGGCAGCGGGGCGCCGCCGAGCACGGCCTGCACCCACAGCGCGAGATAGACCACCGCGAGCCCGGACTGGCCGGCCAGCAGCACCCGCCGCCGGTCCCGGGTGTCGGCGATCGCCCCGGTGCCGAGGGCGGCGAACGCCAGGGCCACGAAGGACACCACCGCGGCCGCACCGACCGTGGCCGACGAGCCGGTCGACGCATAGAGCTGGACCGGCACCGCGACCACGCTGAACGAGCCACCCACCGCGGACACCAGCGAGGCCACCCACAGCCGGCGGAACGCCGGGACCGTGAGTGGCCTCCGATCGACCATGAACGAGACCATGCGTCGATGTTGGACTCTGCCCCAGGGGCCGAGTCAAGCCGAAGCCCGACGGAACCGAGTCGCCCCGGTCACCCGGACCGGATCAGCGCGGCAGCTCCTTGGCGATCACCTTCGCCAGCTCCCGGAAGGCCTTGCCGCGGTGGCTGATCGCGTCCTTCTCCGCCGGGCTCAGCTCGGCGTTGGTCCGCTCCTGGCCGTCACCGACGAAGATCGGGTCGTAGCCGAACCCACCCTCGCCCCGCCGCGACCGCAGCAGCCGCCCGGTCTGCCGGCCCTCGACCAGATGCTCCCGCCCGTTCGGCAGGACCAGGGCGGCAGCGCAGACGAACGACGCCCCGCGGTGCTCGTCCCCGACGTCACCGATCTGGGCCAGGAGCAGGTCCAGGTTGGCCGCGTCGTCGCCGTGACCGCCGGACCAGCGGGCGCTGAACACGCCGGGCATCCCGTTGAGCGCGTTGACGGCCAGACCGGAGTCGTCGGCGACGGTCGGCAAGCCGGTGCGCTTGGCGCCCTCCCGGGCTTTGATCAATGCGTTCTCGCCGAACGTGAGGCCGGTCTCGGGCACGTCGGGGTAACCCGGGAAGTCGCCGAGGCCGACCAGCTCGATCTGGCTCATGCCCAGCGCGGCGTCGAGAATGCGCTGCAGCTCGACGAGCTTCTTCTTGTTAGCGGTGGCGAGGAGAAGTCGCGCGCTCACGCCGCCAGGACCTTCTGCTGTGCGATCGCCAGCTCGGCGCACCCGGCCAGACCCAGATCGAGCATCGCGTCGAGCTGGGCGCGCTTGAACACGCCGTTCTCCCCCGTGCCCTGGACCTCGACGAAGTCGCCGGCACCGGTGCAGACCACGTTCATGTCGACCTCGGCGGCGACGTCCTCCTCGTAGGGGAGGTCCAGCCGCGGCTCGCCGTCGATGATCCCGACGCTGACCGCCTGGATCGAGGTGTGCAGCACCTTCTCGACCTTGCCGGCGAGCGCCTTGCGCCCGGCCAGCCAGGTGACCGCGTCGTGCAGGGCAACGTAGGCCCCGGTGATCGCCGCGGTCCGGGTGCCGCCGTCGGCCTGCAGGACGTCACAGTCCAGGACGATCGAGTTCTCCCCGAGCGCCTTGAGGTCGATGCAGGCCCGCAGGCTGCGGCCGATCAGGCGGGAGATCTCCTGCGTGCGCCCGCCGACCTTGCCCTTGACGCTCTCCCGGTCGCCACGGGTGTTCGTCGCGCGGGGCAGCATCGCATATTCCGCGGTGAGCCAGCCCAGGCCGGAGCCCTTGCGCCAGCGCGGCACCCCTTCGGTGACGCTGGCGGTGCAGAGCACTCGCGTGTTGCCGAACTCCACCAGCACCGACCCCTCGGGGTGGATGCTCCAATGCCGGGTCAGGGTCACCGGCCGCAGCTGGTCGGCCGCTCGGCCGTCGGGTCGCGCCATGACCCCAACCCTATGCGTAGCGCGGTGCGCCCGCTTCGTCCGCCCCGGGCTCGCGTGTCGGCGGCGCCATCAGACGCGGCCGCGGCACCGCCGGACGGATCAGCGACGGGCTCACCTCGGCGCCGTGCGCGTGCAGGAAACCCTCGACCGCGCGGGGCCAGCCGTACATCTCGGCTCGGGCGCGGGCCGCCGATCGGCGCTCGTCACGCGGGCGCTGGATCAGCCGGGAGACGCCGTCGGCGAACGCCTCGGCGGTGCCCGGCACCGCGATCCCGGCGTCACCGATCACCTCGGGCAGCGCGCTCTGCTCGTCCACCACGACGGGGGTGCCGCAGGCCAGCGCTTCCAGCGCGGAGAGACCGAACGTCTCCACGGGGCCCGGCGCGACGACGACGTCGGCCGAGGCGAGCAGCGCGGCGACAGCTTGGCGATCGGCGATGTGCCCGGCGAAACGTACGGGCAATCGGGCCGCCCGGTACGCCAGAGCGGTCCGCCTCGTCCCGTCCCCGGCCACCACCAGCACGGCCGGCACCTTGCCGTTGCGCAGCACGGCCACCATGTCCACGGCCAGCTCGGGCCGTTTGGCCGCGGAGAGCCGGCTCGCGAAGACGATCAGCAGTTCCTCGGGCCGGGCGTAACGGGAGCGCACCGCGATGTCCAGCCGCCGCGGGTGGAACATGTCCAGGTCGACGCCGAGCGGCACCTCCACCAGATTCGGCACACCGAGGCGGCGGAACTCGGCGGCGGCGAACGCGGTGGTGCAGACGATCGTGTCGAACACCTCGGCGGTCCGCCGGTTCAGCCGGTCGGCGAGCGCGTCGCGTTTCGGCATGCCCCAGACGCCGAGCAGGCCGGCGAGGCTCTCGTGGGAGACCATCATCGACCGGACCCCGCGCTGGCGGGCCCACGTGCCGGTCCAGCGCAGCGTGGTGCGGTCGGAGACCTCGATCCGGTCCGGCTCGAGGCTGTCCAGCAGCTTGATCAGCTCGCGGCGGCCGGCCAGCACGCGGTGGCCACCGCTGCGCGGGACGGGCGCGCTGGGCAGGGTGATCACGCGGCCCTGAGCGGTCTGCTGGTCGTCGAACTTGCGCCCGGGAATGATCAGGACGGCCTCGTGACCAGCCGCCTCGTAACCCTTACCGAGCTCGCGCAAGGTGGTCCGCAGGCCGCCGGTATGGACCGTGACGAAGTTGGCCAGGCGGACTATGCGCATCCAACAGCTCCAAGGTCACGACACGTGGTGCACCGGTGTTAGCCGATCCACCCCCGTACCGGCTCAGAGATCGTATCTGGCACCCGGGCGGACGACTTCGACCGGTCCCGCGTAAGCGGCCCCGGCCGCCTCGACGATAGCCGCCTCGCTGGCCCAGGCCGGAACGAGATGCGTCAACAGCAACCGCGCCACATCGGCCTTGGTGGCCGCCTCGCCCGCCTCACCGCCGGTGAGGTGCAGGTCGGGCGGGTTCTCCACACCGTCCATGTAGCTGGCTTCGCAGAGGAACAGGTCGGCGCCGGCGGCCAGGCGCAGCAACGCCTCGCAGGGCGCGGTGTCCGACGAGTACGCGATGACCCGCCCGTTGTGCTCGACTCGCACCCCGTATGTCTCCACGGGATGGTTGACCCGATCGACGGTGACCGTCAGCGGCCCGATCGGGAACGTGCCCGGCTGCAGGCCGTAGAACGTGTAGACGTCGTCGACCGGCTCGCCCTCGGCGCTGTAGGCGGCGGCGATGCGCTCGGCCGCCCCCAGCGGGGCGTAGACCGGCAGCGGCGCCAGCGGGCCGGCCGGGTCGTAGCGGCGGACCACGACGTAGGTGCACGCGTCCAGCATGTGATCGCAGTGCAGGTGCGTGAGGAGGATCGCGTCGACGGCGCGCATGTCCGAATACCGCTGAAGGGCGGAGAGCGACCCCGAGCCGAAGTCGATCAGCAGCCGGAATCCCTCGGCTTCCACGAGATAGGCCGAACAAGCCGACTCGGGGCCGGGGAAACTGCCGGCACAACCGAGAACGGTTAGTCGCATGCGGGTCCCTCTGACTCACACTGGGTCGGCCACTGGGTCAACCGTTTACGGGTCGTCCACGCCCCGCCCGACCGGTCCGCGCTGGACTTGTCAGACCAGTCAATCACGGAGCGAAGCGTACGCGCTGACCACTGCCTGACGTAAACAACTGATCGATTTGTCGCTAAATCGACAACGCACATCACAACCACTGTGACCTGGGTCGTCACATTTCCACCGTCACGTCCGGTAAGCCCTCTGCGTTGCTCTGGGTGAGCGCTTGTAAACGATCTGATGGAGGCGACGTGACCGCGGTCGAGCCGACCCGTATCTCCCGCAGCGCGGTACCCGAAATCATGCCCTTCGAACCCTCGTGGGACGAAGATCCTGCGGTATTTCGATTTCCTACCGAAGATGATCCGGCACCTGCTTCGGGACGGGTCCTGGCCATGGCGGGCTATTCCGCGATGCTCGGGCTGACCGGCGTCGGAGTGGGTCTCTACGCCATCGTGGCGGTACTGCGCGGGGCGCCCGGCTGGTACCTGCCGGCACTCGCGATGCTCACCATGTTCAGCGTGGGGCTGGCGGTCGGCGCGTTTCTCGCCGTCCACCAGCGCACCCTGCCGTGGATCCTGCTGGCCGCCGCCGCGCCGCCGATGTTCGGCGCGCTGCTGCTGGCCGTGAGCCACTAGCCGTTTCGCGATCCGGCCCGTTTCCTCGCGACTCGGCCTACGCCCAGAGCTGGCCTTCGAGGGCCTCTTCCGCGTCGTTGAGGGTGCCGCCGTAGGCACCCGTCGACAGATATTTCCAGCCGCCGTCGCAGACCACGAACGCCACGTCGGCGCGGCGGCCGGCCTTGACCGCCTCGTGCGCCACGGCCAGCGCGGCGTGCAGGATCGCGCCGGTGGAGAAGCCGGCGAAGATCCCCTCGACCTCGACGAGCTGGCGGGTCCGCAGCACCGCGTCCCGGGTGCCGACGGAGAACCGGCGGGTCAGGACGCTCGCGTCGTACAGCTCGGGCACGTAACCCTCGTCGATGTTGCGCAGACCGTAGACCAGCTCGCCGTACCGCGGCTCAGCGGCGATGATCTGGATGCCCTCGACCTTCTCCCGCAGGAAACGGCCGGTGCCCATCAACGTGCCGGTGGTGCCCAGGCCCGCCACGAAGTGCGTGATCGTGGGCAGGTCGTGCAGCAACTCCGGACCGGTGGTCTCGTAGTGCGCACGGGCATTGGCCGGATTCCCGTACTGGAAAAGCATCTTCCAGTCGGGATGCTCGGCGGCGATCTGCTTGGCGGTCGCGACCGCCTGGTTGGAACCACCGGCGGCGGGCGAGAAGATGATCTCCGCGCCGTACATCCGGAGGAGCTGGGTGCGCTCGGCCGAGACGTTCTCCGGCATCACGCAGACCAGCCGGTAACCCCGCAGCTTGGCCACCATGGCCAGGGCGATCCCGGTGTTCCCGCTGGTCGGCTCGAGGATCGTGTCACCCGGGCGCAGGTGCCCGGACTCCTCGGCCTCGCGCACCATGAACAGCGCGGCCCGATCCTTGATGCTGCCGGTGGGGTTGCGGTCCTCCAGCTTGGCCCAGAGACGCACCGGCGGCGCCCCTTCGGGCACCACCGGGGAGAGGCGGGGCAGGCCGATGAGCGGCGTGCCCCCGCACGCGTCCAGCAGGCTCTCAAAACGTGCCATCAGAAAAACCAGCCTTCAGTACGTCGTGAGCGCCGCGCAGGCGGCCCAGCCGCCCGCGACCGTCAGCGAACTGTCAGCGGCCCAGCAGAGCGGCGGCAGCCGCAAAGCCCAGGGCGCCACCGGCCACGGCCGGGAGAATGGTGATCGAGTCACCGTCGTTCAGCTTCGCGTCGAGCGCACCGAGGAACCGCACGTCCTCGTCGTTGACGTAGATGTTGACGAACCGGTGCAGGCCACCCTCGGGCGTGATCAGCCGGCCCTTGATGCCCTTGTGCTTCGCGTCCAGGTCGTCGATCAGTGCGGAGAGGCTGTCGCCGGCGCCCTCCACGACCTTGGAGCCGCCGGTGTAGCTGCGCAGGATGGTGGGAACGCGAACTTCGATAGCCATGATTGTCATGCTCCTAGAAAGTCGAAATGCGGGCAGGCAGTCGGGAGGTCGGGGTCTAGAGGACCCGGCGACACTCGTAGAACACCGACGCCGGGCTCTGCCCGAACATGTACGACTGCACGGCACTCACCTTCACGACTTCACCGTCGCATCCACGATGTTGACCTCTTCTTCGGTCACCACACCGTCCAGAATACGGAACGAGCGGATCTCCTCGGAATCGGGCTCACGGGTCGAGACGAGCAGATAATGCGCGTTCGGCTCACCGGCGAAGGAGATGTCGGTACGCGACGGGTACGCCTCGGTCGCGGTGTGCGAGTGGTAGATGACCACCGGCTCCTCGTCGTTGTCGTCCATCTCGCGCCAGACCCGCAGGTGCTCCATGGAGTCGAACTCGTAGAACGTCATCGACCGCGCCGCGTTGTCCATCGGGATGTGCCGCGCCGGCACGTCACTGCCGATCGGCCCGGCGACGACGCCACAGGCCTCGTCGGGGTGATCCCGGCGGGCATGGGCGACGATCGCACGCACGATCGAACTGTCGATGGTCAGCACGGCGTTCACATTACCGAAGTATTTCGCCACTCCGCGCGTGGCGAGGCACACACTCCGTGGCGTTACTTGATCTCCGGTAGCGCGTTGAGCAGCGACTCCTGCAGATATCCCAGGTAGGCGTAGACGGAGAGCTGGAACACCCGGCTGGAACCCGGATCCTCCAGGACCGCGTCGTCCAGCTCCTCGGCCAGGTCCGTGTCGGCCTGGATGTCGAGCCGGGTGCCCATCGCCAGCCGCGCGTCGTTGATCGCCCGCAGCCAGGCCTCGGCGGCCTCACCGTCCAGCCGGACCTCGCCCTCGCCCTCGTCGGGCAGCGCCGCGAGGATCGCGCCGGCCTGATCGATCTTGGCGGTCTTGAGGTCGCCCTCGGTGTAGAGCCGGAACTCGCTGGAGTCGTCCGGCCGATCCGGGTAGATGTCCGGAAAGAGCCGGCCCACCACCGGATCGGTGTGATCCATCCCGTCGGTCAGCAGGCCCACCACCTCGGCGGCCACTTTCCGCAGGACACGCACCTCATCGTGTGCGAACGTGGCCACACACTGACCGCCGCTGCGTCGGAACATGCTCTTCCCCACCCGCTTTGTCAGGCTCGGTCCACAGTTGCCCAAAGACCGTATCCGTGCAGTTGGTTGGCGTCCATCTCCATACGCTCCCGGGCGCCGCTGGACACGACCGCCTTGCCCTTGGTGTGCACATCCATCATCAGCTTCTCGGCCTTGTCCTTGTTATAGCCGAAGAGCTTCTGGAAGACCCACGTCACGTACGACATGAGATTGACCGGATCGTCCCAGACGATGGTCACCCAAGGCCGATCCTCGGCCGGGACTTCTTCGATCTCCGGCGTCTCGACGGGAGCAACCTGAGGCAACGCCATGCCCCCATGGTGCCACCGCTTCCGCCGGATCTGTGAACCGGAGCACCGAACCGCAGGTCGCGACGCGCTCCGGCGGCACGGTTTAGGGTAGGTCCCGTGAATACGACCGGCCCGGCTCTGCTGACTGATCACTACGAGCTGACCATGATCAGCGCGGCGCTCAAGGACGGCACGGCGGAGCGTCAGTGCGTCTTCGAAGTCTTCGCCCGCAGGCTGCCCACCGGCCGGCGGTACGGCGTGGTGGCCGGCACCGACCGGCTGATCGACATGATCGCCGGCTTCCGGTTCGACCCGGCCGAGATCGACTATCTGCGCTCGTCCGGCGTGGTCGATCAGACGACCGCCGACTGGCTGGCCGGCTATCGGTTCACCGGCGACATCGAGGGGTACGCGGAGGGCGAGCTGTTCTTCCCCGGCTCCCCGATCATGACGGTGAGCGGGAAGTTCGCCGAGTGCGTGGTGCTGGAGACGCTGATCCTGTCGGTGCTCAACCACGACTGCGCGATCGCCGCCGCCGCCGCGCGGATGGTCACCGCCGCCCGCGGCCGGCCGATCATCGAGATGGGTTCCCGGCGCACCCACGAGCAGGCCGCGGTCGCCGCCGCCCGCGCGTCGTACCTGGCCGGTTTCGCCTCCACGTCCAACCTGGCCGCCGGCCGGCAGTACGGGATCCCGACCACCGGCACGTCGGCGCACGCGTTCACTCTGCTGCACGACGACGAGCCGACCGCGTTCGGCTCGCAGGTGGCGGCGCTCGGCAAGAACACCACTCTTCTGGTCGACACGTACGACATCGGTCAGGGCATCCGGAACGCGATCGCGGTCGCCGGGCCCGACCTGCGTGCCGTCCGGATCGACTCCGGCGACCTGTCCGTGCTCGCCCAGCACTCCCGCGAGCTGCTCGACTCACTCGGCGCCACCGAGACGAAAATCATCGTCTCGGGCGACATGGACGAATACTCGATCGCCACTCTCGCCGCCGAACCGGTCGACATGTACGGCGCCGGCACCGCGGTGGTCACCGGCTCCGGCGCTCCCACCGCCGGCCTGGTCTACAAGCTCGTCGAGGTGGCCGGCCGCCCCGTCGTCAAGCGCTCGGAGAACAAGGCGACCGTCGGCGGCCGCAAGACCGCGGTGCGCCGCCACAAGCCGACCGGCACCGCCACCGAGGAGATCATCGTCTCCCAGGGGGTGCCCGACCATCAGGCCAACGACCGGCTGCTGCAGCGCCCCTACATCGTCGCCGGCGAGGCACAGACCCGCCCCGGCCTGCAGGAATCCCGCGATCATCTGCGACAGTGCCTGATCTCCATCCCGTGGGAGGGCCTCAAGCTCTCCGCGGGCGACCCCGCCATCCCCGTCGTCATCATTCCCACCGCTTAAGGGGGCCGCCATGTCACGCGCGCTGATCATCGTGGACGTGCAGAACGACTTCTGCGAGGGCGGCTCGCTGCCGGTCGCCGGTGGCGCCGCCGTCGCCAAGGGCATCTCACTGGTGCTCGACAAGGCCGGTGACCGCTGGGATCACGTGGTCGCCACCAAGGACTACCACGTCGATCCGGGCGCGCACTTCAGCGACCGTCCGGACTACGTCGACACCTGGCCGGCGCACTGCGTGGTCGGCTCCTCCGGCGCCGACTTCCACCCCGAGCTGATCACCGACCGGGTCGAGGCGATCTTCCACAAGGGGGCGCACCAGGCGGCGTACTCCGGCTTCGAAGGCCGCACGGAGTCGGGCGAGACCCTCGCCGGGTGGCTGCGGGGCAAGGGGGTCACCGACGTCGAGGTCGTCGGGATTGCGACAGACCATTGCGTACGGGCAACCGCGCTCGACGCCGCGGCCGAGGGCTTCGCGACGACCGTGCTGCTGGAGCTGACCGCCGGCGTGGCGAGAGCGACCACCGACGCGGCCCTGGAGCAGTTCCGCGCCGCGTCGATCGAGACCACGGGGGTGCCGGTTGTCGACCCGTCCTGAGCTCGCCGACCAGCCCTCCGCGGTGATCCGGCCGTTCGCCGACCCCGACTGGGACCAGGTGTGGCCGATCGTGCGGGACGTGGTGCGCGCCGGTGACACGTACACCTACGACACCACGATGACCGAGGCGGACGCCCGCGCCGTCTGGGTGGAACGTCCACCCGGCCTGACCGTGGTCGCGGCCTCGGCCGAGGGCATCGACGGCACCGCGAAGATGGGCCCGAACAAGGGCGGCCCCGGCGCTCACGTCGCCACCGCCAGCTTCATGGTGGCGGCCGACCGGCGTGGACGTGGCGTCGGCGCGGCGCTCTGCCGGTTCGTGATCGACTGGGCAAGGGCGCAGGGCTACGCGGGCATCCAGTTCAACGCGGTCGCCGAGTCGAACGTGGCCGCGGTGACCGTCTACCGCCGCCTCGGGTTCGAGATCATCGGGACCGTGCCGCGGGCGTTCGAACACCCGGAGCTCGGGCGGGTCGGACTGCACGTGATGTACCTGGAGTTCTGACCCCCCATGGGCTATCTGATCCTGCACGGCTGGCAGAATCGCCGCCCGCCCGAGCACTGGCAGCACTGGCTGGCCGGGCAGCTGACCGAACTCGGTCACCAGGTCGACTACCCGCAACTGCCGGACCCCGACGAGCCGGATCTCGACCGGTGGCTCGACGAGCTGGCGACCCGGGTCCGCGGCCTCGACGGGCCGCGAACCGTGATCTGTCACAGCCTCGGCTGCCTGCTCTGGCTCAACGGGGTCGCCCGCGGCGTGATCACCGAGCCGGTCGACCGGGTGCTGCTGGTCGCACCGCCGTCGATCTCCGTCACGCTGGCCCACCCGGAGATCGCCGGGTTCGCCCCGCCACCACTGCGCCCGGAAGCGGTCGCGGCCGCGGCCGGTCACACCCGGCTCGTGGTCTCCGACGACGACCCGTATGCACCGGAGGGCGCCGCCGCGGACTACGGCACGCCGCTGTCACTCGACACGGACCTGCTCTCGGGCGGCGCCCATCTCAACCACGAATCCGGGTACGGCCCCTGGCCGTCCCTGCTCGAATGGGCCCTCAGCCCCACCCCAGCCCCGCGAATCACCCGCTGACCCCTTGGGGATGATCCACACCCCATAACCACCCCCAGGCCCAGCCAGGTGCTTCCGGCGGGGCCCCACCGTCGTAATCGGTCCTGCACAACCACGGTCAGGCCCAGCCGGATGTTTTCGGCTGGGCCTGACCGTGATTGTCGGGGCTTCGTAACAGCTGTCAGGCACTCACCGGAGGTGGAGGCGGCTGCGCTGTGCGCCGCCTCCCCGGGCTGTCAGCGGACGATGTCGGCGAGCAGTTCCACCTGGCGAGGGTCGTCGCCGTAGCAGTAGAAGATCAGCTCATCGGCACCGAACTCGCGATAGGCCGCGACCGTCTCGGCGATCTGGGCCGGTGCGGACATCGGGGCACCCCAGCCGGGCCGGCCGGTGAAGGCGTAATAGTCGGCGACCGCCTGACGACCCCGCTCGACCACCCCCGGGCTGCCCACCGCGACGTTGATCTGGCAGACCAGACGGGGGCGGCCCGCCCGGCCCGCGTCAGCCCACTGCTCATTGACGGTACGGACCAGGCCGCCCGCCCAGGCGAGCGGCGCCGCACAGATGAACCCGTCCCCGAAGCGCGCCACTCGGCGCAGCGCCTCCGGGGCGAACCCCCCGATCAGGATCGGTGGACCGGCAGCCGTGACCGGCCGGGGCCCGATCGGGGCCGCCGTGGGCGACTCCGTGCGCCCCAGACCCCAGTTCTCGGAGGAAGCCGGCGCAGAACCGCAGTCAGCCTTCCCCACGACCTGCGCCTGGTAAGGCTCACCGCGCCAGATCCTTTTCAAGTCGGCCAGTTGGGTGTCGAGGACCCGGCCGCGGCGGCGGAGGGGTACCCCGGCCGCCGCGTGATCGTCCTCGCGACCGCCGATGCCGATGCCCAGGACGAAGCGGCCGGCTGACATCCGGTCCAGGGTGGCGACCTGTTTGGCCAGCAACGCGGTGGATCGCAGTGGACCGAGCAGTACCTCGGTCTGCAGCCGGATCCGGGTGGTGGCTCCGGCCAGCACGGCAAGAGCGGTCAGTGGCTCCGGGTTGTCGTAGGCCAGCCGATCCAGCAGGGCCACCGTGGCGAACCGGTGTTCCTCGGCGAGACGGGCCCACTCCGGCAGCCGGGCGGGGTCGCTGATGGGCAGCCCAAGGCCGAACTCCATGACTCTTGTCCTCCAGAAAGCAGGTAGCAACGACTGACGTCGCCACCTCCTCCCCGCTCATGGCGAGGTCCCCAAGCCCGTCTGCGACATGTATCCAAGGCCCGGAGATTCGGAGTTCACCGCCAACCTACCCGCCCGTCCCCACACCCCCGCAACCCGAATTTCGGGCCCAGCTCTGACCGTCAGACCCGGTGAGCCGCCAGCCCCAGCCGGAGCCGTCGGGCCCAGCCGAAGCGAGATCCGCCAGCCCCAGCCGGCGCCGTCGAGCCCAGCCGAAACCAGAGCCGCCAGCCCCAGCCGGCGCCGCCAGCCCCAGCCGGCGCCGTCGGGCCCAGCCGGCGCCGTCGGGCCCAGCCGGCGCCGTCGGGCCCAGCCGAAACCAGAGCCGCCGGCCTCCAGCCAGGGTCGACAGACCGGGCCGGGCCGTAGAGACCGCCGCCCCGTCAGCGACCGGCCGGAGCGGCACCGCCGGTGGAAGACGAAGCCAGGTCATCAGCCGGCTTCAACTCGGAGTCAGCCGCCGGAACCGCACCGAGCTCAGCGGCCCCGGCGGCTCCCACATGACCAGCCGGCACCGGACCAGCAGCCGACGAGGGCGAGGGCGAGGGCGAGTTGAGCTTGTCGGGCGCGGAGGGAGCGGTGTCAGAGGTCGGGTCCGCGGGTGTGGAGGGAGCGGTGTCAGGGGCCGGGTCCGCGGGTGTGGAGGGAGCGGTGTCAGGGACCGGGTCCGCGGGCGTGGAAGGAGTGGTGTCAGGGGCCGGCTCCGCGGGCGCGTTGCGGCGGCGCAGCTCGGCCGGGAGGACCAGGAGCGCGACCAGCACGCCGACGGTGCCGACGGCGACGAAGCCCCACTTCGGCCCCAGGTTGTCGATGGCCAGGCCGGCCAGCGGGCCGCCGAGGGCGACCCCGACGGTGAGGGCCGAGTTGTGCAGGCCCATCGCTTCGCCGCGGGCCGCGGCCGGGATCATCCGGCTGATCGCCGAGGAGCTGGCGGTGATCGTGGGCGCGCAGAGGGCACCGGCCGGGATCAGCAGCAGCGCGAGCAACCACCAGTGGGAGCCGCCGAGACCGACCGGGACGGTCAGGACGGCCATCGGGATGAACAGGGCGAGCACCGGCAGGCCGCGGCGAACCGTCCCGTAGGCGAAACCGCCGATCAACGAGAACAGCGCCCACAGCGACATCACCAGGCCGCTCCAGCCGAGCTCGCCGGACGAGCGCAGCACGGCGACGACCGACACGTCGGTGCCGGAGAGCACCAGGGTGGCGGCCATCGTGACGGCGAGGATCGCGACGAACCGAGGCTTGAGCCAGTCACGCCGCGGGACGCGCTCGCCGGCCGAAACCGGAGCTTCGTGCTCGGCGCGGGTGGGCGGGTTGAGCAGCCACAGCCCGACACCGGCCAGCAGAATGCCGCCGGCCAGGGTGAGCATGGCCACGCGCGGGCCGGCGTGCTCGTTGGTGGCGATCAGCACGCCGAGCGCCGGGCCGGCCATGAACGACAGCTCGGTGGTCATCGAGTCGAGGGCGAACGCGGGCAGCCGATGGGACTCGGGGGTCAGCGCGGCGATCGACTGGCGGGCCACCGAGAACGCCGGCAGGGCCAGGAAACCGCCGACGACGGCGACCGGGAGCAGCGCCCAATAGGGCAATGCCTGGGCCACCAGCCAGTAGATGACCTCGGCGATCGTGGTCAGCACCAGCACCGGGCGCAGCCCGCGACGGTCGACCAGGCGGCCCATCACCGGGGCGCCGAACGAGCCGCCGAGGGTGGCGGCTGCCCCGACCAGCCCGGCCGCGCCGTAGCCCCGATCGAGGTCGGTGACCACGTGCAGCGTGATCACCACCGCGGCGGCCGCGATGGGGATGCGGGCGAGCGTGGCGACCACGAGCAAGGATGTGACCTTGGGCAGCGCGAGTGTTTCCCGGTAAGGCTTGAGCAGCATGACGTTCCTGACCTCCGCCAGCGATCCTGCCCCAGGGGTACGACATAAACCAACGGCTTTAGTGCAGCTCACGTCGGCAACCGGTCGCGGGGCGAGGAATGCCCCGAAACAATCCGGAAACGGAACGGCCCCGCCTCCGGTGAGGGAGGGCGGGGCCGTCGTCGTACAGGAAATCAGTGTTTGTTGCTCTCGGTGTCTTCCTGGTAGGTCGCGCCACCGTCGGACTCGTGGGACAGCACCCGCGCCCCGCCCTCGGGCGGGCCGGCGAGCGCGCCGTGCTCACCGGCGGCGAGCTCGGGGAACTTCAGGTCGAAGGCCGGCCGCTCGGAGCGGATCCGCGGCATCCGGTCGAAGTTGCGCAGCGGCGGCGGCGAGGTGGTCGCCCACTCCAGCGAGTTGCCGTGGCCCCACGGGTCGTCGGCCGAGGCAACCTTGCCCACCTTGTACGACTTCCAGATGTTGTAGAGGAACGGCAGCGTGGCCAGGCCCAGGATGAACGAGCCGATCGTGGAGATCGTGTTCAGCGTGGTGAAGCCGTCGCTGGGCAGGTAGTCGATGTACCGCCGCGGCATGCCCTTGGTGCCGAGCCAGTGCTGCACCAGGAACGTGGTGTGGAAGCCGATGAAGGTCAGCCAGAAGTGGATCTTCGCGAGACGCTCGTCGAGGAACCGGCCGAACATCTTCGGGAACCAGAAGTAGATGCCGGAGAAGACCGCGAACACGATCGTGCCGAAGAGCACGTAGTGGAAGTGCGCGATCACGAAGTACGAGTCGGAGACGTGGAAGTCGATCGGCGGGGCCGCCAGCAGGACGCCGGAGAGACCACCGAAGAGGAACGTCACCAGGAAGCCGATCGCGAAGAGCATCGGCGGCTCGAAGCTGATCTGGCCGCGCCACATGGTGCCGATCCAGACGAAGAACTTCATGCCGGTCGGAACCGCGATCAGGAAGCTCAGGAAGCTGAAGAACGGCAGCAGCACCTGGCCCGTGACGAACATGTGGTGCGCCCACACCGACATCGACAGCGCGCCGATCAGCAGCGTCGCGGCGACCAGGCCCTTGTAACCGAAGACCGGCTTGCGGCTGAAGACCGGGATGACCTCGGTGATGATGCCGAAGAACGGCAGGGCGATGATGTACACCTCGGGGTGGCCGAAGAACCAGAAGAGGTGCTGCCAGAGCATCGGACCGCCGGTCGCGACGTCGAAGACGTGCGCGCCGAGGACACGGTCGGCCGCCAGCGCGAAGAGCGCGGCCGCCAGGAACGGGAAGACCATCACCGCGAGCAGCGCCGTGACCAGCATGTTCCAGGTCATGATCGGCATGCGGAACATGGTCATGCCGGGCGCGCGGAGCGTCAGGATCGTGGTGATCAGGTTGACCGAGCCGAGGATCGTGCCCAGACCCGAGATCGCCAGACCGACCACCCACATGTTGCCGCCGACGCCCGGCGAGTGCAGCGAGTCACTCAGCGGGGTGTAGGCGAACCAGCCGAAGTCCGCGGCGCCACCGGGGGTCAGGAACCCGCCGATGGTGATCAGGCCACCGAAGAGGTACAGCCAGTAGGCGAAGGCGTTGAGCCGGGGGAAGGAGACGTCCGGCGCGCCGATCTGGATCGGCACCACGTAGTTGCCGAACGCGAACACGATCGGTGTCGCGAAGAACAGCAGCATGATCGTGCCGTGCATGGTGAACAGCTGGTTGTACTGCTCGGGCGACAGGAACTGCATGCCCGGCCGGGCCAGCTCGGCGCGCATCAGCAGCGCCATGAGGCCGCCCAGCAGGAAGAACACGAAGGCGGTGATCATGTACATGATCCCGATCTGCTTCGCGTCCGTCGTGCGCAGGATCCGGGCGAATGCCGAACCCCTGACCGTCCGTCGCACAGGATACGGACGGGTCGCGATCGGCGACGGCGCAACGGTCGTCACGAATTGCCTCCGTTGTCTCGTTCGACCCACTCGGCACACCAATGATCAGGCGTACCTCGCTGGCAGAATAGTCCCCCACCGACCCCCCGCCGTCGCGGGGTGCTCGCCGGGTGACCAAAGGACCACCCAGGACGAACGCCGGGCAGCAAAGATCGACCGCCCTCGCCGGCCGGCGCGGGCGCGGATCCAGGATCGACGGTGCGGCACGGCCGCCGGGCTCGGCGCCGGACCTAGACCGGCGTGACGAGCCCTTTGTAGTGGTCGGTGAAGATGCGCAGGCCGCGACGGCGCAGCATCGGGTCGCGCAGGGTCGGCGGCACGTCCCTGGTCCGGTCCCGCTCGCGGGTGCGGTCGCGCACCTCCGAGCACCGCGGCCGGCGACGCTCCTCGTACGCCCGGAGGGCGGCCGGGATGTCCGGCTCGGCCCGGCGCAGCTCCTGACCCAGCACCCAGCCGTCCTCGAAGGACATGGCGGCGCCCTGGGCCAGGGTCGGGGCGGTGGCGTGGGCGGCGTCGCCGACCAGCACGACCGGGCCGCGCGACCAGGCCGGCAGGACCACTTCGTCGGTGCGGGCGACGGACACCTTCTCGATCCGCTCGAGGATCGCCGGGATCGGGCCGCCGAACTCGCCGAAGACCTCCTGCATCCGCTCGCTCGGGTCGGCCGGGGCCGGCGTCTCGGGTGCGGTCTCGTCGGCGTAGCAGTAGATCTTGCGGCCACCCATGGGCATCGCGACGAACTGGGCCCGGCGGCCCAGCACCGCGGTCCAGTCGGTGAGCGGCGGGCCGCCGGAGACGACCGCGCGGTAGACGATCTGACCGGTCGGCGTGGCCGGGCCGCCCAGCCCGATCTTGTCGCGGATCGTCGACTTGCGGCCGTCGGCCCCCACGACCAGGTCATATTCCGCGATGGCGCCGGTCGAGAACTCGACCTTGGCGGCACCCTCGATGATCTGCACGTCGCGGACCTCGGTCTCGTAGCGCACCTCGCCGCCGACGCCGGTGAGCAGCACCTGCTGCAGGTCGGCGCGGGAGAGTGCGCGGGACTCGCCGACGCCGGCCCACAGACCGGCCACGTCCATCTCGAACAGCTCACGGCCGCGCGAGTCCAGGAAGACCTGTCGGAAGATCAGGTCGCCGAGCGGGCGCAGCGGGACGTCCAGACCGAGCAGGCGCAGCGCGCGAGACGCGTTACCCGGGAGGTAGATGCCGGCGCCGGGACTCATGCTGGCGGGCAGGGCCTCCACCACATCCGGCCGGAAGCCCGCGACTCGCAGGCCCCGGGCCGCGGCCAGGCCGGCGATGCCGGCGCCCACCACGAGGATGCGCAAGGTCATCGGCCAACGCCTTCCTGTCGATGGATACGCGTCGGAGCCAGAACACTACCGCGTGCCACCGTCGCGGGAAAGTCACGATCAACATCGAGTCCGGTTTGCACAGTTGACTGGGCATCCGACCACATTGGTGTCATCCCTGCGGGTGGTTCCACGGTCGCGAACGCGCGCCCGGCGAGCGCCAGCGCCACGGCCCGGCGCGCCCGGATCGCCCGGCGCGGCAAAGTCTGCATCCCCGTCATGCGAAGGACCCAACCATCGGGGTACGACAATTCCGGGCCACGTGCGGTGACGGCAGAATCGGGGCATGCCGGATCGACTGGACGAATACCGCCGCAAGCGGAACCCCGCCCGCACCCCCGAACCCGTTCCCGGCGAGCGTCCGGCGGCGACCGGGCATCGGCGCTTCGTGATCCAGCAGCACCACGCGCGCAGCCTGCACTGGGACGTCCGGCTGGAGCGCGACGGCGTGCTCGTCTCGTTCGCCGTCCCGCGCGGCCTGCCCCGTGACCAGGCCCGCAACAACCTGGCCAAACATACCGAGGACCACCCTCTGGAGTACCTCGGCTTCACCGGCGAGATCCCGGCCGGGGAGTACGGCGGCGGCCGGATGACGATCTTCGACAGTGGCACCTACGAGACCGGCAAGTGGCGCGACGACGAGATCAGCGTCACCTTTCACGGGGATCGCACGAAGGGCCGTTACGTCTTCTTCCAGACCGGTGGCGCCGACTGGATGGTGCGCCGGATGGACCCCCTTGAGCCGGGCTGGGAGTCGATGCCCGACGATCTGCGACCGATGCTGGCCACCCGCGCGGCGGAACTGCCGGCCGACGACGCCGACTGGGGCTACGAGATGCGCTGGGCCGGGCGGCGGTGTCTCGCGTACGTCTCGGGCGGGCGAGTGCGCCTCGGCGGAGCCGGCGGCGAGGATCTGACCTCGTTGTTCCCGGAGGTCCGGGCGTTGGGCCCGGCGCTCGCGCCGGTCGAGGCGATCCTCGACGGCGAGGTGGTGGCGTTCGACGGCGCGCGACCCGACCCGGCCCGGCTGGCCCGGCGAGCCACCGCGAAGAGTCCGAAGAGGAGCAGCGCGAGGGATCCCGTGCAATTCCTGCTGTACGACCTCCTCTGGCTCGACGGGCACACCACGACCGAGCTGCTCCGTTACGCCGAGCGCCGTGAGTTGCTGGACGGCCTCGCGTGCGCCGGGGAGCATTGGCAGACCCCGCCGTTCTTCCCCGGCGGTGGGCGGTTCGCCCTGGAAGCGGCCCGTTCGCAGGGCTTGTCCGGCGTGGTGGCGAAGCGGCTCGATTCGCCCTACCTGCTCGGCCGGGCGAGCCGGCTGTGGCGGGAGATCACGGTGATCTGAGAGGTACCCCGGTTGCGTACCCCGATGCAGCGGTACCGAAGATGCAACCGGCAGTTTCGTTCAGGAGCGCTGCGGCTCGCCCGATGGCGGGGGAAAGCCTGCGACCGCAGTGGAAAGGGCCTCGACCTCAGCATGCATCCGCACCTGCCCTCGTCCCCCGTCGCCGCCCCCGATCCGGCCGCCGAGTTGTGGCAGTCCGCGGTGCGGGTGCTGGACACCAACTGGTCCGGCGACCACACCGTGCCGTCCCGGCGCCTCTACCCGCATCAGTGGAGCTGGGACACCGCGTTCATCGCGATCGGGCTGGCCTACGTGAACCCGACCCGGGCCTGGCGGGACCTGCACACCCTGTTCGAGGCGCAGTGGCCGGACGGGCGGGTGCCGCACATCGTCTTCGACCCGGCGACCGCGGAGGACGACTACTTCCCCGGGCCCGGGTTCTGGGATCTGCCGGTCCTGGCCGGCCGCCCGGCCCGGCGCAGCACCGGCATCGTCCAGCCGCCGCTGCACGCGCCGGCCGCGTGGGAGGTCTACCGTCACGCGGCGGCGCACGGCGCGGCCTGCGTCAGCGAGGCGCGCACCGAGCTGGCCTGGCTCTACCCCCGGCTGGTACGCCAGCAGGAGTACCTGACCGAGCGACGGGACGCCGCCGGTGGCGGGCTGGCCTCGATCGTGCACCCGTGGGAATCCGGCCTCGACAACAGCCCGGCCTGGGACCAGGCGCTCGCCGAGGTGCCGGCCGACCTGACCCTGCTCGATCGTTACCAGCGGCGTGACCTGGCCGTCGCGGACGCCGCGCACCGGCCCACCGACCAGGACTACGCCCGGTACGTCGGGTTGATCCTCAACTACCGCGACGGCGGTTACTCGGACACCGAGCTGGTGCAGCGGCATCCGTTCGCGGTGGAGTGCCCGGCCTTCAACAGCATCCTCGGCGTGGCCGAGCTGGCCCTGGCGCAGATCGCCGGGGTGCTCGGGCTGACCGGCGAGGCGCGGCGGCACCGCGACCGCGCCCGGGAGATCACCGCGGCGATCTCGCGCCGCCTGTGGGAGCCGGTCAGCCGGACCTTCCGCGCCCGGGACGCCCGCACCGGACGGCTCAGCCCGGTCCGTTGCGTCAGCGGTCTGCTCCCGCTGATGCTGCCCGACCTGCCCGCCGATCAGGTCGAGGCGATCATGGCGGAGGTGCGGTCGGAGCGGTTCGGGCTGCCGGCGCCGAGCGTTGACCGGAGCGACGGGAGCTTCGACACGCACCGGTACTGGCGGGGGCCGGTCTGGGTCAACGTGAACTGGCTGCTGCGCCGCGGCATGCAGGTGCACGGGCGGCGCGGGGAGGCGGAGCAGCTGCGGCGGGCGACGCTGCGGCTGGTCCACGAGCACGGGCACTACGAGTACTTCCACCCGGAGACCGGGGCGGGGCTGGGGGCGCCGACGTTCAGCTGGACCGCGGCGTTGTGCCTGGACCTGCTGGCCGATCGGTCGGCGCCCGCCTACGCCCGGGCGGACTGACGGTTTTCGGGGTGACCGCGCCCACCCACGGAGGCCGCCCTTTCAGGCTTCGCGTTCTGGGCCGGCCACGGCCCTGCGAAGCCTGGAAGGGTCCCCGCGGGAGCGACGGTGAAGGACCACGGCGGAGATGGGCAATGAATATCTTGAATTCTCAGAAGACGACGACCGAGCGCAGCACGTCACCGGTGTGCATCCGGGCGAACGCCTGCTCGACGCCGTCCAGCGGGATCTCCTCGGTCACGAACGCGTCCAGGTCGAGCCGGCCCTGGCGGTAGAGCTCGGTCAGCATCGGGAAGTCGCGGCTGGGCAGGCAGTCGCCGTACCAGCTGGACTTGAGCGCGCCGCCGCGGCCGAAGACGTCGAGCAGCGGCAGCTCGATCGTCATGTCCGGCGTCGGCACGCCGACCAGGACCACGGTGCCGGCCAGGTCACGGGCATAGAACGCCTGCTTGTAGGTCTCCGGCCGGCCGACCGCCTCGACCACCACGTCGGCGCCGAACCCGCCGGTCAGCTCGCGCACCCGCTCGACCACGTCGTGCTCGCGGGCGTTGACCGTGTGGGTGGCACCGAAGCCGCGGGCCCACTCCAGCTTCCGGTCGTCGGTGTCGATCGCGACGATCGTGGTGGCGCCGGCGAGTGCCGCCCCGGCCACCGCGCCGTTGCCGACCCCGCCGCAGCCGATCACCGCGACCGAGTCGCCGCGGGTCACGCCGCCGGTGTTGATCGCCGCGCCGAGGCCGGCCATCACGCCGCAGCCGAGCAGGCCGACCGCGGCCGGACGGGCCTGCGGGTCCACCTTCGTGCACTGGCCGGCGTGCACCAGCGTCTTCTCCACGAATGCGCCGATGCCGAGCGCCGGGGAGAGCTCGGTGCCGTCCTCCAGGGTCATCCTCTGCTTGGCGTTGTGGGTGTTGAAGCAGTACCACGGCTTGCCCTTGAGGCAGGCGCGGCAGTTGCCGCAGACGGCACGCCAGTTGAGGACCACGAAGTCACCGGGCGCGACGTCGGTCACGCCGTCGCCGACCGCCTCGACGACCCCGGCCGCCTCGTGCCCGAGCAGGAACGGGAACTCGTCGTTGATCCCGCCCTCCCGATAGTGCAGGTCGGTGTGACACACGCCGCACGTCTGCACCTTCACGACGGCCTCGCCCGGCCCCGGGTCGGGCACCACGATCGTGGCGACCTCGACCGGCTTGCCCTTCTCCCGGGCGATCACGCCCCGCACCAGCTGACTCATCTGTTGCACGCACCTTTCCGCATGATGCCGACTCTACGGATTTTTCAGTAAGGCTTCGGCCAGCTTGCCGAGCTGGCGGGCCTGGGCCGGGGTGAGCCGGTCGAAGACCAGTTGCTGCACCGTCTCGGCATGACCGGGAGCGGTCTCGGCGACCTTGGCGAACCCCTCGTCGGTCAGCACCGCGATCTGCACCCGCCCGTCGCCGGAGTCCCGCTCGCGGCGCAGCCAGCCCTTCTCCTCCAGCCGGGCCACCACGTGGGAGAGCCG
This sequence comes from Actinoplanes sp. NPDC020271, assembly GCF_044388125.1. Lineage (NCBI taxonomy): Bacteria > Bacillati > Actinomycetota > Actinomycetes > Micromonosporales > Micromonosporaceae > Actinoplanes > Actinoplanes sp. NPDC020271. The sequence goes on from NZ_JBIRWQ010000004.1 coordinate 312,441, forward strand.
CGACAGCGAGGCGCAGGCACGTTTGGCCAGGTGACTCATGGGGAGTCGGCGGTCCGGATGCTCGGAGAGCGTCATCATCACCAGGTACCCCATGTGCGTGAGCCCGGCATCCCGCTGCAGTTGGGTCTCCAGCGCCGCGGGCACCTTGACCAGCACTTCCACCAGGCTCCGCCAGGCCGCCTGCTGCTCCTGCGTCAACCAGCGGGGCTCGTCCATGCTGGAAGGTTAGTGGCGTTCGGACAGTCGGGCATGGGCCGGGCGGACAGCATTCCACGGCGGGTCACCGAATCGATCGACTTACGTGAACCTCACCGAGTAGGCTGTCCGAGGACTTTCCACCTCGACACGGCGCCGGAACCGGCTGGCTGGGGGGCCTCGGCCGGTTCCGGCGTCGTGCGCCTAATAGCAAAACAAAGTGTTCAGAAATGAACGCGCAGAAACGGAAATTCAGGCGGGCGGATTGTCGAGTCCCGCTTCTTCGAGAGCGTCGCCTTCTTCCTTCGTCTTGTGCACCGCGCCGTCGGCGTGCTCCGGCGGGCCGTAAACGGTGTGCAGAACCAGCGGGTTCGGCCCGTCGTTGACGAAGTTGTGCTGCACCCCGGCCGGGACGATGACCAGGTCACCCTGCTGCACCGTGCGGGTCTCCCCACCGATGATCGCCTTGCCGACGCCGCTGACGAAGGTGAGGATCTGGTCCACGTGGTGGATCTCCGCACCGATCTCGCCGCCGGCCGGGACGGTCATGATGACGAGCTGGGTGTGCTTACCGGTCCACAGCACCCGGCGGAAGTCGGAACTCTGCTCGGCGACAGTGGCAATGACGTAGTGCTCCATGCCGCAAACGCTACCTAAGCGAGGCCGCCCGGGTTCACCGGTGACGGACGGCCGATCAGGTACCCCTGGACGTAGTCGACGCCGAGTTCCCGCAGCATGCGGAGGGTGGCCTCGTCCTGGACGAACTCGGCGACGGTGTGGATGCCGTACGCCTGGCAGACCTGGACCAGGGCACGGACCAGTACCTGATCCTGGGGGTTGTCGACCAGATCGACCACATACTCCCCGTCGATCTTGACGAGGTCGATCGGGAAGAGACGCAGATAACGGAAGGACGCGTAGCCCGAGCCGAAGTCGTCGAGCGCGAGCGAGCACCCCAGATCACGGATCCGGTCGGCGAACCGGCGAGCCTCGCTCAGGTTCCCGATCAGCGCGGTCTCGGTGATCTCGAAGGTGAGCTGTTCGGGATTCACCCCGTACTGCGTGAGCAGCCTCTCCACCTCGGCGGTCAGCCGCGGATCGCCGACCGAGCGGCCGGAGAGGTTGATCTGCAAGCCCATCCCGGGCTGTTCGGTGGCGAGGCGCATGGCCCGCTCGACCACCCACAGGTCGATGTCGAAGACCGCGTCCAGCCGCTCGGCGGTGTCCAGCACCTGGGTCGGCGACTGCGGGCCGTCCGCCTCGTCGAGCACCCGCAGCAGCAGCTCGTGCCGGGTCACCCGGTTCGTCTGCAGCTCCAGGATCGGCTGGGAGTAGAGCGTGAACCGGTCGGTGCCGAGCGCGTCGGCAACCCGGTTCCGGTAGGAGCCCTGCCGGTCACGGGCCGGCACCGGATGCGCGACCAGGGTGACCGGGCAGTCCACCTCGCGCGACTGCCGCCAGGCCTGCTCGGCGTCGATCAGCAGGTCGTGGCTGCCGGCCTCGCCGTCGGGCCGGAAGCGGACCAGCCCGCCCCAGACCCGGGCCCCGGACTCGTCGCGCAGGGACTCGACCAGCGCGTTCGCCTGTTTGCGAGCGGCCGGCCAGGCGCACGCGGCCAGCAGGACGGCGATCTCGTTGGTGCCGACCCGGCCGAGCAGCTGGTCCGGGCCGACCCGGTCCTCCAGGCTCCGGGCGGCCCGGTGCAGCAGGTCGGCGTCGCCGCTGTCGGCCTGCACGCGCAGCACCAGCAACGCCCCGGACGCCTGGCGCAGCGCACGGTCGATCTCGTCGGCGAACCGGGCGCGGGTCAGCAGGCCGGTCGCCGGGTCCGGATCGACCAGCGAGGTCTGCACGGTCTCGCCGCGGCGGGTCAGCCGGGCATCCTCGCGGCGGGCCCGTTCCCGGTCGGTGACGTCGCGGACCGTGCCGCGGATGCCGCGGACGGTGCCGTCCGGGCTCATCATCGGCTCCAGCCGGCAGTCGACGTCGAACCAGCCGCCGTCGTGGCGCATCAGCCGGACCGTGGACCGCACGGTGGCCCGGGTGGTCCAGGCCTCGGTGATCGCGCCGAGCGCGGCGGCGAGGTCGTCGCGGTGCACGTAGCGGGCGAGGACCTGGCGGGTCATCCCGTCCCGGGCCGGCGTCCGGCCGAGCATCGCGGACAGGGCGGCGGACCAGACGATCTGATCGTTGGCGGCGGTGTAGGAGAACCAGGCCGCGCGGTCCTCGGCCGGCGGGCGGGGCTCGGGCAGCGAGGCGGCCGGCGGCGTCCAGCGCTCGCGTTCTTCGGGCACGGTCATCCGGCAGCACCTCCCCCCTCGAACACGACTGCTTCCCCAGCCACCACGGACCCCTACCTATTACGACCTGTCACCGGGCCGCAGTAACAGTGGACGCCTTGTCAAAGTTTTGACGTATCCGCAGGCGAGGCCAGGAGCAGGGAATTATCGCCCATCCAGAGTAGCGAAACAACCGAACGGAGGACCGCTTTCCTACCCAATTCCACCGAAAAGCGCCTCAGCCTCCATGACAGACAGTCACTGTTTGTGTCCAGCGGAAAACCTTGCGCAGTTTCCTACCCACGAGCCACCGTCCACATGCACGCGCCGTTCCGAAAAACATGCGGTGGGTGACCCTCACTCGACGGCCGGAGTGATCTCCAACTCGGTGACGCGCTGCCACACCGGCCGCATCGCCGCCTCCGGCTCGCGGGCGAAGACACTGCCACGGATCCGGACGAACACGCAGTTTCCCACCCGTTCCAGCACAGCCTGCCGCCGCATGTCGCTCTCCCACCGCTCCGGCCCCTGGTAGGCGTCACCGTCGCACTCGATCGCCAGCCGCCGGCCGTCCGGCGCGTTCAGCACGAAGTCGATCCGGTAGCCACCGATCCGGAACTGCGGGATCGGCCGGTAGCCCCGCACCGCGAGAAGGCGCAACACATCGCGCTCGAAATCGCTTTCGCACCGGGCCGCCGGATCGCTCACGGTGTTTTCCACCGAGACATTCATCGCGTACGACAACAGGAGCGCCCGTGCGTCGTCCGGGAGCAGAGATCCGGGCCGGACGGAATGGTAAATCCACAACTGATCACGGGCCCGGGACGCCGCCACATTGATCCGGCGGTGGTAATCGCGCTTGGTGAACGCCGCAACGCGGGGATCATTCTCGGACACGACCATGGACACGAGCATTACGTCGCGTTCGTCGCCCTGGAACGTGTAGGCGTCACCGACCCGCAGGCGCCGCGCCTGGATCTCGTCCTCGCCGATCGCCTCGCGCAACTGGGTGAGCAGGTGTCCGGCCTGACCGCTGCTGCTCAGCAGACTGATCACGCCGAGCGTCCGGCCGTCGTACCGCGGATCGGAGACGATCTTCGTGATGCGGTCGACCAGGGCGTCCGCCTCGGCCGGGTTGATGTCACCGACACCCGGGAGGTTGACCCGGGCACCCTCCGGGCAGAACTCGGTCCGGATCGGCGGCAGCGCGGGACGATCCGCGCGCAGCGGCATGATCTTGCCGTCGTAGTAGTGCCGCGACGAGAACTCGATGATCTGCGGCACCGACCGGAAGTGCTCGGTCAGCAGGATCCGCTCCGGAGAGCGTCGCACCGCGTGATCATAAAGTGACGACTCGGGGTCGAAGTGCTCCGCCGACGGCACGTCGCCCAGGTGCCGCTGGATCAGCCCCTGCACCGACCCGACGAAGCCGAGTTGCGGGCCGATCTGCTGATCGTCGCCGACCACCACGGCCCGCTCGGCCAGCGACAGGACCGGCAGCGCGAACAGATCCGCCTGCGACGCCTCGTCGACGATCACCACGTCGAAGGTCGCCCCGCCGGCGAACTGCTCGATCGCCCGGTCCACCGACATGACCCAGACCGGCACCGCGCTCACCGCCGACTCCATCGCCCGCTGAGCGTGTGCCTGCCAGAGCGCGGCGCTGCGACCGGTGCCCTTGCCGATCTTGCGGAGCGCGGCGGTCCAGTCCGCGAGCGCGGCCCGGCGCCGGTCGTCCAGCGCGCGGGCCACCTCCAGCCAGGCCGAGGCGACGACCAGCTCACCGGTCCGGCGGCGGATCTTCGCGCGGGCGCGTTCCACCCGCCGGCCCAGCACGGCCGGGTCGACGTCACCGACCACGCCGTCGAACCAGGTCTGCGCGCGCCGCCACTCCCACGCCTCCAGGCAAGCCTGCCCGGAGACCACCGGGTGCTCCCCCGTGGCGATCTTCGCGGCCCACTCCGGCGCCACGGTGACCAGCCGGTCGTGCGCGGCATGGAACCGCAGCACGTCCGGCTGCAGCAGGGCCACCCGGGTGATCTCCGCGAGCGCCTCGTCCCAGCCGTCCAGCTTCTGCCAGGCCTGCGCCAGCTCCGGCCACGGCGCCAGCCGCTCGGCCACCGCCCGCTCGGCCGCCTGCGCCTGTTCCAGGGCGAAGATCTCGCCGGCGCCGTCGATCAGCTCGGCCACGGCCGCGAGACGCGCAGCATCCAATTCAAGATCAATTTGCGGTACGACCTGGGCCATCCGCTCCACCAGCGGAGGCCAGCGCCGCAGATCGAACTCGAGCGACTGCGCCGCCTCGGTCAGCAGCAGCCCGGCCCACACCTCCGGATCGGTCCAGCCGCCCGCCGGCTCGTCGATGCGCAGCCGGTCCACCCAATCCGTCCACACGTCACCGAGCCGCCGATGGGCCTGCGCCCGCCGCACCCGGGCCGCGACCAGATCCACGTCCTCGGCCGTGCGCATCGGCTCGCCGTCGACCCGGATCTCGTCCGCCACCCGGAACAGGGCCGCCTGCAACAACCGGTTCAGCCCCTTGCCGGCCGCGAACCGCTGACGGATCTCGGCCAGCCGCACCAGCAGCAGCTTCGGCTCGGCCAGCAACTGCTCCCCGATCACCACGCGGTGGCCGGCCTGCTCCTTCGCACTCGCCGCCAACTCGTCGAGCAGCGCCGCGACCGTGGCGACATGATCCGCCCACAACGTGCGCCAGTGCTGGTCGTCCATCAGCCGGCCCAGACGGTCCGTCCACGTGCCCTCGCGACGACGCAGCCACGACACCGCCTCGCGGAGATCGTTCATCAGCTCGGTGTGGGCGGGGCGGTGCCGAGACCGTACAAAATCGATGTCGACGCCCTGGTCCAGCAGGCGCGACAGACGCAGCTGCGCCGCGGCGATCTCGGCCCTCCGGGCCGAGGCCGTGGCCTCGTCGGGCAGATCCATGATCTCCGGCAACGGGCGCATCGACGCGGCCCGGTCCTCCGGGGTCATCCGCGCGGCCAGCTTCAACAGCGACGCGAACTCCTCGATGGTCAGCGGTGGCGGACCCGAGACCGGATCCGGGATGCCGCCGTGCGCCGCCGCCCGCTCCCGCAGCCACGCACCGACCTCGGCCGGGAGCAGACCGACCCCGCCGATCTGGTACGTCGTGGCCTCGCTCTCGGCGATCAGCCGCAGCCCGGCCAGCGCCGACGCCAGCTCGCGCTCGGCCTCCTCCAAGCTCACGGTGAGACGCTCGACCCGCCGCGCCTCGGCCTCCTTGTCCAAGGTCGCGGCACGGTCCGAGAGCTCCCGCGCAGCGAGCTGCAGCTGGACCAACTGATCGGTCGTCCGGCCCAGAACCGCCAGGCAGAGCGCCCGCACCTCCTCGGGCAGACCGTCCCGCAGCACCCGGAGCGGCTCCTCCTTCTGCGCGACGACCAGGACCCGCTTGCCGTTCGCCATCAGATGGCAGATCAGGTTGCGGATGGTGTGCGTCTTTCCCGTGCCGGGCGGGCCCTGAACAGCGACGTTGCGGTGCTGCGCCAGCCGGCGCGCGATCGACTCCTGCGCCTCGTTGGTAGGCAGCGGCATGAGCAGGCGCGCGCCGACCCGGTCCCAGAACTCCGGATGATCGTCGGGCATGGCGAGGCGGCTGGGCTCGTGCGCGAGGATCGCGGCCAGGGCGCCGACGCCCTCGATGGCGCGGTTCTCGGTGAGGCGGTTGCGGAGGTTCTCCAGGAAGCCGCGGAGCTGGCGCTGGCGGGGACGGGCGAAAAGGACAGCGGTGTCCCTGATCAGGGTTCCGGTCGCCTTCTCCGCGGCGCCCAGGACCATACGGTCGTGGCCGAGACGGGTCAGGGCCCGCTCGAAGAACTCCCGGCGCTCCACGTCGTTCCAGAGGTCGACCTCGACGACACCGCCCGGGCCGGCCAGGCCCTGAAGCTGGCTCAGGTGACGTTCGTCGAGCCCGTGCAGAGCATCGGTCTGCAGCCGGGACGGGCCGGCCGGGGAGACGGTGATCAAGGCGCGATCCGCGTCGTACTCGATCAGGACCGGGGTCGCCACCAGCGGATAGCGGACCCGGGTGCCGTTGATCTCGGTCTCCAGGAGGCCGTGGCCCCAGACCATTTCGGTGGTTGCGGCGGCCATGTCGATCTGGTGCATGCGGTCGAACAAGTTGCGGTGCAGGTCGCGGGTTCGGTCGGCGGCGGCGGTCAGGTGGGACCAGGGGCGCCAGGTCTCGTCGCGCCAGCGGTCGAAGTTGTCCGGGGCGGTTTCTTCGTCGTTCTCGGCGTTTCCGGCGTTCTCTGCGCTGTTGGCATTTCTGGCGTTCGCGGCACTCCGGACACTCCCGGCTTCCACGGCTTTCTCGGCGGCTTCAGCCCCGTCTGCCCGATTTATGCTCGCTTCTTGCGATTTATGGTCGTGGATCATCGCCGGTTCGGCAGCGGCGGTGACTTCGCCGCGCAGGCGCCGGCGCAGAGCGGCCGGAACACTCACCGGCGCCGGCAACTCGGGGCGGCCGACCCGCAACCAGGACGCGCCATCCGCGCCCGGACCAGCCTGGCAGTCCGGGTGAGCGGGCAATCCGTCCAGCCAATGCGCATCCGGCGGCACGGTGCGGGCCGGGCGGTCCATCTGCGCGCGGACCGCAAGGAGGTAGTCGGCGACCGCGACAGCCCGGTCCCGGATCGTCGTGGGCGACTCCATCCGGTGAAGTCTAGAGGCGGCGCCGGCGCCCCGCTCCTACGGTCGCCCGCCGTCCCGGCACCCGGATCCAGGCCTTCCCCGAATCACCTCAGGCCTCCTCCGGATCGCGGCCGACCTCCTCCGGAACGCGTCAGGCCTCCTCCGGAACGCGGCCGACCCCCTCCGGAACGCGTCAGGCCTCCTCCGGATCGCGGCCGACCGCCGACCGGCCGCCGTCCAGCGGGATGATCGCGCCGTTCAGGAACCCCGCCGCATCCGACAACAGGAACGCCACCACCTCGGCGACCTCCGCCGGACTGCCCATCCGGCCGACCGGCTGCAGCAACCGGATCTCCCGGTCGAAGGCGAGACGGTCCGCTTCCGGTAGTCCTCGGAGATACGACGCCGACCGTTCGGTCGCGACAGAACCCAGGGCAAGAGCATTTGCCCGTACGCCGCGAGCACCGTAATCCACTGCCAACGCCCTGGTCAGGCCCTCGATCGCGGCTTTCGCCGTCGCGTACGGCAAAGCCCCGCGGACCGCTCGCTGCGCCTGATGCGACGACATGTTCACGATCGCGCCGCCGCCGGGCGGGAACCAGCGCAAGGCGACCGCACAACCGGTCAGTGCCAGATCGAGGTTGCGCCGGATCAACGCGCTCACCTCGGCGGCCGAGGTCTCGTGCAGCCACGCCGCGGGAAAGACCGCCGCATTGTTGACCCAGCCGCGCAGCGGGGCCGCGGAGGTGGCGGTCTCGGCGGCGTGCTCGGCCACGGCCTGCGCGGAGGCGTCACCGATCACCGGGAGGATCCGATCCCGGGCCGGGTGGGTCGCCACCCAACCGACGGCGTCGGGGTCGTTCTCCAGCACCACGACGGTGTGCCGGCCGGCGACGAGACGTTCGACGACGGCACGCCCGATTCCCCGGCCGCCGCCGGTGACCACGATCGACCGCTTGTCCATCGCCCTGCCCCCAACGCCGCCGACTCCGTCGTTGGTCATTTTCCCGCGGAGCCTCACTCGCGCACACCGGCAGCGGGACCGGTGAACGACCGGCAGGTCAGGAGATGGCAGAACCGACGCTCGCCAGCGTGTTTCCGGGCCGGGCGGGACCGGTGCTCACCGCGGACGTCTCGCGCGCTTTCCGGGCGGCGGAACCGGCGGACGCCGCCCAGGGCCAGGGCGGGAGGGCGGCGGAACCGGTGGACGCCGCCCAGGGCCAGGGCGGGAGGGCGGCGGAACCGGTGGACGCCGCCCAGGGCGGGAGGGCGGTGTCCACCGGGCGGCTCCGGCCCGCCGCTGATGGAAGCCTTGCCGGAGGCCGCGGACTCGGGAAGATTCCGAGCCCGCGAACCCCGGCCTCAGGGGAACTGCATGCGCCGGGGACGCGGGATCACCGGAGGCGGAAGAGGCAGATCGTCGAGGTGGCTCCAGTTCAGAGTGCCGTTGTCGGTGGACTTGACCTCGCCCAGGCAGGCCCGCAGCAACCCGAGATTCGGCGCCCCGGCGTAGCCCGCGATCACCACCTCGGGCTTCGGCTCGATGCGCGCGATGGCCGCACAGATCTTGGCGACCTCCCGCTCGTCGACCGCGTCCAGCGGGAGCGGCGACTCCACCGGCGAGCGGCGCCACGGCGGCCCGAACCGCCCGAGCAACTCGCGAGCGAGCCGCCCGAACGAACGGCCCACCTCGGCGTCGGCCATCGACAGCCGTGCGGACTGCCCGTAGCACCACGGCACCACGATGTGCCCGTTGATCAGAACCAACTGGTAGACCGACCGGGGAACGCTGATGATCTCCGCCCCCGGCAGCGTGCCCAGGAAGAGCACCAGCTCCTCGTAGGGCAGTGCCCAGCGCGGATTACCCAGCACGCGCTCCACGGTCTGCGTCATGGCCGAATGTGCGTGCACCTCACGGTCGATCGCTGTGCTCAAGGCCTCCGGCACCCGGGTCCACAGCTCGTCGGCGACCCTGTCACCGAACTGCTCGACCAGCCAATCGCTGGGACCGACGAGAACGTCTGGACGCATTCCCCATCACCACCGTCCGTGATTCCGACGTCACTGCTGGCTAGAAGAGTTGCACTTCCGATGATCGACTGGAAGGGGCGGCGACGAGATCATAAAAACGAACGTGAATGAAATCGCGCTTGCCGACCAAAGGCTAGCCACCACGACGGGGCGTCAACCCGAGAAGTATCGAAACCTGCAACTTGCGCGGCGAACCGCACGCGCAAGTTGCAAGCCGGTTTCGCTTTCCCCCGCACCCGATATTGAACACCGGACTTATTTCCGACCGGTGACGGAGAAGAGAACATCCCTTCACGACCGTTGATCAAATAGCTCGCCACCTGCACGACCGCCATCCGGCGGATCATTCCGATCGCGTACGCCGACGTGGAACTCTCGGACGGAAACTTCTTCCGGACCCTGCCACCCTCTTCCAGCTAGATCGACACAGGCCCGACCGCCCCGTGGCAACCGGGCAAACCCCGGGCGTCGGCGCAACTTGAGACATGCCCACTGTCGGATTCCCGTCAGAACGTCTGCTCTTTGATCAAATTCTCCGGGCGAGCGCTCTCCGGAGCGCTCGCGCCGCCGCGATCTATCGATCTTGGACAGGCAGCCGGTCATCCGCTCCGCACCATCGACTCTCAGCATTGCGGAACCTGGCCGAATCGAACACGGCGGCCTTGTATCGATCCAATCCGAACCGCAGACAATTCCCGCGGCACTCGTTACGACTTCGACCGAACAATCAGCCGGGAGTCAATTCCTCATTCACCGGCGGAAGCCCGCACCGCATATGCCGCCGCCACCGCACGGCCGGTCGCTGATTCCGCCCCGACCGTCTCCGCGGTCGCCTGCCACACCGCCTCGGCCAGCGCCTCGCGAGCAGCACGCACGGTCACCTGGATCTTCTCAGCGGTGTCCGCCGCCGTTCGCTGCCGGATCCCCTCGTCCAGCTCCAGCCCGAGCAGCTCACCGCCGGGCCCGACGGTGACGCTGACCAGGCCGTCGGGGCTTCGCGCCGTCCCGCACACGCGATGGAGCCGGCCAGACAACTCACGTGCCCACCGTGCTCGCTCCCCGAACCCGGATCGCCACTCATCGAGCCAGGCCTGTGCGTCACCGAGCTCACGATCGTCGAACATGGACGCTCTCCTCTCACCGTGGAGCCACGCTAGCGCCGTCGGCAAGATCATGGAGCGGCCTGTGGACAACCTCGGTCAGCCGGGCCCGACGGTGTCCCAGGAGTAGTCGAATCCGGTCGGCGGCAGGCACCATTCCCGCAGCACAGCGAGGAGTTCCGACTCGTCCGCGGCCTCGGCGTGGCGCAGCCGGACACCTCCGAGATCCTGGTCGTAGCCCTCCAGGCGATCCGACTCGTACTCCCAGTGGGTGACCAGGAAGCTGCGGCCGGCATCGCTGCGCGCGACACCCCGGCGGAGCGCGGCCTCGTCGGCGGACCGCCCGCTGGGCACGATGTGCACGAACGACCAGCGGTGCGGCTGCGAGGCCGGGACCGGCATCGCCAGCCTGCGGCCGAGCCGCAACGCCGCCAGCTTCGGAGCGGGCCAGCTCCATTCGCGATGATCCATAGCGTGTCGAAGAGTACCCACGGGAGGGGTCGGACAAAAAAACTTGGGAAAAGCGCCGAGCTGGGCCGATCGACGGCGTGGATCACCGAAGTTTCCGCAGACCAGCACCGGCGTCGGCAATTCCGTCGGTCGCCCGCGCTACGGTGCCCGGGTGAATGAGGTCAGCCCGGCCGAGGAGGCCGCCACCGTGATCGCCGCCGTGCTCGGCGATCTCCGCTCCGGCCGGCACCGGGGCGTCGTCGTCGACTCACCGCCCGGCGCCGGCAAGTCGACGCTGGTGGTGCGCGCGGCCGGCGAGCTGGCCGCGACCGGCGAGCCACTGATGATCGTGGCCCAGACGAATGAGCAGGTCGACGACCTGATCGAGCGGCTCGGCACACGATCCCCGGAGGTGACGGTGGGTCGGCTCTCCGCCGTCGACTACGAGCGGACGGATCGAGTGAAGGAACATCCGAGCTGTCGCGTCGCGGCGAAGGTGCCCGACCTCGGCTCACCGGCGATCACCATCGGCACAGCGGCCAAGTGGGCCACCGTCGCCGAGGGCAGCTGGCCCTGGGCGATCGTCGACGAGGCTTATCAGATGCGGTCCGATGCACTGCTGCGGGTCGCGCCGCGGTTCGAGCGGGCGCTGTTCGTCGGCGATCCCGGTCAGCTCGACCCCTTCTCCACCGTCGAGGTCGAGCGCTGGACCGGCCTGTCGTGGGATCCGATGCAGAGCGCGGTGGCAGTTCTGCTGCGTCACAATCCGGAGCTTCCGGTGCACCGGTTGCCGGTCTCCTGGCGGCTGCCGGCGTCGGCCGCGCCGGTGGTGGCCGAGGCGTTCTACCCGTTCACCGGCTTCCGCTCGGGCACCGGCCCGGGCGACCGCACGCTGCACTTCGAGCGCCCCGCCGAGACCCCGCTCGACCAGGTGCTGGACACCGCGGCGAAAACCGGCTGGGGCCTGCACGAGCTGCCTGCGCGGTTCACCGTGCGCACCGATGCGGAAGCCGCCGCGGCCTGCGCCCAGCTCGCCGCCCGGGCGCTGGCCCGGGGCGGGGTCGCCGAGTCCGAGGCCGGGCGGGGCACGCTGTCACCGGCCCGGATCGCGATCGGCGCGGCGCACCGCGACCAGGCCGCGGCGATCCGTGGGCTGCTGCCACCGGAGGCGGCCGGCATCACCGTCGACACCGCCAACCGGCTCCAGGGCCGGGAGTATGACCTGACCGTCGTCCTGCACCCGCTCTCCGGCCGGCGCGACGCCACCGCGTTCCACCTGGAGTCCGGCCGGCTCTGCGTGCTCACCTCACGGCACCGGCACGCCTGTGTGGTGGTGGCCCGTTCCGGCATCCCGGAACTGCTCGACGCGCACCCCTCGACCGAGCCGATGCACCTGAACGTGCCGGTCAAATTCCCGGACGGATGGGAGGCGAATCAATCGATGCTCGCGCATTTATACCGAACGTAACCCACCGGCAACCGTCGATACGGCTACCGTGGTGCTATGACGCCCAACAGGGCTTATCGACCGATTCTCCGGCCACGGCGCGGCGAGTTCACGGCACTCGCACACCTCTCCGACGAGGAGGCTGCCCGCGTCACGCCGATCGTCGAACTGGATCCGGCGATCAGCATTGTCCCGCTGGTCCGGGAGCTGCCACCGCGTACGGAGGAGCTGGCCCTCGACTTCGCCCACGTTCCCGAGCCACCCGCGCCACTGTCCCTGGCCGAGCAGCTCACGCGACTGGGCGTGGCGATGGTGCCGGTGCTGCGGCCGTACGAGAGCGGTCGTCGCCTTGTCGCCCACGGCATGGCCGCCCGGATGCACCGCCGTCGCGCGGTTCTCCGGCTCCGGCCGCACGTCGACGCCGGCAATCCGGTGGAGGCCGACATGGTCACCGACCGGGTGCTGGCCGCCACCGCGCTCGACGCCAACGAGGTCGACCTGCTGATCGACCTCGCCGAGACCGCCTGCCTGGCCCACGCCGACCAGGTCGAGGAACGGGCCCGGCGGGTGCTGCGCTGGGCCCGGACGATGCCGTGGCGCTCGGTCAGCATCGCCTCCGGTGCGATGCCGCCGAACCTGGACGACCTGCCCACGGATCGTCCGGTGCCGGTCGGCCGGCTCGACGCCCGGGTGTGGGCGCGGCTCGGCGAGCCCGGGGTGGGCTATGCGGACTATGGCGTCACCTCCCCCGTCCGGCGCCTCGGGGTGCAGCATCATCGCCAGTTGCCCACGTTGCGGTACACGACCGAGCAGAACTGGTGGATCTACCGCTGGGCGCGACGCGGCGGGCGCAGCGACGACCGCTGCCACGACCTGTGCCGCACGCTGGTCACCTCTCCGCAGTGGCCGTCGGCGGGCGCCCGGTTCTCGTGGGGCGACGCCGAGATCGCCCGGCGGGCGCGCACGGCCCGGGGCGCGGGCAGTTCGGCGAGCTGGATCGCCTGGAGCACCTCCCACCACATCTCGTACGTGCTGCGGACCCTGCCGAAACCGTGAGAGCGCACCCACCCCGACGACCACGAAGCCGACCGGAACACTCACGCAGCCGAGCCGCCCAGCACGCTCGCGCAGCCGAACCGACGGGCACACCCACGAAGCCAACCGGCACACTCATGCAGCCGAACCGACGGGCACACCCACGAAGCCAACCGGCACACTCATGCAGCCGAACCGACGGGCACACCCACGAAGCCGAACCGACGGGCACACCCACGAAGCCAACCGGCACACCCACGCAGCCGAGCCACCGGCCCGCTCACGCGGCCGAGCCGAGCCGACCGGCAGGCCCACAAAGCGGAGTCGGCCGGCATTGCCGGAACGAGGAACCGGCTGGCACGGCCACGACGGCAAAACTGTCGTACGGTTGTTCTAATGTCGCTCACGGCTGCCCTCGCGTACGCCCGGCACGGCATCCCCGTCCTGCCGGTGCACACGCCTGACCGGGGTGGTGTCTGTTCCTGCCCTCGACGCGAGCGATGCGACAGTCCCGGCAAGCATCCCCGCCTGCGGCACGGGGTGAACGAGGCGAGCACCGACCCGCGCCAGATCGAGATCTGGTGGTCACACTGGCCGCAGGCGAACGTGGGCCTGCGCACCGGCGTAATCATGGATGTGGCCGACGTCGACTCGGTGGAGGGCTGGCACGGCCTGTGCCACCTGCTCGGCGACGAGATCCCGCCCGGCCCGCAGGTCCACACCGGTGGCGGTGGCCGCCACCTGTGGTTCCGCCCGACCGGCTTCGGCAACCGGGTCCGGCTCCTGCCGGGGCTGGACTGGCGCGGCGCCGGTGGCTACGTGCTGGCCCCGCCGTCCCGGCACGTGACCGGTGGTGGTTACACGTGGATCCGCCGTCCCGGCCCGTCGCTGCCGGCCGGCCCACCGGCGCTGCGCGCGATGATCGCCGGTCCCGCACCGGCGCCGTTGCGGCCGGTCGCGCACCCGGATCGCTATGCCGAGGCGGCGCTGGAGTCCGAGACCGAGCGGGTCGCACGCGCGGTCGTGGGCTGCCGCAACGACACGCTCAACCGGGCGGCGTTCGCGCTGGGCCGGTTCGTCGGGGCGGGGCTGCTCGACGCCGGCACGGTCCGGCGTGAGCTGGAGCAGGCGGCCCGCGCCGCCGGCCTGGGGCAGGCCGAGGTCCGTGGCACGATCCGCTCCGGCCTGCACGCGGGCGTCCGGCAGCCGTTCATCGGCGCCCCGGGCCACGCCGCCTGACCCCACCCGGCGTCGCCTCGCAGCCGCGCATCCGATGATCGGCGCGCACCTCCGGGACGATCAGCATCTCGCCGGCCAGCACGACAGGCCGCAGCCGCCCAGCCGGCGCGGCGGGCACACCGCATGGCCTCCACAGACCGCCCCACCTCCCGCTCACGACCGCAACCGCGCCTCAGTCCATGCCGGACCTCAACCCGCCGCCGGACCAGAGCCACGCCGCCCGGCGCCGCGGTGACCCGTGGCACCACAGCCGCGGTGACCCGTGGCACCACACCACGACCGCGTGATCAGGACGACGTTGGCATGGTTGAGGGGCCGGGCTGACCGATCGGCTGACCGGAAACGGATGATCGGGTCGGGAGCACACGGGTGAACCCGGCCCGGACGCCGGTAGCCTGGCAGGCGACCGGCTGGGGGGCGATGGTGCTTCGGTGGGACGTCATCGGCGACACCGAGCAGAGGGTGCTCGCCGATCCGGTGCGTCTGCGTTCGGTCCGGCGGCTGGTCACGCCGGCGCCGGTTGAGGCGTTCGACCGGGTGGCCATGCTGGTCCGCAAGCTGGTGGACGCCCCGCTCGGCGTCGTCTGCCTGGTCGACGAGGAACGGCAGTTCCTGGCCGGCCAGGTCGGCATGCCCGAGCCGCTCGCCACCGAGCGGAGCATGCCGCTGACCCACTCGTTCAGCCGTCATGTCGTGGTGGCCGGCGAGATGCTGGTCATCCCGGATGTGCGCGCCGATCCCCGGATGCGCGGCAACCCGTCGATCGATCAGTTGAACGTGATCGCGTATGTGGGGGCTCCGATCACCGACCCGGACGGCCTGGTCGTCGGGGCGCTGTGCGCGGTCGACCACGAGCCGCGGCACTGGACCGACAGCGAGATCGCGCTGCTCAGCGAGCTGGCCGCGGTCTGTTCGTCGGAGGTCTGCCTGCGTATCGCGCGGGCCGCCGCGGAGGACGCACGGCGCGCCGCCGAGTCCGCCCAGCACCAGTTGGCGCTGCTCACGGACTTGACCGAGTCGCTGGCCGCGACGATGGACGTGGCCGAGGCGATGCGCCGCCTCGGCCGGATCGTCACCAGCCGGTTGGCCGACTGGTGCGTCGTCACCTACGCCGATGCGCCGGGCGCGAGTCCGCACGTCTCGGCCACTCACCGTGACCCGGCTCGCGCCGCCGACATGGCGCGTCTCGCCGATCTGGCCGCCCGTTCGCGCACCAATCTGCAGGCGATCGTGCTGGCGGCGCGCCGGCACGGGCGTTCGGTGCGCCGCGAGCACGGTTCGGCGAAGTTGCGCGGCCGGGTCAGCGACGTGGAGATCGCGGCGCTCGCCACCTCGGCCGGCCTCGGGTCGACGATGGTCGCACCGATCGTGTCGCCGGTGCGTCGGGTGGTGCTGGGTGCGGTGCTGATGGTCAACGGGCCGGAGCGGCCGCCGTTCACCGAGGCCGAGGAGCGGGTCGCCGCCGAGATCGGCCGCCGGGCGGGCCTCGCCGTGGAGAACAGCCGGTTGTACCGGGAGCAGCGCCATGTCGCCGAGGTCCTGCAGCGCAGCCTGCTCACGGAGCTTCCCGCGCTGCCCGGTGTCGAACTGCACGCCCGTTATCTGCCGGCGCAGGACGGTGCCGCCGTCGGCGGCGACTGGTATGACGCTTTTGCCCAGCCCGACGGCAGTGTGATGGTCGCGGTCGGCGACGTCTCGGGCCACGACATCGAGGCCGCCGCGACGATGGGCCAGCTGCGGAATCTGGTGCGCGGCGACGCGTTCGGCCGCGACGACGAGCCGGGCGCCCTGCTCACCCAGCTCGACGAGGCGTTGCACGGGCTGCGCGTGCCGGCGGCCGCGACCGCGGTGCTGGCCCGGGTCCGGCAGTCCTGGTCGGGCTACGCGATCAGTTTCGCCAACGCCGGCCACCCGCCCCCGCTGCTGCTGATGCCGGACGGCCGGGTCCAGGTCTGGTGGATCCCGCCGGAACCGCTCCTCGGCCTGCCCCCGCACCAGCCCCGCACCACCACCATCCGGTATGTCCCACCCGGCTCCACCCTGGTCCTCTACACCGACGGCCTCGTCGAGGACCGCGAGCAACTCCTCGACGACGGCGTCGCCCGCCTCGCCGAACGCCTCCGCGAGAGCTGCGCCTACCCCGGCGACGAGCTCTGCGGCCGCCTGCTCGAGGTTGCCCCACGCCGCAACGACGACATCGCCCTGCTCCTGGTCCGCCTCACCGGCTGAAGATCAACGTCAAATTCTTGATGTCCCACGTCCGCCGTGGTCCTTCTCCGCCGCTCCCGCGGGGACCCTTCCGGCCTGAGCAGGGCGCAGGGCGCCCAGAACGCTCAGCCCGGAAGGGCGACCTCCGTGGAGGGGCGCGGTCAGAGCAAAACCCCACCCCACACCCTCGAACCGGGCACTGGCTCCGGCCGGCCGGAGCACGCCACCGAAGCCGGGCAGGCAGCGCGGTCAGGTGACCGGGTCGAGGGTCAGGGGTGGCGGTCCGCCGTGGGTCCAGGGGGTTTCGGTGGGGTCGGGGAGAGCACCGCCACGGCGGAACTCCTCCGTCAGCGTGGTGAGTATCAGGCGCTCGCCGACCTCCGGCACGCTTCCGGGCTCGGCGACCAGCTTGCGGCCCATGCCACCGGAGAGCTCCAGCAGGACGTCGGTCTCCCCGGTCGCCGGAACCGGCGCGACCGAGATGACGCGCGCTTTCTGGGACGGGCGGGACGGTGAGGTCAGCGACGTCCCGGGCTCGACCCGGACGGCTTCCGCGGTACGAACCATGATTCGCGGCCGCAGCACCGGCCGTTTACCGCTGTCGTCGACCCGGTCGGGCGCGGCCAGCGTGACCGTCCCGGCGAACGCCGCCCCGGCCAGCCGGTATTCGGCGAGCACCAGCGGGTCGTCGAACGCGCGCTGCACCGCGTAGCGGGAGGCCGCCGATTCGAGCCGTTGCAGCCGGGCCGCGGCCGCGACCGCACCGTCCCGGCGGGGTTGTGGCGCTCCGCCCTCGGCGACGTACTGCGTGAACGCCGTGTACGCGTCCCGGTCGGAGTCCCACCGCGAGCCGACCCGCGAACCGGCCGGCAGCCGGCGCAGCAGGTCCAGGACCCGCCACATCTTCTCCCAGGTCGGCAGCATCACCTCGCGCAGCACGTCGGGCAGTTCCGGAGCGGACCGTTCGATGAGCGGCGCCAGCACCTTGTTGTCGAAGTCCGGATCGGTCGCCGGCCCGGCCACCGGCCCGTTCTCCACCGCCCGGGCGGCCGCGGCCCCGTCCTCGATCCACGCGAGCAGGACTCCGAGCTGGGCGTCCTCGGCACCGCTCTGCCCGGTGGCCCAGTGCAGCCCGAGTGCCTGGACCGCGTTGAGCAGCAGGGCGGAGCCGGGCACTTCGGCGCTGTTGGCGAAGAACGTGAGCCAGCGCCCGAGCAGCGGCACCGACACGGGCACCGGGTGCTCGCCGTCGACGGTGCGGAAGCGGGTGGACCGGCCGAACAGGCGCAGGAAGTCGACGCCGCCCGGGTTCGGCACCCACAGCTGCGGCGCGTCGACGTAACGGGTGCGCACGTCCTTGCCCCGGTCGATCGGGACGTCTTCGGTGGCGTCGGCGAACGTATCGACGTACGCGATAAGAATCTGACCCAGACGATCAGCGAACCGGAAACGTTCGTCGCGGTCCCGCGGCTGGGTGACGACGAGCAGTTCCGGTTTGTCCGGGTCGGTGCCGACCAGCGCGGCCAGCGGCGCGTTCGCCTCGCCGGCCATCGCGAGCGGTACGAGCACCAGCGGGTAGTCGTGGACGTGCAGGTGGCGCACGGTGGCGATCGGCTGTGCCCGGCCGGTGGCGGCGGCCTGCGCCCGCGCGAGCGCGGTGAGCGTGCTCACGAGAGCGCCTCGGTCCGCAGGCGTAGCGCCTGCCGGAGCAGTGCCGCGGCTTCCTCCTGGTCCGGTGTCGGTTCGCGGGTTCCGGCGGCGAGTTGCAGCACTTCGTCGACGCTTTCGATGCCGCCGAGCGCTTCCCGGACGGGCCGGCCGAGCGCACTGGTGGTGCCGCTCGCCTCGTGCCGGCAGTACGTGGAGAGTTCGCAGGCGGACAGGCATTCCGGCGCATAGCGAGGTGCGACGTGCCCGAGTGCCACGGTCAGTTCCTCGGCGGGCCGGTTGAGGTCGAACGTCACGCCCGGCGGCAGCGCGTCGATGATCTCGCCGACCCCGTCCAGCCGGGACAGTTGCCGGCGCAGCGTGGCGAGCTGTTTGCGGACGTCGAGGCGCACGGCGACCGGGCGCATCGCGAAGTTCTCCGGGCAGACCAGCACGACCTCGTGGTCGACGAGCAGCGGGTCCATCCCGAGACGTTCGAGCAGTTGGCGCAGCGCGAGCACGTACGTCGCGGCCTGGATCGCCGCCGCCGAGACCTTCGCGCTCTCCGCCTGGCCGTCCACGATCGCGAACGACTTGATCTCGACGACCTGCAGGCGGCCCTGATGCGCGTACGCCACCAGGTCGGGCTCCAGGTAGACGACCTGCCCGGCCACGTCGAGCGTCAGCAGCGGGTGGTCGATCAGGGCGGCCCGGGCCGAGCCGAGCAGCGACACGGTCCGCGAGTGCCGGTCGCTCAGCGTGTCGTCCGAGTCCGTGCCGAGGTCCTGGTAGCTGAGCAGCGCGTCGGAGGCGCCGAGCACCGATCGCAGCAGTTCGCAGTCGTCCGCTTTGAGCATCGCCTCGAACGCGTTGCCGCGTGACAGCGCGAACCGGGACTGCCCGAAGCTGCCGGGGAAGCCGATCGTCTCGGCGAGCTTCAGCTTGTCGACGCCGGCCGCGTCGAGCACGGCCCGCCGGTTGCAGCCGGGGTTGCCGGTGAGCGCGGCGATCGTGCGCGCGTTGTGCCGTTTCGCCTTACCGCTGCCCCGCAGCTCGTCGAGCCGCGCCATCAGCAGCCACCCGAGCAAAGCGGGCCACCCGAGCAAAGCGGGCCACCCGAGCAAAGCGGGCCACCCGAGCAAAGCGGGCCACCCGAGCAAAGCGGGCCACCCGAGCAAAGCGGGCCACCCGAGCAAAGCGGGCCGCCCGGAGAAAGCCGCGCCATCAAGCCTGTCATCAGCGCCCATTCCGAAACCATCGACGAGTCAAGGGGAAGATCGACAAGTCAGGAGAGGAAGTCTACGGGACCGTGGCGATCTCGCCGGGTTTCACCCGCGAGAGGTGAATAAAACGCACATATCAGTCACAAAACCGACGGCGCGCTAGGTTCGGGGCATGCCGAAGGCCATCTGGAACGACGAAGTGATCGCGGAGAGCGACGACACGGTGGTGCTCGAGGGGAATTACTACTTCCCCCGCGCCTCGGTGCGTGCGGACGTGCTCATCCCCTCCGACACGCACACCGTCTGCCCGTGGAAGGGCAAGGCGTCGTACTACTCGCTGCGCGCCGACGGGCAGACCGCCGCGGACGCCGCGTGGTACTACCCGGATCCGAAACCCGACGCCTCGGCCGTCCGCGACCGGGTGGCCTTCCGCAAAGACGTGAAGGTGGAGATCTAAACCGGCAACCGGGGGCCCGCTCACGCGATGCGCGGGTGGGCCTCCTCGATCGCGGTCACCTCGAGATAGTCCAGCATGTCGCCCTGCTCCTCGGGGTCCAGCGCCTGGAACGCCGCGTAGGCCTCCGCCCGCGCGTTCTCCGTCTCCGCCGCCAGCAGCGCGATGATCGCCGACCAGGCCAGTGACACCCGGTCGAAGAGCCGCGCCCGCCGCAGCGAGGTGAGCCGGGAGAGCATCGCCACCTTGGCCACCGCGTCGTCGTCGGTCACGAGCCGGTCGCAGAGCTCGAAGAGCGCCTTCCCCCGGTACGGATGCTCGGCCTCGACCATCCGCGCCAGCTCGGCGTTGCTCATCTGGTCGACCGGCGGGGCCGGCCCACGACGGGGCAGGCGGGGACTCGGCTCAGCGTGCACGACTGTCCCGCCCGCTCTCGAAGCCGTTGCCGGGCGTCTGGTGCGGCAGCGACGGCACGGTGCTGAACGACGGGAACGGCGCCCGCGCCGGCATGACCGGGGCGACCGCGTCGCCGATTGCGCCCTCGGCGACCGGGAAACGCTGCGTGAAGCTGTCCAGCACCGCCTTGCCGGTCTCGGTCTCCGTCCCGACGGTCGCCTCGACCGCGTCGGCGACCCGGGCCGCCAGTGCCGACTGGGCGCGCCGGATCGTCCGCAGGATCTCGGTCGCCAGCCCGGGCGCGCCCAGGCCCAGGGACCGGTCGTCCAGCTCCAGATCAGTCACGTTCCCCGAACTCGCGACGGTGACCAGCACCGCACCGTCCGCACCGGAGGCCGACGCGCGCAGCGTCGCCACCCGGTCGGCCAGCGCGGCGGCCGCACCCCGCGGGCGGGATGCGCCGTCATCGGCACCGCGTTCTCCACCCAGCACTGTTTCGCCCTCCGTTACCGACTTACGGTGGTGATGTCCCATGAGATCACGACCGGGCCATCCCCGCGAGCACCCACGGTAGCGACTCCCGGCGCTCACCCGACCCGGCGACCGCCGTAACCTTCAAGCAACGCATCGACCGCCACGATCGAGGGGGTGCCGTGGAGACAGTTCAGCCGGACGACGGACACGCGCCGGAGTGGCGGTCCGCGATGATCGACGTCTCCGAATCCACCCTGGCCGATCTGGTCACCCGCGACGATTCCGCGCTGGACCGCTGCCTGCGCCGGCTCGCCGGTGACCTGTCCGGGCCGAGCGAGCAGATCGCCGGCTTCAACTCCGCGCTCTGAGCGGCCCGACGTTGCACCCGTTCCGGCTGGCCGACCCCGATCTTGCCGCGCTCGGCGCCGGGCGACCCTCGCCGGGCACCCTCGCCCTGCTGCGCCGGGCGCAGGTCAGCCGCCATCTGCTCCTCCTGCGGGAGCTGCGGCTCGGTCTCGGAAAAAATCCGATGTGGTACGACCGTCTGCACGCCCTGCCGGTCGCCGAGGCGCGCACCCGGATCGCCGACCCGATGACCGGGCTCTGGGCCGCACAGGCCCTGTCCGCAACCCGTTCCGGCGCACCGCACCCGGCCGGCGACCTCCCCGAACCGTCCGGTCACGTGCTCTCCGTGACGCACGCCGGCCGGACCTTGACCGTGCGCCTGGACGATCACGGCCCCCTGCGCCACCTGCTCGGTCTGGCCCCGGCCGACCCGCTGACGCCCGCCGAGGTGGCCCACTGGCGGAACTCCCTCGCCGGGGCGTGGCGGATTCTGATCGCCCGGCACCCGGCCGCGGCCGACCTCGTCGACGGCGTCCTGCGGGTGATCGTCCCGGCCCGGCCGGATCCGCGGGCCGAGGGGGTGAGTGCCACGTCGGCGGCCGCGTTCGGGGCGGTCGCGATGTCGGCCCCGGCGAACGACACGAGCTTGGCGGTCGCCCTGCTGCACGAGACCCACCACAGCGTGCTGAACGCCGTCCACGGCCTGTTCGAGCTGGTCCAGCCGGAGAGCGCGCTCGGCTATTCGCCGTGGCGCGACGATCCGCGGCCGGCCTTCGGCATCCTGCACGGGGTGTACGCGTTCCTCGCCGTCACCCGCTTCTGGCGCGCCGAGCTGAGCAGCGGCACGGGTGCGGGCGAGGCCGAGTTCGAGTTCGCCCGGTGGCGGGCGGCCGTCCACACCGCGGCCGGTGACCTGCTCTACGGCGGGCAGCTGACCGCGGCCGGGATCCGCCTGACCGGCGCTCTGCGGGACGAGGCCGGGCCGTGGCGCGGCGAGCCGGTCGGCGCCGAGGTCGAGCGGCTCGCCGACCTGGCCCGGGCCGACCATCACGCACGCTGGCGGCTGCGGAACCTGATCGTCGCGCCCGAGGACGTGGACGCGCTGGCCGAGGCGTGGCGGGCCGGGCGGGCCGCGCCGCCGGTCGGGTCCACGGTGACCGGGGCCGAGCGGACGGTCGAGCCCAGCCCACGGCTGCGGATGATCCGGGAGTTGCTGCGCGGTGACCTCGCCGGGCCGCAGGACGGCGACGTCGCGTGTGTGCGCGGCGACGCGGGGGCCGCGCTCACGGCGTACCGAATAAGCCTGGGAATCAACCGCGACCAGGAGCCGGCCTGGAGCGGTCTCGCCCTGGTCTCCCCGCACCCGGCTCTGCGCCGCAGGCCGGAGCTGGTCCGGGCCGCCGCGCTGGCCCTGCCCGAAGCGGACATCGCGGACGTCGCCACCTGGTTGTCCCGCGCCGGCGAAGGTTGACCGGGCAGCTGCACGTGCATCCGGCAGAGCACCGGTTGCGAGATGGTTGACCTGCGGTTTTGAGCTCGGTTGCGAATCGTGGAAGGGAGCCGGATCACTTAACCCGCCCGCCGCCGGACCGATCTGAGCGACCGGAGGTGGATCGTGGCTCGGAAAGCACTGTTGGACCGGATGCGGCGCGCCGTCGATGACGGCGTGGTTCTGGCTTCGCTGGTACTGCTGGTGTGGCCGGCGGCGAACGCGGACGTGACCCTCACGTCCCGGCTCGTGCCGCTCGCCGCGGCGCTGTGTCTCGGCGTGGCAATGCTGCTGGTGGCGCCGGAACGTCCGGTGCTGCGGTTCGCGCCGATCGCGGCCGCACTGGTGGTGAGTGGCATCCGGCAGGCCCAGGGCGAACTCGCCCCGGGGGCGGTCTGGCTGCTGCTCGGCATGGCGGTGGCGGTCCTCGCCCGGCGCTGGTTCGGCGCCGGCACGGACAAGGCGATGTTGCATGAGATGACCACACAGCGGGCGCTGCTGGTCCGGCAGGCGTACCGGGATCCGCTGACCGGCGTCGGCAACCGCAAGATGTTCCTGGAACGGGCCGAGCACGAGCTGGCCGCGGCGAGCCGGACGATGACCGCGGTGATCGTGGTCGACCTGGACGGCTTCCGCGAGCTCAACGAGACGTTCGGCCACGAGGTCGGCGACGAGCTGCTGCGGGCCGCCGCGGACCGGCTGGCCGCGAACGTGCGGGCCAACGACGTGGTCGCCCGGCTCGACGGCGACGAGTTCGTGGTGCTGCTGCCCGGCCTGGAGGACGAGCAGGCCGCGGTCGCGGTCGCCGAGCGCGTCCTCACCGAGCTGCACCGGCCGCTGGAGGTGGCCGGCCTGAAGATGACCGTCCGGGCCAGCGCGGGCGTCGCCATGACCGCCGGTGGTGGCGGCATCGACCACGTGCTGCGCGAGGCCGACCAGGCGCTGCACCGCGCGAAGCTGGACGGCGGCGGTTCGGCCCGCCGGTTCGACCCGGAGCTGTTCGCCCTGGAGGAACAGCGCCGCAAGGCCGAGGGTGACATCATCCGCGCCCTCGACATGGGCGAGTTCGAGGTGCACTACCAGCCGATCGTCGACCTGGACGGCGAGCAGACCGTCGGCGTCGAGGCGCTGATCCGCTGGCAGCACCCGGAGAAGGGCCTGGTCCCGCCCGGCCTGTTCCTGGAACTGGCCGAGCAGCTGGGGCTGCTCCCCCGGCTCGGTGGCTGGGTGCTGGAGGAGGCGTGCCGGCAGGCCGTCAACTGGCAGCGACAGTTCCCCGGCTTCGAGATGAACGTCAACCTTTCCGCCTCGCAGCTCAGCAACCCGAACCTGGTCGCCGAGGTGCGCGGGGTGCTGGAGCGTACCGGCCTAGACCCGGAGCACCTGGTGCTGGAGCTGACCGAGTCGGTCGCGCTGGTCGACCTGGAGGAGTCCGCCCGGATCCTCAGCGAGCTGAAGGACCTCGGCGTGCGGATCGCGCTGGACGACTTCGGCACCGGCTTCTCCTCGCTCAGTCACCTGAGCGCGCTGCCGGTGGACGTGGTCAAGATCGACCGGTCGTTCGTGCAGGCCATGCCGGAGAGCGGCGGGGCGTCGGTGGCCGAGGCGGTGCTGCACATCGCCCGGACGTTCAACCTGGCGCCGGTGGCCGAGGGCGTGGAGGACGCGGCTCAGGCCGAGTGGCTGCGCGACCTGGCCTGCAGCCGGGCGCAGGGGTACCACTTCGCCCGGCCGATGCCGGCGCTCGGGGTGACCGAGCTGCTCGACAAGCAGAACGACGCCGAGAAGGACATCCCGCTCGCCAGCTGATAGTCGCCGCCCAGCCCGCTTCCCTCCAACCCCTGCATTTTGCCGAGCGAAGCGAGGCCATCTAGATGGGCGGTAGATCCACATCCGTCTCCAGACGCTGACCGGCGGCGGTCACCCGGAACACCGGGTGACCGTCGCCGTACGCCTTTCCCAGCGCCTCCACCGCCTGCTGCTGCCCGGCCTCGTCCTGATCCGCCAGCGCCAGGTTCCAGGCACAGGCCACCGTGTCCGGGTGGTCCACCCCGCGCACCACCCGCGACCGCCGCAGCGTGTCCGCCGCGAGTTCCCGCGCCGGCTGCGCCTCCCCGGCCGCGAACAGATCCGCCGCCAGCCCGTTGGCGCAGCTCAGCGTGAACGGATGATCGGCGCCCACGCTGCGCCGCAACCCGCCGAGCACCTCTTCGTCGATGGTCCGCGCCTCGTGGAACCGCCCGGCCGCCCGCACCACCCCGGCCAGCCCGGCCGACGCCGCGAGCGTGAACGGATGCTCGTCCCCGAGCACCGCGTGGAACCGGATGACGGCCCGTTCCAGCAGCTCGTGCGCGGCGGCCAGGTCACCGGCCGCGCGCACGCAGTTGGCCAGCGACAACGCGGTCGCCAGGGTGTCCACGTTCAGGTCGCCGAACCGTTGCCGGCACGCCTCCAGGTTCGCGGTCGCCAGGTCACGGGCCTCGGCCAGGCCCAGCCGGTACGCCGCCATCGCCGTCAGCCGCCCGGCCCAGAGCGCGAACGGATGGTCCTCGGCGACCTGCTCGGCGTGCCCGGCCAGGACGCCGGCGACCCCGGTGTAGTCGCCGAGCCCGTACAGGTCGTAGGCGAGCGCGGCCCGCGACGACAGCGTCTCCGGGTGCCCGTCCACGAAGATCGCCTGCCGGTGCCGCAGGGTCTGCTCGTCCAGCGCCCGGGCGCCCCGGAAGTCACCGAGCAGCCGCAGGTCGATGGCAAGGTTGTTGGCGCAGCGCAGCGCGGTCGGGAAACTCTCGCCGAACAGCCGGCGGTAGCGCACCAGGTTGTCCGCGTCGAGCTGTCGCGCCTGCCCGAAGTGCCCCTGCATGCGCAGGTCCCCGCCGACGCTGTTCGCGGTGGCCAGCGTCGCCTCGTCGTCGGCGCCGAACACCTCCCGCTGGGTGCGCAGGGTCTGCAGGTTCAGGTTCCGCGCGTCGGCCGGGCGCCCCACCGCGCGCAACGCGTTGGCCAGGTGGAACGAGGCCAGCAGGGTCTGCTCGGCCGACTCGCCCAGCCCGTCGCGCCAGCGGGCGACCGCCGAGCCGGCCAGCTCGCGGCTGGAGTCGTAGTCGCCGCGCGCGAAGTGGAACCGGATGCAGTTGATCACCAGCTGGCGGACCTCCTCGGCGTCGCCGCCCAGCAGATCGGAGTGGATCAGGTGCGGGGCCAGCTCGGCGTACCGGTACCACCCGGCCGGGTTGTCCGGGTCGCCCGGGTCGGCCGCCGACAGCATGCCGCGCACGATGCGCAGCAGCTCGGCGTGCCGTTCCGAACTGAGCTCCTGCCCGAACATGCCGCGGATCAGCGGGTGCACGGTCAGCCGCGCACCGGACGGGTCCAGCCCGGCCAGCCCGAACCGGGCGATCCGCCGCATCGCCGCCCGCAGCCGGCGCTCGACCCGGACCGTGCGGGCCACCTCCGGCTCCAGCTGCAGCGTCCGGGCCGCCCAGAGCAGCTGCCAGGAGACCGGGGCGCTGGCCAGGAACGTGCACAGCTCCAGCAGCACCCGATCGGCCGGGGCGGCCTCGCCCAGCGCGTCGGCGGCCAGACCCCACGTGATCCGGACCGGGGTGGGGAAGGCCAGCTCGGCGGCGCGGCGGTCGTACCGCTCCAGGTACTCCCCGACCGGCCAGCCGGTGGCGGTGCGCACGGCGGCGGCCAGATCCAGCGCCATCGGCAGGTCACCGAGCCGGGTCGCGAGCCGGTCGGCATCCTCCGCGGAGAGTTCCGGCGCACGGTCGCGCAGCAGGTCGACCGCGTCGGCCCGGTCGAAGACCGGCACCGGCAGGGCCTGCGCGACCTCGGCCGTCCAGCGCGGGTTCCGGCTGGTCACGAGCACGTGACCGGCGCCCGACGGCAGGTACGGCATGATGTCCTCGGGCCGGTTCGCGTTCTCGAAGACGACCAGCCAGTGCCGGTAGGGCTCGCCGCGGCTCAACGCGTCCCGGACAGCGCCGAGCGTCCGGTTGAGGTCGCGCGCCTCGGGCAGCCCGAGTTTCTGCGCGAGACCGGCGAGCGCGGCGCGCATTCCCGCGTTCTGCTCGGCGGGAATCCACCACACCAATTCGTACGCGTCAGCATGACGGTAGGCATATTCCACCGCCAACTGGGTACGTCCTGTCCCGCCGAGTTGATGGTCCGGGCTCGGCAACAACACCACAGGACCGTTGCCGAGCAGGCCGCGCACGCGGGACAGTAGGTCGTCACGACCCACGAAGCGGGGATTGCGCGGCGGCAGACCGCCACGGATCGGCACACCGTGCTCCTCACGTGTTGGTGATGCCGATTACCGTACGTGGAACCCCCGCCACAGCAAAGCGGGCACGCGCCCGGCGAGACGGAAGGCCCCCCGGTGATCGAAGAAGTGACCAGGCTGGATGCCGACGGCGCCATCACCACCGTGTCGCTGTCGGGCGAGATCGATGTCCTCACCGTCGAACAGGTCCGGGTCGCGCTCGGTGAGGCCGTCGCCGGTCGCCCGCGCCAGATCATCGTCGACATGCACGACGTCGCGTTCATCGACTCGACCGGCCTCGGCGCGCTGATCTCCGGCTTCCAGCGGGCCCGCGACCAGGCGATCGCTTTCCGCCTCGCCCGCCCGAGCAGCAACGTGCGCCAGATCCTCGTCCTCAGCGGCCTGCTCGAGGTCGTCGAGGTAACCCCTTAGATCAACCCCCTTCTCCGGTACGCCCGCGCAACGCCACCGGAACTCGGGGCCCCGCCGAGCAGTCCGCGGCACCGCGCGGTGCCGGGCCGCCCCGGCGCCGCCGCCCTCCCGGTCCCCCACCCCGCCGCACGCACCCCGCCCGCACGAGCAGCGCGCGATGCGGCGCGACGGACGGGCGGCTCACGGGCGTACGCGCAGATGTTCTAAGCCTCTGTCGGGACCGCGAGACCGAGGCCGGGGGCGATGGGCTTGAGGTGTTTGCCGGCGAAGAGCATCAGGCTCAGCAGGGAGGCGAGGACGGCGAGGGCGCCGGCGCCGTACCAGGCCCAGGTGTACGCACCGAGCTGATCACGGACGAGACCGGCGGCGGTGGCGGCGATCGCGGCGCCGAACTGGTGGGAGGCGAAGACCCAGCCGAAGACGACCGGTCCGGCGGCGCCGAAGTACTCGCGGCACAGCGTGACCGTGGGCGGCACGGTGGCGACCCAGTCCAGGCCGTAGAAGAGGATGAACACCAGCATGCTCGGGTGCGCGGTGGCCGCCAGGATCGACGGCAGGACCAGCAGCGAGAGGCCGCGCAGCGCGTAGTACCCGCCGAGCAGGACCCGGCTGTCGACCCGGTCGGTGAGCCAGCCGGAGGCGATCGTGCCGACGATGTCGAAGACGCCGACCAGCGCGAGCAGGCTCGCGGCGGTGGTGTTCGGCATGCCGTGGTCGTGCGCGGCCGGGATGAAGTGCGTGCCGACCAGGCCGTTGGTCGTCGCGCCACAGATCGCGAATCCGCCCGCGAGCAGCCAGAACGCCCGTGTCCTGGCCGCGTCACGCAGGGCGGTGAGAGCGGTCCGCGCGGCGTTCCCGGTCGGTTTCACCGGCGGGTCGGTGATCCCGCCCAGAGCGGTCACGCCGAGGTCCTGCGGGTGATCCCGGAGGCGCCAGAGGATCAGCGGTACGACCAGGAGCGCGACCCCGGTCACGGTCAGCGCCGCCGTGCGCCACCCGTGCGCCTCGGTGATCCGCGACAGCACCGGCAGGAAGATCAGGTTGCCGGTCGCGCCACCGGCCGTGAGCACGCCGGTGACCAGACCGCGGTGCTTGACGAACCAGCGGCCGGTGATCGTGGCGACGAAACCGAGCGCGAGCGAGCCGGTGCCGAGCCCGACGAGCACGCCCCAGCAGAGCATCAGCTGCCAGCTGGAGTTCATCCGGATGGTCAGCCCGGAGCCGAGCGCGACCAGGCCGAGCGCGACGGCCGCGACCCGGCGGATGCCGAACTTGGCCATCAGTGCCGCGGCGAACGGGGCGGTCAGGCCGTAGAGCAGCAGGTTCACCGAGACGGCGGCGGAGATCGTGCCGAGTGACCAGCCGAACTCGGCGTGCAGTGGTTCGAGCATGACGGACGGAGTGGAACGGAAGCCGGCCGCGCCGATCAAGGCGATGAACGCGACGGCGGCGACCGACCATGCGGGGTGGAGGCGTGCTTTCACGACCTGAATTCTCCGGAGGCCGGCCCGGTCGGACGAGTGGCCGGGAGGCCATCATGCGCAAGAATTGGGCCATGCCCCATGTGCTTGCGGTTCTGGTCCTGGACGATGTGGTCGGCTTCGATCTCGGCGTGCCCCCGCAGGTGTTCCGGGCCGCCCGCGTCTGCGACGACGAGCAGCTCTACGACGTGCGGGTCTGCGGCCCCGGCCCGGTGCACAGCGCGGCTGGTTTCACCGTGGTGCCCGACCACGACCTCAGCGCCCTGCAGGTGGCCGACACGATCGTGATCCCCGGCATTCACGGCACCGGCCCGATGACCGACGGCACCCTCGACCCGGTCATCCGGGACGCGCTGCGGGCCGCCGCGGCCCGCGGCACCCGGATGGTGTCGATCTGCACCGGCGCCTCGGTGCTCGCCGCGGCCGGGCTGCTCGACGGCCGGCCGGCGGCCAGTCACTGGGGGTGGGAGTCGCGGCTGCGCCGGCTCTACCCGGCAGTCCGGTGGGACTTCGACGTGCTCTTCGTCGACGACGGCACCGTGCTGACCTCGGCCGGGGTCGGCGCCGGGGTGGACCTCTGCCTGCACATCATCCGCTCCGACCACGGCGCCGAGGCGGCGAACCGGGCGGCCCGGCGCTGCGTGGTGCCGCCGTGGCGGGACGGTGGCCAGGCGCAGTACATCGAGCGTCCGGTCCCCGCCGCCGCCGGCAGCGGCACCGAACCGACCCGCGCCTGGGTGCTCGATCGGCTGGCCGAGCCGGTCACGCTGGAGGAGATGGCCGCACACGCCCGGATGAGCGTGCGCACGTTCACCCGCCACTTCCGGGACGAGACCGGCTCCAGTCCGCGGCAGTGGCTGCTGCGCCAGCGGGTCGAGCACGCCCGCCTGCTGCTGGAGTCGACCGACCTGGGGGTGGACGTGGTGGCCCGCCGCGCCGGGCTGGGCAGCGCCACCGCGCTGCGGCAGCATTTGCACGCCACGATCGGGGTCGCCCCGTCCACCTATCGACGGACATTCCGGCACGCTTCCTAGCGCCTAAGTTTTGCGGCGAAGTGTCCGATGGAGGGGTGTATAGCCTGTGCCGCCGCGGTTGAGGATTCCATGGACCAAACCTTCCGTCCGCTGCTCGATGCCCTGAAGCAGATCGGCGTTGACCCGCATGCGGTCGACGCGGCTGCCGAGGAGGCGTTGCGCAGCGGCCGTCCGGTGCGGGCCGTCCTCATCAACGACCAGGTCGTCACCGAGGAGCAGCTGACCCAGGCCGCGGCCACCGCGTTCGGCATCAACACGCTGGACCTGGTCGGTTTCACACCCGACCCGACCGCGCTCAAGCGCATCCCGCTGCCGGTGGTGCTGCGGCACCGCGTGCTCGGCCTGGCGATCAACGACGGCGAGCTGGTCGTCGGCGTGACCGACCCGGCCGACGTGGTGGCGCTCGACGACGTGCGGGCCGCGACCGGCATGACGGTCCGCCCGGTGGTGGTGGCCCGCAGCGAGGTCCGGCGGATCATCGAGAAGCTGCAGCGGGAGGACAGCGACCTCGGTGACCTGGCCGACGCGGGGGCCGACGACGCGGCCGGGATGTCGGCGCAGCAGACCAGTACCGAGGACGCCCCGATCGTCCGCTACGTGAACAGCCTGATCGAGCAGGCCGTCATGAACCGCGCCTCGGACCTGCACCTGGAGCCGACCGAGGACGAGATGCGGGTGCGTTACCGGATCGACGGCGTACTGCACGAGGTCGACATCGTGCCGAAGGGCGTGATGGCCGCGCTCACGTCCCGCATCAAGATCATGTCCGGGGTCGACATCACCGAGAAGCGCGTCCCGCAGAACGGCCGGATCACCGCGCTGATCCGGGACCGCACGGTCGACCTGCGGACCGCGACGCTGCCGACCGTGTGGGGCGAGAAGATCGTGCTCCGGGTCCTCGACACCGGCGGCATCGACCTGGACATCCGCAAGCTGGGCTTCACCGAGCACAACCTGGCCCGGTTCGAGGCGTCGTTCACCAAGCCGCACGGGATGGTGCTGGTCACCGGTCCGACCGGTTCGGGCAAGTCGACCACGCTCTACGCCACGCTGGGCCGGATCAGCAAGCCCGAGGTCAACGTGATCACCATCGAGGACCCGGTCGAGTACCGCCTGCGCGGCATCAACCAGGTGCAGGTGAACGTGAAGGCCGGGCTGACGTTCGCCGCGGTGCTGCCGGCCATCCTGCGCTCCGACCCGGACGTGGTGCTGATCGGTGAGATCCGGGACGGCACCACCGCGCAGATCGCCGTCGAGGCGGCGCTCACCGGTCACCTGCTGCTCTCCACGCTGCACACCAACGACGCGCCCGGCGCGATCACCCGGCTCACCGAGATGGGGATCGAGCCGTTCCTGGTCGGCTCGTCGCTGGACTGCGTGCTCGCCCAGCGGCTGGCACGGCGGCTCTGCGACTGGTGCAAGGAGGCGTACGCGCCGACCGAGGAGGAGATCTACGCCGCCCGGTGGCCGCTGGAGGACCTGCCGTTCCCGAACGTGCTCTACCGCCCGGTCGGCTGCCGGAACTGCGCGAACACCGGGTACAAGGGCCGGATCGCGCTGCACGAGGTGATGCCGGTCAGCGCGGAGGTCGAGTCACTGACCATCCGGCGCGCACCGGCCGGTGAGATCCGGGAGGTCGCGGTCGCGCAGGGCATGTACGACCTGCGGGCGGACGGTCTGGCCAAGGCGTCCGGCGGATTGACCTCCGTACGCGAGGTGTCCCGCGTGGCGGTGTGACAGCTCCCTTGTCGCAACTAAACCGGATTCTCGTCGTGCCGATTGAACAAATGTCGGGACACGCACGGGAGAGGGCCGGAACAGCAGATGGACACGATCGAGCGCGAGGCGCCAGTCGCGGAGTCCGCCGGTAGCGCGGACGACCTCGCCGTGCTCGACCAGTTGCTGGTCACGCTGGTCGAGTCGCGCGGGTCGGACCTGCATCTCACGGTCGGCTCGCCGCCGATGATGCGGGTGGACGGCTCGCTGCGCCCGGTCCCCGGGTACGGCAAGCTCAACGCCGCCGACACCGAGCTGCTCGCCCGCGCGGCGGTCACCCCGGCTCAGTGGGAGACGTTCCAGACCGAGCAGGAGATGGACTTCGCGCACAGCATCATCGGGGTGTCGCGTTTCCGCGGCAACCTCTACCGGCAGCGCACCTCGTGCGGCGCGGTCTTCCGGGCCATCCCGCACAAGATCAAGCCGCTGGACGAGCTGGGCATGCCGGAGTCGGTCGGCCGTTTCGCGCACCTGCCCCGCGGCCTGGTGCTGGTGACCGGCCCGACCGGTTCGGGCAAGACCACCACGCTGGCCTCGATCCTGGATCTGGCCAACCGCAGCCGGGCCGATCACATCATCACCATCGAGGACCCGATCGAGTTCCTCCACCCGCACAAGCGCAGCATCGTCAACCAGCGCGAGGTCGGCTCGGACACCGAGACGTTCGCCAGCGCGCTCAAGCACGCGCTGCGGCAGGACCCGGACATCATCCTGGTCGGCGAGCTGCGGGACCTGACCACCACGTCGACCGCGCTGACCGCGGCCGAGACCGGTCACCTGGTGCTGGCGACGCTGCACACGCAGAGCGCCACCCAGACCATCGACCGGGTCATCGACATCTTCCCGCCGCACCAGCAGCTGCAGATCCGCGCGCAGCTGGCGGCCAGTCTCCAGGGGGTGGTCACCCAGGCGCTGGCGCCGCGTGCGGACGGCAAGGGCCGCGCGGTGATCTGCGAGATCCTGACCGCGACGCCGGCCATCCGGAGCCTGATCCGCGAGGGCAAGTCGCACCAGATCCCGTCGTTCATGCAGGCCGGCAGCAACGAGGGCATGCTCGCCTTCGACCAGCACCTGGCCGAGAAGGTGCGGGAGGGCGTCATCACGATGGCGACCGCCCTGGAGATCAGTCACTCGGCGGAAGAACTCAAGCGGCTCGTCGGGCGGAACTGACATGAGCACCAACAAGACTTTCGCGTACAACACGATCGACGCCTCGGGCAAGAAGTCGAAGGGGACCATCGAGGCCCCCAACGAGGCGGCGGCCACCCACATGCTCCGGCAGCGCGGCGAGGTGCCGCTCGGCCTGACCGAGGCCGGCCAGGGTCTTCAGCGCGACTTGAAGATCCCCGGGCTGGGCAACCGGGTCAAGCTCAAGGACCTGGCGGTCTTCGCCCGGCAGTTCGCCACGATGACCGCCTCCGGCATGTCGCTGCTGCGCTCTTTGTCGATCATGGAGGAGCAGACCTCGGCGCCGCCGCTGAAGAAGGCGATCGGCGAGGTGCGCTCGGACGTGGCCACCGGTGGTGGGCTCTCGGCGTCGATGGCCAAGCACGACCGGGTCTTCCCGCGGCTGATGGTCGCGATGATCCGGGCCGGCGAGACCGGCGGCATGATCGACCGGGCGCTGGAGCAGATCGCTGACAGCCTGGAGAAGGACACCGCCCTCCGCGGCAAGATCAAGAGCGCGCTGACCTACCCGGCGATCGTCCTGGGGTTCACGTTCCTGCTGATCGCGGCAATGTTGATCTTCATCGTCCCGATCTTCGAGCAGATGTTCAAGAACCTCGGCGGCGAACTCCCGGCGATCACCCAGTTCCTGGTCACGACCAGCCACAACATGTGGTGGATCGGGCCGCTGGTGCTGGGGCTCGGGATCGGTGCCACGGTGGCGTACAAGCGGCAGCACCGCAGCAGCGCGGACTTCCGCCTCAAGGTGGACAAGTTCAAGCTGCGCCTGCCGGTCTTCGGCCCGCTGTTCCAGAAACTGGCGATGAGCCGGTTCTCCCGGAACCTCGGCCTGCTGCTCAACGTCGGTGTGCCGGTCATGCAGGCCCTCGCCGTGGTCGGTGAGACCACCGGCAACGAGGTGATCAACATCGCTATGAAGGACATCCAGGCGACCGTCCGTGACGGTCAGCCGATGTCCTCGTCGATGCGGCACCACAAGGTTTTCCCCGAGATGGTCAACCAGATGATCGAGGTCGGGGAAGAAAGCGGTCAGATCAGTCAGATGCTCGACAAGGTTGCCGACTTCTACGACAGAGAAGTCGACGCCGCCGCCGAGTCCCTGGCCGCCTCGATCGAACCGATCATGGTGCTCGTCATGGGCGCCGTGGTCGGCGGCATGGTCGTCTGCCTCTACCTACCGATGTTCACGATCTACCAGAACATCCAGTCGAGCTGACTTTCCCGCGTGCAAGGTCGCATGCCGCAGTGCCCGGCCGAGTCCCGACGGCCGGTTCTCCCACCCCACACCTGCCCTGAAAGGCACCCCACATGCAGAACGTCATCGACCGGCTGGCCGTCAAGCGTGACGACATCCTCGCCAAGAAGGACGACGAAGGCTTCACCCTGATCGAACTCCTGGTCGTGGTCGTCATCATCGGCGTCCTCGTCGCGATCGCCGTGCCGGTGTACCTGAACTACCGGCAGGGTGCGGCCGACAAGTCGGCCCAGTCCGACGTCCGCGGCGCGATCAGCGCGGTGGAGCAGTACTACACCAGCAACGGCAACACCTACCCGGCCAGCGCGGCCACCAGCATCATCACCGGCGGGACCTCGCCCACGATCACGCTCACGGCGACCACCGGCGGCTCGGCCGGCACGATCACCGTCTCCGACAAGACCGAGCTGACCTACGTGCCGCCGTCCGGCACCAACAGCTACAAGATCTGTGCCCGTAACACCGGCGGCAGCGGCAAGACCTACCTGTACGACGCCACCGTCGGTGGCTCGGTCAAGACCGCCACCACCGGCGCCACGCCCGGCTCGTCCACCTGCAGCTGATCCGGCACCGCCGCCGAGCGGTACGCAGTAACGGGTGGCGTCACCACTGGTGGCGCCACCCGCCCGCCCGAGAGGACCCCGCATGCCACTGCTTCCCCTGCTGGTCGTCGTCGGCGTGCTCGGCCTCGCGGTCGGCTCCTTCCTGAACGTCGTGATCCACCGGGTGCCGCGCGACGAGTCGCTGGTCCACCCCGGCTCGCACTGCCCGAACTGCGGTCACGCCGTCCGCAACCGGCACAACGTCCCGGTGCTCGGCTGGCTGATGCTGCGCGGCCGGTGCGCCGACTGCGCCACCCCGATCAGCGCCCGCTATCCGCTCGTCGAGGCCGGCACCGCCGCGCTGTTCGTGGCGGTGGCCGCGCGGTTCGGCTGGTCCTGGGCCCTGCCCGGGTACCTCTACCTGGCGGCCGTCGCCGTCGCCCTGGCCCTGATCGACCTGGACGTCATGCGGCTGCCCGACAAGATCGTCCTTCCCTCGTACGCCGTGGCCACCGCCCTGCTCGCCCCGGCCGCCCTGCTCGCCGGCGACCCGTCCGCCCTGCTCCGGGGCGCGGTCGCGGCGCTGATGCTCTATCTGCTCTACCGCGTGCTCGGCGCGTTCGGCATGGGCGGCGGCGACGTCAAGCTCGCCCCGCTGCTCGGCTTCTACCTCGGCTGGCTGGGGTGGGGTGCGGTCGCGATCGGCGCGTTCGCCGGGTTCCTGCTCGGCGGCGTGGCCGGTGCGGTTCTGCTGCTCGCCGGTGCGGCCGGCCGCAAGAGCCGGATCCCGTTCGGGCCGTACATGCTGGCCGGCGCGTTCCTGGCGGTCTTCGCCGCGGCACCGATCGCGGATTGGTACGCCAACCTGCTCACCCCGCTCGCGTAACGACCGATAGCCCGTAGGACACCCCGCACGCACGGAAAGGACGGCCGATGGCTGGCGCAACACCGATCGGGCTGGACATCGGCTCATCCTCCATCCGGGCCGTCGAGGTCCGCCGCACGCGGGACGAGTACTCGCTGAGCAACTTCGGTCAGATCCCGCTGGAGCCGGGCGCGGTGCACGGCGGCGTGGTGCAGGACCCGCTCGGCGTGACCAGTGCGCTCAAGCAGCTCTGGGCCGCCTCCCGCTTCGGCACCAAACGGGTCAGCCTCGGCGTCACCAACCCGCAGCTGGTGGTCCGGGAGATGTCGATCGCGAACCTGCCGGCCGGGCAGATGCGCCAGGCCCTGCCGTTCCAGGTGAAGGACGCGCTGCCGCTCGCGGTGGAGCGCTCGCTGCTGGACTTCTACCCGCTGGAGCAGCCCGGCGACAGCCCGACCGTGCGCGGCCTGCTGATCGCCATGCCCAAGGACGCGGTCACCGACCTGGTGCATGCGGTGGAGAAGGCCGGCCTGCACGTCACCGGCGTCGACCTGGCCTCGTTCGCGCTGCTGCGCTCGGCTTCCCGGCTGGACGCTCAGGTGGAGGCGATCGTGGACATCGGCGCCGACATCACCAGCGTGGTGGTGCACGCGGACGGCGAGCCGCTGTTCGTGCGGACGCTGCCCCGCGGCGGCGCCGAGATCACCGACAGCATCGCCACCCGGCTCGGCATCCCGGCCCTGCAGGCCGAGGACCTCAAGTGCCGCTTCGGGCTGCACGGCGACGGGAACCCGGACAGCGTCGCCGCGATCACCGACGCGGTGCGGCCGCTCTCCAGCGAGCTGCGCAGTTCCTTCACCTACCTGGCCTCGGGCGAGCGGCAGAAGCAGGTCACCCGGCTGGCCCTGTGCGGCGGCGGCGCGCTGATGCCCGGGCTCGCCGAGCACCTGCAGCGCGAGCTCGGCGGCATCACCGTGATGTACGCGGACAGCACCTCTCGCCTGCGCGACACCCGCCGGGCGCGGGAGCGCGGGTTCGACAGTTTCGTGCCGTCGGCGGCCGTGTCGATCGGCCTCACCCTGGGAGCCGGCCGATGACGACCGCGTTGATGCCGCTGGACCCGTCGGTCTCCCCCCAGCACGCGAACCGGATCCTGCCGATCCGCGCGAACCTGCTGCCGCAGGACATCAGCGCCGGCCGGCGGGCGCGGCGTACCCGCGCCGCCGTGATCGTCGCGGTGGTGCTGGTGGTGGCCATGCTCGGCGCCTGGTACTGGCACGCGACGGTACAGAAGCGGGACGCCGAGGCCGACTTCGCGTCGGTCACCGAGCAGGTGTCCCAGGTGCAGAAGGGTCAGCGTGCGTACAGCGACCTGACCACGACCAAGAACACCAACATCAAGATGACGGGCCAGCTGGGCAAGCTGATGGCCGAGGACGTGCCCTGGCAGGCCGTGCTCGACCTGGTCCGCACCACCGGCGCCACGTACGAGGTGACCGTCACCGAACTCACCGGACAGCTGGCCCGGGACAACACCGGCAGCACGACCGGCGACGTGATCGGCACGATCAACATCAGCGGCAAGGCGCCGGACAAGAAGGCCGTCGCCAAATACGTCCTGGCGCTGGTCGCCCTGAAGTCCAAGGGCTTCACCGACCCGTTCGTCAGCAACGTCTCCGGGGTCGACACGGAGGGTGTCACCTTCAATCTCTCGGTGTCGCTGACCAAGGTCGCGATGTGCGGCACATACACCACGAAGTGCTCGTAGGAGACCACTGATGAGCCTGCTCCGTTCCGACCGCGTCTGGCTGTTCGGCGGGATCGGACTGGTCGCCCTCCTGGTGGCCGCCGGTTGGTTCCTGATGATCAATCCGAAGTACGCCCAGGCCTCCGAGATGCAGGGCCAGGTGGAGGAAACCACGGTCCAGCTCGCCACGCTGCGCAAGAACCTGGCCGAGCTCAAGGCGGACAACGCCAAGCTCTCGACCTACAAGGCCGAGGAGAGCCGGCTGATGAAGGCGCTGCCGACCGGCGCCGAGATTCCCGCCGACGACATCCCCGCGTTCCTGACCCAGCTGCAGGTGATGGGGATGAAGCTGGAGATCGACGTGGACGCCTACTCGGCGACCGGCCGCGCCAAGTCCACCGTGGTGCCGACGGTCGAGGAGCTGCCGATCTCGCTCAACGCCAAGGGCTCGGTCAAGGCCATCAGCACCTTCATCAACCAGTTGCAGAGCACCCAGCCACGGGCGGTGCTGGTGGAGTCGGCCAACCTGAAGTTCGACGGAACCGGCCTCGCCGAACTCGCGCTGACGCTGAACGCCTTCCGCAACCCGGACGACAGCACGACGACGGTGACCACGAACTGACCCGACGGCCGGCCGCCCCTCACCGGCGGCCGGCCACCGTCATCGCAGCAGCTCGGCGACGGCGTCGAAGGCCGGGCGGCGCACCGCGAACCGCGTGATGCCCCACCGGGCCTCGATCCGCTCCAGCTTCGCCCGGATCTCACTCAGGGTGCCGACCAGGGCATAGGGCGTCGCTGCCATCTCGCCCTCGCTGACCTCGGCCTCCGCGGCCAATCGGGCGTACGCCGCGCCGGCGTCATCGGTCACCTCGAAGTAATGCACGAGCGTCTCGATCGGAGTCCCGCCGGCCAGTTCGACCTGCGCGTCCACGTCCTCGATGCGGAACCTCGCGGTGTGCATGTGCCCGTCGGCCAGGGTGCGACCCAGGCCGGCCAGGGCGATCACGTCGGCGTTCGTGGCGGCCCAGCGCAGCAACCGCGTGTTGCCACCGCCGAACATCAGCGGCACCCGGTCCTGCACCGGGCGGGGCCCGGCCATGCCGTCGCCGGCCAGCATCCGGACGGTGGCCTCGGCAACCGCGATGCAGTGGTCGACCCGTCCCCGGACGCCGGGGCGCTCACGACCGACCGCGGTCCACTCGGCCGGGGTGTGACCGGCGCCGATGCCGAGGATCGCCCGGCCGCCGGAGACCAGGTCGAGGGTGGCGACGTCGGAGGCGATCAGGATCGGCTCGCGGACGCCGGCGTTCACCACGTACGACCCGAGCCGGATCGTGCTGGTGACGGCGGCCGCGGCGGCCAGCACGACGAACGGTGACGTGGAGGTGCCGGGGTGGTCGGGGGTGTAGAGGGCGTGGAAGCCGGCGGCCTCGGCGCGCCTGGCCAGGTCGAGCCATGCGGTGGCGTCGGTGGGCTGCGCCTGCAGCGAGAAAGTGGCCATGCGCGGATTCTTCCGACCCGCCACGTGATCCGCCGGCTTCTTCTGCCGATGGCAGACGAGGTCGGGTTCTGTGCTCTGGCCGCGACCACCCACGGACGTCGCCCTTACGGGTCGAGCGTTCTGGGCGCCCCGCGCCCTGCTCGGCCCGGAAGGGTCCCCGCGGGAGCGACGGTCCGGACCCCGGCGGAGAGAGGCAGTGAATCCCTTGAATTTGATCTTTCTCTGACCGCTACTGATCCGCAACCGGCAATACCTGGTCCGCGGCGGGCGACCGACGATGAGAGGGAGGTAGCCGAGGAGGAGCCCGCATGAACCAGAACCTGATCCTGATCGCCGATGACGACGCCGACGTCCGTGACCTGCTGACGGTCAGCCTGGAGGCGGCCGGATACCGTGCCCTCGGCGCCAAGGACGGGCACACCGCGGCCCGGATCCTTACCGTCGCCAAGCCGATCGGCATGATCACCGACGTCCGGATGCCCGCGATGAATGGCATGGAACTGTGCCAGCTCGCGCGCAGCAACCCCGACATCCGCGAGATGGCAATCCTGATGGTGTCCGGAAATGCCCACGCCTACGACGTCAACGCCGGGCTGATCTCGGGCGCGGACGGCTACCTGGCGAAGCCGCTCGCGCCGAAGGCTCTCGTCACCGAGCTGCAGAGCCTGATCAGCCGGCGCCACCTGGGGGTGTGAGGCTCCTCAGCCGGTCCGCGGTCGGGGGAAGTCCGGCGCCCCGGCGCCGGCTTCCCCGAGAACGAACGTCCCGGCGCCCGCCGCGGCCCGGTCGCCCCCGGCGACGACCCGGACTGATCCTGCGCGGACGCCCCCGGCCGGATTGCCGGAACCCGGCGTCAGCCCCTGAGCTTGCGCCAGAGGAATTCCAGGCTCAGGGCCTCGATGGTGGCGGCCTGATCGTTGTCGGCCGCGCCGCCGTGCCCACCCTCCACATTCTCGTAATAGGCGACCTCGTGACCCAGCTCGCGCAGCAGCGCCGCCATTTTGCGGGCATGCCCCGGATGCACCCGGTCGTCGCGGGTCGAGGTCAGAAAAAGAATCGGGGGGTACGGCCGGTCCGGCCGGACCTGATGGTACGGCGAATAGTCACGCAGGAACGCCCAGTCCGCCTCGACGTCGGGATCACCGTACTCGGCGGCCCAGGACATTCCGGCCAACAGTTTCGTGTACCGGCGCATGTCGAGCAGCGGGACAGACGCCACGACGGCTCCGAACAGCTCCGGATATCGCGTCAGCATGACGCCCATGAGCAGCCCGCCGTTGCTGGCGCCGGTGATGCCGAGGCGCTCCGGCGTCGTGATCCCCCGGGTGACGAGGTCGACGGCGACCGCGGCGAAATCCTCGTACGCGCGGAATCTTTTCTCCCGGATCGCCGCCTTGTGCCAATCGGGACCGTATTCGCCGCCGCCACGAATGTTCGCGACCACGTAGGTGCCGCCGCGCGCGAACCAGCCGCGACCCCACGCGCCGCTGTAACCGGGCGTCATGGAGACCTCGAAACCGCCGTACCCGTTCAGGATCGTCGGTGCGTCCGGCTGACTGCCGACGACGAAATAGGGCACGCGCGTACCGTCGGCGGAAACGGCGAAGAACTGTCGCACGGTCATGCCGGACGTGTCGAAGAACGCCGGTTCCCGTTTCAGGACCTCGGTCCGGCCACCGACCACACCGAGGCTGAGCGTGTCCGGCCGGAGAAAACCCTCCGACGAGATCAGGTACGAGTCGTCGCGGTCCGGATCGGTCTGGACGATCGCCAGGTCTTCGGCCGCGGACTCGTCGCCCAGCGGCTCCCGGCGCCAGCCGGCCGGGCCGGGCGACAGGACGAACGCGCGGGTGCGGACATCGGTCATCGTGACCAGGAGCAGGTGGTTGCGGGTCCAGGACCAGGAGCGGAGCGACGTGTGGGGGTCGGGCTCGAAGAGCACGGTCATCCGGCGTACGCCGGAAAGAAAATCGTCGAAATCGGTCGCCAGCAGTGCCCCGGCCGGATAGGTCGCCCCGCCGGTGGTCCACGCCGACCGGGGGCGGATCAGCAACCACTCCCGATGCCAGTCGCAGCCGGCGTCCTCCGGGACATCGAGCCGCACGAAATCGCCGGACGGTGAACGCAGCAGCAGATCACGACGGTAGAAGTCGACCAGCCGCAGGATGTGGTCACGCTCGAACCCGGGCGTCGGATCATGACCGGCCCACACCTCGACGTCGTCGGGCCGCCCCTCGAAGACCACCTCGGCCGCGGCCAACGGGGTGCCGCGGCGCCACTGCTTGACGATCCGCGGATAACCCGACGGCGTCAGCGAACCCGGCCCGAAATCCGTGGCCACGTAGAGGTGATCCACGTCGATCCAGCTCACGCTGGTCTTCGCCTCGGGCAGTGTGAACCCGTCGACGAAAACCCGCTCGACGAGATCGAACTCGCGGACCACCACCGCGTCGGCGCCACCCCGGGACAGGCTGACCAGGCAGCGGTCATAACCCGGCCGCAGGACCGTCACATTGCTCCAGGTCCAGTTCGTGCCCTCGGTCGCGTTCAACGCGTCGACGTCGAGCAGCACATCCCACTCCGGCTCGTCCCGCCGGAACTGCTCCGGAGTGGTCCGCCGCCACAGCCCGCGCGGATGATCGGCGTCGCGCCAGAAGTCGTAGTAGAAGCCGTCGCCGCGCCAGCCCGGATACGGAATCCGCTCCTTGCTGTCGAACGTCTCCAGGATCGCGTCCTTGAGCCGCGCGAACTCGACACCGGCCAGGGAATCGAGCGTCTCCGCGTTGCGCTCGGCAACCCAGCGCCGCGCCTCGGGCGAGTCCAGGTCCTCGAGCCAGAGATAACGGTCGTCGTCCGGCACAGCTACCCCCAGCCCCGATCAATGGCTCGACCATCGCACCCCGGGACCGCGGTTGCCAACCCTCACATCGCGATACGCGACCCTGACGACGAGAGCGGCGGCACCACCCGAGCGAGTGATGCCGCCGCTGCCTCACTCGCCGAGCAGCATCAGCGCGTCGCCCTCGAACCAGGCGTTGGCGATGTCGAGATGCCGGATACGCCACTGCTCGCCGTCACGGACCATGGTGGCGGTGTAGCGGTTCATCATCAGGGCGTGACGGGTCACCGCCGGGTCGGACCCGGAGCCCGGCTTGAAATGCTGAGCCTGGGCGTAGGCCAGCACCGTGGCGCTGTCGCCGTCGATCGTGATGCGGACGTTGCTGATGGCGTGGCTGGAGTCCAGCGGCCCGACCGCACCGATCAGGGCGGTGACGACGGTCTCCCGCGGGGCGAGCGGCGGGAAGTCGTACCCGATCCGCCGCATGGCCGGGCCGAGATCGACGACGGCGTCCTCGGTGAGTGCGGAGGTGAGCAGGTCGGCATCGTTCAGGTCGAGGCCGGCGGCGTAGCGGTGGAGTGTGTCGGTGATCGCGGCTCGGTCGATGAGGCCGGCGAGGGTCGCGGAGGTGTCGATCAG
Organism: Actinoplanes sp. NPDC020271; assembly: GCF_044388125.1. Taxonomy (NCBI): domain Bacteria; kingdom Bacillati; phylum Actinomycetota; class Actinomycetes; order Micromonosporales; family Micromonosporaceae; genus Actinoplanes; species Actinoplanes sp. NPDC020271. The sequence goes on from NZ_JBIRWQ010000004.1 coordinate 354,696, forward strand.
GTCGGTCATGTACTCACCCCATCAAGCGGGCGCAGACACAACGCCGACGAAACGTAGATGCCGGGCCGGTCGCCCCGCGGCCGGCTTGCTGTTCAGGGCGGCCAAGGCTGCCCGGCAGCGATCCGGGCCCTCCACCTGTGCGGCCCGGCGCCGTGCGAAGGCCTGGATCAGTACCGGGTACCGGTAAGTGTCGACGTCGAGGGTCTCCACCAGGTGGGCATCCACGAGCTCCTCCAGAGCGGCACGTGCCTCGGCCTCGGGGAGCCCGGTCATCGCGGTCACCTCGGCAACGGTACGCAGCGGCGAGGCAGCCAGGGCAGCCAGACGAAAGACCTCGGCCGACATCGACCCGAGTCGTGCCTCCGCCCGCCGGATCGGCTCATCGACGATCTTGCAGTCCTCGTGCATGACGACCGGTTCTTGCAGGTCGTTCGCCAGTTGCTCCATGATCTGCCGCACCGTCCACCTCGGCCGGTCGAGCAGCCGGGCAGCGGCCACCCGCACCGACAGGGCGTGCCCGGAGCAGGCCGCGACCAGTTCCCGGGCCGCGTCCGGTTCGGCCCCGACCCGCCGATGCCCCGCGATCTCACCGAGGAGGCGCAGCGATTCCTGGTCGCTCAGCGGACCGAGCCGCTGCCACGCCATCGCCGGCAACTCCAGGAGACGGCGACTCGCCGTCACCATCACCGCGCAGCTGGGCAACAGAGGATCCACCTGCGTGCTGGTGCCTGCGTCGTCGAGGATCACCAGCATCTTGCGTCCCGCCGTGACCGTGCGCCACAGCGCGGAACGCTCGGCCGTCGTGCCGGGCAACGAGATGTCCGCTCGGATCGAGCGGAGCAGCGGTCCCAGAGCCTCGTACGCCGTCATGGAGCGGCCGGTACGGGCGCGTAGATCGAGGTACATCCGCCCGTCCGGGAAGCTGTCGGCGAGAGCATGGGCCACATGCACGGCCAGAGTCGTCTTGCCCGACCCGCCGAGACCGGTGATACCGGCAACCGGTATCCCGCCGTCCTCGGTGAGCACCCGGCGCAGCCGGTCGATCTCCTCGTGACGGCCGGTGAAGTCCCGGATGTCCGGCGGGATCTGCACCGGACGGCCGGGCCGCGGCCCGGCCGTCACCTCCGGCGCAGTGGCCGCCCCGGCTCCCTGCAGCAGGCGCTGATGCAGCCGCTGCAGCTCGGGACCGGGCTCGATGCCGAGCTGATCACGCAGCCCGGTGCGCAGCCGGCGAAACGCCTCGAGCCCGTCTGCGGTCTGCCCGGAACGGTGCAGGGCGGTCATCCACAGCTCGGTCAGGCGCTCGTCCAGCGGGCGATCGGCGACGGCCGCGCCGATCTCCGCGCGGACCGCCTCGTGCCGGCCGAGAGCCAGCTCCGCGGTGAACAGCTGCTCCCGAGCGGCCCGCCGGGACTCCTCGAGCCGGGCGCGCTGGGCGGCGGCGAACTCCGCCCGGACGCCACCCAGCGCCGGGCCGGACCAGGCATCGAGCGCGGCACGCAGAGCGCCGGCCGCGCCGTCGACGTCCCCGCCGAGCCGGGCCTCGCGCGCGGCGCCGACGAGCCGGTCGAACTCGTCCGCATCGACACCGGCGCCGTTACGCACGAGGTGATAGCCACTCGCCGACCGGCGCAGCTCGGCCTCGCCCCCGGCCAGGACCTGTCGCAGGCGGGCAGCATACGTACGAACGGTGCTGTGCGCCGATGCCGGCGGGTGGTCGCCCCACAGCGCGACGACGACGTCGTCGATCGGCACCGGCGCGTTCCGGAGGAGCAGCAGAGCCAGCAGCCCGCGTTGCTGGGGTGCCCCCGGATCGGCGTCACCGGCCTCCGTGATGACCCGCACCGGGCCCAGCAGAGTGAATCTCACGGTTGAATCCTCACGGGGCAGGCAGCGTACGCCAAGCCCTTCCCTACGTGAGCTGCACGATCGGATACGGATTCCGGTGCGCTGATCAGACGGCGGGCTTGATGTTGTGGTTGAGCCGGAAGAGGTTCGCCGGGTCGTACCGGGCCTTCGCCCGCGCCAGCCGGTCGTAGGTGGCGGCCGGATAGGCCGCGCGGACCGCCTCGTCGGCCAGATCCTCCTGACCGATGAAGTTGAGGTGCTTACCTCCAGCGCCCACGGCTCCCGACCGTCGAACAGCTCACCGGTCCAGCGCAGGGCCGGCCCGGTCGTGTCCGGGGCGCCGACGGTGACGACCCAGAGGACGAACTCCGACGTACGCAGACCGGCCCACCAGCGCCCGCCGACGCAGCGCAGACGAACCGTTGACAGCCGGGCCCTCACCACGGGCCGGCCACACCCCGCTCCGGGTTGTCATCGAGTTGTCTCCGCACGTCCCGGGGCACTCGCACACCACGAGCGCGCAGATCGGCGATGAACCGGGCGGCGAGGGGGTCGGGTGCCCCCGGTGTCACCGCGAACAGTTGCCGGACCCACCGGGGCGAAAAGGAGCGAACCACGCCCGGGAAGCCGGCGCTGACCGCACTGACCGGACTGATCGCGATGCCGAGCCCGGCCGCCGCGAGCTGGGGTGCCGCCGAGGTGACCGACGTTCTCAGCACGGGATGGAGACGAAGCCCGGCGGCGCCGAGCGACCGGTCGAGCCAGCTGCTCAAGCCGTTGTCCGGCGCGAAGTGCACCAGATCCGCACCGTCGATCTCGGCGAGTTCCACCGATCCGCGCTCCGCCAGCGGGTGATCCGTCGATGCCGTCAGGACGATCTCCTCCTCCGCGATGAAGGTCGAGGTGAGGTGGTCACTCGCCGGACCGGGAAGCACCCAGACGTCGACCTCGGCCCCATCGACGGAGCTGAACAGGCCGTCCGGCGTGACCGCCTCCCGAATGCCGATCGCCACCTCCGGATGGAGCCGATGCCAGGCACGGATCACCGGAGCGAGCAGTGGCACGGTCAGACTCTGTGCGCAGACCAGGCGCAGCGATCCGCCCTTCGCCTCCCCCACGGCCCGAGCCGAGCGCACCGCCGACGCGGCCGCGTCGATCGCTCGCCGGGCATCGGCGACGGCAGAGCGCCCGGCCGGGGTGAGCGAGACCCCTCGGGACTCCCGGCGCAGCAGCGGTGTGCGGGTTTCCCGCTCGAGCGTGGCGATCTGCTGGGACACCGCGGGCTGCGACGAGTGCAGCAGCCGGGCCGCCTCGGTGATCGAACCGGTGTCCGCGACGGCGACCAGACACTCCAGCGCACGCAAAGAAGCCATTCGGAAATCTTATCGGTGCCGCCCGATAGATAAATGCTTCTGAGGGAAGCGGGAAGCGGTGCCGATTGCTGTTACCGGGCAGAGACCATCACGACCACGGGAGTACGACATGGCACAGACCTTCATCACCGGCGGCTCCGGCTTCATCGGCCGGCGACTGGTACATCGCCTGGTGACCGGCGGACACGCGGTCAAGGTCCTGGTCCGCAGTGCGGCGTCCGCCGACGTCGTGGCCGCACTGGGCGCCGAGCCGGTGCACGGCGAACTGACCGATCCGGCCACCTGGAGCGCCGCCGCCGAAGGCAGCGAAGTGCTGTTCCACCTGGCCGCGGAGACCGACATCACGGCCAGTCGCGAGCGGCAGGAGTTGATCACCGTGGGCGGCACCCGAGCCGCCCTCCAGGCATCCCGGCAAGCCGGAGTCGCCCGCTTCGTGCACTGTGGCAGCGAATCCGCCCTGCTGGCCGGCGAGCCACTCATCGACGTCGACGAGAGCGCCCCGCTGCGGCCGGACTCGGAAGCCGCGTACTGCGCGACGAAAGCACAAGCCGAAGCACTGGTCCTGGCCGCGAACGCGCCCGGCTTCACCACCGTGTCGATCCGGCCGCGGTTCGTCTGGGGACCCGAAAGCTCCCTGATCGAAGGTCTCCTCCACGCGGCCCGCAACGGCCAGTTCGCCTGGATCGAAGGCGGTCGGCACACCACCGACGTCACCTTCGTCGACAACGCGGTGGAAGGACTCGTCCGGGGATGGACGCACGGCCGGTCAGGCCAGGCGTACTTCATCACCGATCAGCACCGCGTGACCCTCCGCGAGTTCCTCGAGACGAACTTCGCGATCTACGGACTCGACGCCACCATCCCCGACATCGACGCCGCCACCGCGGCCGGCGCCATCCCCGTTCCGGCGCGCTGGTTCCTGGAGCAGGTCTGCACCCTGCGCACCGGCAAAGCGGTCGCCGAACTCGGATACCGGCCAGTCGTGACGCAGGCCGAAGGCCTCAACGCCGTACGGGAATCGCTCACCCGCGCCGCCGCCTGACCACACCACCGCGACCCACCCGAGCCGCGCCGATCATCGAGCGCTCGGCGTCTCCTGACCGAGGCCACCCGTGACGTGTCTGCTTCCGAGCCTCGGCCCGGGGGCAGACACGAAGAAGAGCTCAGGTCGCGTCGCCGCGAACCCAAGCCCTCCGCTCACGGGCGGGCCTGCCGGCTGCCGACTCGAACCCGCTGGTCGTGGGACCGGGGCTCGCCGCGCTGCGGAGGGGTCAACGCTCGCTACACGGCGGCAGCTCGCCTCCGGATCCCCTCGGCGAAGAACGCCCGAGCCGATCGAGGCGCCCAGAGCAGCACGACGGTGACGAGCTGGACAGCACCGATGACGGGGATGACCGCGTGGAACATCGGTGTGGACGACCAGGAGAACGCACCGAATGCCACCGACAGCAGTTGTGAAGCCGTCGTCAGCCGGCGCGTCCACGGCTGTGCGGTCCGCAGCTTGCCGATCAGCACCGCGCAGAGCACCAGCAGGACGCCGTGGAAGACGACCGCCGAGGTGACCGCGATGTCGACGGACCGGGTGACCGCCGTCGCGCCGAAGCCGGGATGCCGGGACGCGATCTCGTCGTGAAGGACACCTCGGTCGACCTGCATGACGATCGGCACCGCCAGGTGACTGAGCGCGATGAGCGCCAGCAGTACCCGGGCCGCCCGGATGGGCGAAGGGCTGCGCGGAACGCGGGCCCCACCGGAGGTTTGCATGACTCTCCTCTGTCCTTCGTCGGATCCGGTCAGGTGCGGTTCATCAGAATGGTGAGGCCGTCCAGGATGAGAGCCAGGCCGAAGGCGTACTGCGCGGTGTGGAAGTCCGGTTGGGGTGGCGCGGCGCCGGACTGTGCCAGCTGGGGAAAGGTGTCGGGATCGACCAGTTCGGCGATCCGATGCCCGTAGGTCCCCGGTGGCACGCGTGGCTTGCGAGTCGATCCCACGGCACCGAGCTGCAGGATCAGCGCGGTGTGTGAACGTACGTAACCGTCGATGACGAGCAGGGTCGAGAGCCGCTGCGGGACGGTCAGCCCGGTTCCGGCCAGCGCGACCAGGCCGGCCTCGGTCCAGTGCAGGGGGTTCGGCTCCAGCGGCGGCTCCGCCAGCGGGACGTTCACGATCCACGGGTGCTCGATCAGCCGGGCCGCCAGCGCGGACGCCCACCGTTCGATGCCGGTCCGCCAGTCCGGGGCCGGCGGCAGGTCGGGCCGGCCGTAAGCGGTGTGCAGCATCAGCGACAGAAGCTCTTCTTTGGAGTCGAGGTAGCGGTAGAGCGACATGGTGCTCACGTTCAAGTGCGCGGCCATCGCCTTCATCGACACCGCGTCCAGTCCGTCGCGGTCGGCGACACCGACCGCGGCCACGCCGATCTCCTGAAGGCTCAACGTCGGTTTGGGCCCACGGCGGCGGCCGGCGTCGCGGCCCCAGAGTTGCAGTAGGTAGCGGGGAATCTCGGTGTCCACGGATCTACGCTAGCACTTACTGCTTGACCCGTACGCAGTTAGCGGTCTAGTTTTATCTGCGTGATGCATACGCAGATAACGCAAGGCACTGGATCAACCGCCGCCTCCCGCCGGGAATGGATCGCGCTCGGCGTGCTGTGCTTGCCCCTGCTCGTCGTGTCGATGGATGTGTCGGTGCTGTTCTTCGCGGCTCCGTTCATCGCCTCCGACCTCCGTCCCAGCGCTGTTCAGCAACTGTGGATCTTCGACATCTACGGGTTCGTCCTGGCCGGACTGTTACTGACCATGGGCGCCCTCGGCGACCGCATCGGCCATCGCCGGCTCCTCATGATCGGCGCCGTCGGTTTCGCCGCAAGCTCCCTCGCCGCGGCGTTCGCACCGACCGCCGGCATGCTCATCCTGGCCCGCGCCGTGCTGGGCATCGCCGGCTCGACACTGATGCCCGCCACGCTCGCCCTGATCCGCACGATGTTCCCCGACCCGGCGCAGCGCATCAAAGCGATGTCGATCTGGACCGCGGTCATGGCCGGCGGCGTCACCGTCGGCCCGATCATCAGCGGCCTGCTGCTCGACACGTTCTTCTGGGGCTCGATCTTCCTCATCAACCTCCCGGCGATGGCGCTGCTGCTGATCATCGCGCCGGTCCTGCTGCCCGGATCACGCGGCGCGGCGGCAGGCCGGGTCGACTGGCTCAGCTCACTGACCGCACTGGCATCGATTCTCCCGGTGACGTACGGCGTGAAGAGCCTGGCCGAGAACGGCTGGGCCACCGGTCCGGCGCTGATCCTGGCGGTCGGCGTCATCGCCGGGGCGGCGTTCACCGTTCGGCAGCTACGGCTCGTTCACCCGCTGATCGACGTCCGCGCCCTGGGACAGCGCCTGATCGGCGGCTCCGTCCTGATCAATGTGATCGGCACGTTCGCCCTGATGGCCAGCTCGGTCGTCATCACCCAGTTCCTTCAGTCGGTGCTCGGCCTCGACCCGCTGATCGCCGCACTGTGGAGCGTCGTGCCGGCCGTCGGCGTCGGCGCCGCGGCACCATTGGCGGCCAAATCCTCGTCCGCGTTCGGCCGGCCCCGCGTGCTCGCCGCCGGCCTGGTGCTGAGTGCCGCCGGTTTCGGGGTGCTCACCCAGGTCCGGCTGACCGGCTTCTCGCCACTCACCGTCGCACTGGTCGGGGCTGGACTGGTCGCCGCCGGCATCGTCTCGGTGATGACGCTGGTCGCGGACCACCTACTCGGCGCCGCCCCCGCCGAACGGGCCGGTGCCGTCGGCGGCCTCATCGAGACCTCCGGCGAACTCGGCGGAGCGCTCGGCATCGCCCTGCTCGGCAGTGTCATGGCCGCCAGCTACAAGTCCGCAGTCACCACCCTGCTTCCTACCGGGCTCCCGGCCGCCGCCGCCGACACGGCACAGCAGACCATCGCCGGCGCCTCGGTGGTCGCGCGGAACCTGCCCGCCGCCGAAGCCGACCACGTCGTGCACGCCTCACGTACGGCATTCATCACCGCCATGCACACCACCAGCACGGTCGCCGCCGTCATTCTCGTCAGCACGGCGGTCCTCACCCTGATCCTGCTGCGCGGCCCCGCATCGGCACGAGCCGACGTCCCAGTCCTCAGCCGGCCCGCCTCCCCCGACCAGTGAACACTCCGTACGAACGCGAAGGAGCACGAACGATGGGCACGCTGGACAACAAGACAGCATTGGTCACCGGCGGATCCCGGGGCATCGGGCGGGCGATCGCGAGACGACTGGCCGCCGACGGCGCCGAGATAGTCGTCCACTACGCCGGCAACGACGCGGCGGCAGCCGCGACGGTAACCCAGATCGAAGCGGAGGGCGGTCAGGCTTTCGCGGTCAAGGCCCGATTCGGCGACGACGGTGCCCTGGACGCCCTGTTCGACGCGCTCGCCGGACGCAGACTGGACATCCTGGTCAACAATGCCGGCCTGAGCTCGGGCAACTCGATCGCGCAAGTCACCCCGGAAGAGCTGCAGCACCTGTTCACCATCAATGTCAGCACGCCGTTCTTCCTGATCCAGCGAGCGCTGCCGCTGCTCAACGACGGCGGCCGCATCATCAACATAGGCTCGACAGCCAGCCGGTTCGCGGTCTCCACACAGATCGGCTACACGGTCAGCAAAGCGGCGCTGGAGTCGATGGCGCCGTCGCTGGCCAACGAACTGGGCGGGCGGGGCATCACGGTGAACACGGTCGCGCCAGGCGCGGTACGCACCGACATGACCGCCGGATACACCGCGATTCCCGAGGTGGTGGCCAGCATAGAGGCGATCACCGCACTGGGTCGCCTGGGCGAGCCCGAAGATGTCGCCGAGGTCGTCGGCCTGCTCGCCGGCCCGGCCGGCCGATTCGTCACCGGCCAGACCATCGACGTCTCCGGCGGTACGTACCTCGGCCCGATCGCCCGCGCTTGACCGCCGGCCGCGCCGAGGCCCAACCCCGCACCGACCCGCACCGCGAAGGTGCCGACCGCCGACTCGGCCCCGTCCGGAACCACCGCAACCCCGCGCAGAAACGACGAGAGCTCTGGTCCGCGGAGATCGGGGACCAGAGCCACTCGCTCGAGTGAAGGTGACGACCCTTTGACAGGAGTCCTACCGGTCGATCGCAGCGGGACGGCAGGACGAGCTGCACCGGCGGGCGGTGAGCCCGGTGGCCGCGCACCCGACGAAGCAGTCTTCGCCAAGATTCTCCTCGCCGCGGAGGAGCCTGGGTCGTTCTCGCCGCCCGGCTCGGACCCTACGGTCGAGGTGGCACGTCACCCCGGAAAACAGAAAAGCACCGACCAATCGGTCGGTGCTTCATCCACCGGGTCACTTCTCCGGATCGCTCGCGCTGACCCGGGTTCACGTAAGCAACCCATGGTGGAGCTGAGGGGACTCGAACCCCTGACCCCCACACTGCCAGTGTGGTGCGCTACCAGCTGCGCCACAGCCCCTTGCTGTCGTCCCCGGCGTTTCCCCCGGGCACGCTGGAAATACTACACACCCCCGGGAGGCCCCCCGCACCACCCCCTCAGTTCAGGGAGACGTCCGGCGGGAAGTGGGCGACCGCGGCCAGGATGTCGCCTTGGCGGCGCAGGACCATGGCCCACAGGTCGTCGGGCCGTTCGACGAACGGGTCGCCGGGGAGGGCGTCGAAGACGAACCAGGAGCCGGAGGCGATCTCCTCTTCCAACTGGCCCGCGGACCAGCCCGAATATCCGGCGAAGACCCGGATGCCGGCCACGTTCTCCCGGAGGTGTTCCGGGTCGGCGGAGAGGTCGAGGGTGCCGAGCGAGCCCGCGACCGGGTGGAAACCGGTCACCCGTTTTTTCACTTCGGGGCGGGTGCGGGCCAGGCAGATCGCCGACTCGGGCTGGACCGGGCCGCCTTCGAAGAGCACGGCGGGGTCGCCGGCCAGTTCGCCCCAGTTGCCGAGCACTTCGGCGACCGGGACTTCGGTGGCCCGGTTGAGGACCACTCCCAGGGCGCCGCCCGCTTCGTGGGCGACGAGCAGCACGACCGTACGGTCGAAGTTCGGATCTTTGAGGGTGGGCGTGGCAACCAGCAGCTGACCGGTCATCGACTCCACCGATCGGCCTCCGATCCGCTGCCCCTCACCGAACACGGGATTCCTTCCACCGTCCGACGTCAACGCCATGTCAGCACATTAGCCTGGCTTTCCGGCCACGGATAAGGTCTGCACATGAACCCGTCATCCCCAGCAGCAGAGATCGGCGTCATCGGCGGATCAGGGCTGTACGCACTGCTCGACGGCGCCATTGAACACGACGTCACGACGCCGTATGGTCCGCCATCCGACAAGATCACGATTGCCGAGGTCGGCGGGCGGCGGGTGGCGTTCCTGCCGCGGCACGGGCGCGATCACCGGTTCCCGCCGCACAAGATCCCCTATCGGGCGAATCTGTGGGCGCTGCGTTCGCTCGGTGTGCGTCAGGTCGTGGCGCCGTGCGCGGTCGGTGGCCTGCGGCCGGAATTGGGGCCGGGCACGTTCGTGGTGCCGGATCAGCTGATCGACCGAACGAGTGGCCGGGTGCAGACGTTCTTCGACGAGGGCGCGGTGCACGTGTCGTTCGCCGATCCGTATTGTCCGGCCGGCCGCGCCACGGTTCTGGATTCCGCCGCTCGGGTGAATGCGGTCGACGGCGGCACGATGATCGTCGTCGAGGGTCCGCGCTTCTCGACGCGCGCCGAGTCCCGCTGGTTCACCTCGATCGGCGGCACGATCGTCAACATGACCGGTCACCCGGAAGCGGTCCTGGCCCGCGAGCTGGCTCTCTGCTACACCGCGATTGCGCTCGTCACCGACTTGGACGCGGGCGTCGAGGGCGACCACGGTGTCACCCAGGAGGAGGTCTTCTCCGTCTTCGCCGAGAACACCGCCCGCTTGCGCGACGTGCTCCTGGACGCGGTGACGAAGCTCCCGACCGAGCGCTCGTGCCCTTGCAAGGATTCCCTGGAGGGCATCAAGGTCCCGTTCGATCTCCCTTGAGGATCAACACCTTTTTGCGCGTACGTCGTGAGCCGCCCCGCCTCGGCCGAGCGGATCTGCGCGTGCGAGGAGGTTCGGCGCGCTCGAGCCGGTGAAGTCCTGGGAACCTCCGGTCGACGGCTGGCCCGGGCCGGGGGTCATCCGGCGTGCGGCCAACATGATAAGTGCCGATTGCCGACAAAGAACTCCATACCAGGCACGTATTTGCCTCATAACGCTCAAAACCCTCGATCTGCAAAGTGCAGACAGCGGGTAGCTGACGGCAGGATCGTTACGGCCCATTGCTAGTTGCCTAATCGCGACAGACGATACCTCTTAGGAGGTGCGTCATGTCGACACACTCACGCACGGCGAAGACCGGTCGGATCCTGTTCCCAGGCCCCGGCATCGTTGTCACCAGCACCCACGTCGAGACGTTCGAGGGCTGCTACCGGATCCGCGATCTGGTCATCGAGAATCCGTGCTACTACTACGCGTTTCCCACCAAGGTGATGGCGATCTACTGTGGAGCGGTCGAGATGCTCGCGAGCATCCTCCCTGCCGCGCTCTCCGGGTCGCCGGTGCTGTTCGGTGCGGCCGGCCTGCTGGCCGGGGCCGGCCTGACCGGGGCAATCCTCATCGATCACCACCGCAAACCACGGTGGATGACTCTGACCGCGCGCTGTCGGGGGCGCCGCATCGTCCTCTTCAGCTCGCGCGACCGCCGCGTCTTCGAGCAGGTGAGACGGGCCGTCGTCCGCGCCCAGGAGGCCAGTCGCCGCCCGAAGCCGTGAGCTCAGGATCGGCGGAAGTCGTCGCGGATCGCACGAATCATCTGCAAGGCCCGGTCTCCCGTCCGGCCGTAGTCGAGCAGGTCCTGGAAGAGCGCCCGATGTTGTTTCGTCGAGGCATCGTCGGTCAGAAGGAAGTCGGAGCCCGCCGCCGCCTCGACGAAAAGCACGTCACTGTGACTCTGCCCGGAGAACTGGAGCAACTCGAACGAGCCACCGAGGCCGGAATGATGCTCCAGATCGAGCGGAGTCACACCGATGGAGATCCGGTCGTTGCCCTCGGCCAGTTCGAGGAGCCGATCCAGCTGGCGGGACATGAGGTCGGGCCCACCGACCGGCCGCCTGAGCACCGCCTCGTCGATCACCGCCTCGATCCGTGGCGCATTCGGACCGCCGAGGCGCTCGAAAACCGCCTCCTGACGGCTCATCCGCAGATCCACCCGAGCCTGCACCTGCTCGTCGTTCGGATCGGCACGCAGGGTCCTCGCCACGGCGGTTCGCGCATATTCTTTGGTCTGCAACAGCCCAGGAACGAAAAGAATCTGCCACATCCGGATGACCGCGGCTTCATTCTCGTAAGCGACGAAGTCAGCGAAGGCTCCGGTCAACCGATGCTTGCTGTACCACTGACGGGTGCGGGAGGTCCGTGACAGACGCGACAACTCGTCGACCTCGTCGTCATCGGCCACACCGTAGTAAGTCAACAATGCGCGGACCTCGAGCGGCTGGACCGAGACCTCGCCTTTTTCGATCCGCGTCAGCTTCGATGCGGACCAATCCATTGCTCCGGCAACCACAGAAGCGCTCAGGCCGGCACGCTCGCGCAGCAGCTTCAGGCGCTGCGCGACGCTCGCTCTGGCGATCTTCGGGCCGGCCCCCGGCTGCGGCACGACAGACCGGCCAGACGCTTCTGACATGTCGCCTACATCCCCTCTTCCGTCGCCACCGCAACTTGCAGAAAGCAAGTGGCCGATAAAAACCCGACGAAAGCCTACTGCATCTCAGGGACAGACAAACATCGACGATGCGAGAAACCGATCCGCGCCGTTGTCCGACGGGATCCAGAAAGCTGAATGTCCGGTACTGTGAGTGATCGGTCGGCTCCACTGCGGCGACTCGACCTCCGGTGCAGCCCTGGACCCGGCCGCACCGAGATTCCCAGCCCAAGGCAACCGGGCGACCGTTCGTTTCATAGGAGGCATTGTGGACGGCCACACCCCACCGAAATGGCGCAAAAGCTCGAGGAGTTCCACCGGCAACTGCGTGGAGATCATGATCACCACGGACAGTGCGCTCATGCGCGACTCCAAGGATCGTTCCGGCCCCGTGCTCAGCTTCGGTTGCGAATCCTTCGCGCTGTTCATCGACGCCCTTAAAGCCGGCGAATCCCTCTAGCGGCCGACAGATCTCACGGCTCAACGACCGATGAGCTTGCTCATCAGCCTGCGCGCTTCGTCGCCTCGGGCCGCGATGCCCATCAGCGACCCCACCATGTCGCGATAGCCGGCGATCCGGTCCGGGTCGTCGTCGAGAATCCGGTCGCCTTCCGCACCCTCGAAGAACACGATGCTGCCGTCCGCGGTGTCGTGGACCTCGAACATCCCCGCCAGACCTTCGTGGTACTCGCGCTCTGCCGGGATGATGCCGACCTGAACAGTGGGCTTGCGGGAAATCTCGATCAGATGCTCGATCTGCTCTCGCATCACAGCCGACCCGGGCGACCGCCGGAACACGGCCTCGTCGAGGACCACGTGCACGTGGGGAGGATTTGCCCCCTCGAGGCGCTTCAAGAATGCGGAATGTCGCTCGTTGCGCACCTTCAGACGTTCGATGACTTCCGGGTCATCAACCGGCAGGCCGGAGAGTCCGGCGATCACGGCGCGGGCGTAGGCCGGCTGCTGAAGAACTCCCGGAACAAGCTGCGGCTGATTGTAGAAAATGCTGGTGGCGACCTTCTCCGTAGCGTGGAGGCGCCAGAAGGCGCCCGAGTTCTGGACGTCGAACATCTTTGTCATCGCCGCGCCTCCATAGGATCTCGATGCTAGTGCGGCCGCCGTCGGCCATCTGCAAAACGCTGATTTCGGCATGCGGACTGCACATTACACAGAGTTCCACCATGATCCCAAGACGTGGGCAGGTGTCCGTCGAATGTTCGCCCGAGGAAACCGGCCTGGCCACGGTGACCAGGCCGGGACCGGGCGGATCAGAAGGCGCGCAGGATGTCGGCGACGCGCTCCTTCGCGTCGCCGAAGAGCATGGCGCTGTTGTCGCGGAAGAAGAGCGGGTTCTGCACCCCGGCGTAACCCGACGCCATCGACCGCTTGAAGATGATCACTTCGGCGGCTTCCCACACCTTCAGCACCGGCATGCCGGCGATCGGACTGGACGGGTCATCGGTGGCGGCCGGGTTGACCGTGTCGTTGGCGCCGATGACCAGCACCACCGACGTACGCGCGAAGTCGTCGTTGATCTCGTCCATCTCGAGCACCACGTCGTAGGGCACTTTCGCCTCGGCGAGCAGCACGTTCATGTGCCCGGGCAGCCGGCCGGCGACCGGGTGGATGCCGAACTTGACGTCGACGCCCTTGTCGCGCAGCTTGCGGGTCAGTTCGGCGACGCCGTACTGGGCCTGGGCGACCGCCATCCCGTACCCCGGCGTGATGATCACCGACTCGGCCGAGGCGAGCAGTTCGGCGACCGCGTCGGCCTGGATCTCCCGGTGCTCGCCGTAGTCGGTGTCGTCGGACGGGCCGGCCTCGATCCCGAAGCCACCGGCGATCACCGAGAGGAACGACCGGTTCATCGCCTTGCACATGATGTACGACAGGTAGGCACCGGACGATCCGACGAGTGCCCCGGTCACGATCAGCAGGTCGTTGGAGAGCAGGAAGCCGGAGGCCGCCGCCGCCCACCCGGAGTAACTGTTCAGCATGGACACCACGACCGGCATGTCGCCGCCGCCGATCGAGGCGACCAGGTGCCAGCCGAGCGCCAGCGCGACCACGGTCACCGCGATCAGCAGCCACCGTTGCGGGTCGATCACGAACCAGACCGTGAGCACCACGAACGCGGCCAGCGCGCCCAGGTTGAGGAAGTTCTTGCCGGGCAACGTCAACGGCCGGGAGTTGATCCGCGCGGACAATTTCAGGAACGCCACGATCGACCCGGTGAACGTGACCGCGCCGATGAACACCCCGATGACCACCTCGGCGCTGTGGATGCCGAGCAGGTCCTGCGCGGCGAGCGCGGCCGACTCGGCCCCGCCGGCGGCCGCCTCGACGTGCAGGTATCCGTTCCATCCGACGAGGACCGCGGCGAGGCCGACGAAGCTGTGCAGCAGCGCGATCAGTTCCGGCATGCCGGTCATCTCGACCTTGCCGGCCCGGTACAGACCGATCGCGGCGCCGGCCGCGGTCGCGATCAGGAGCAGGGCCAGGCCCGTACCGCTGAGATCTCCGTCGATGGCCAGGGCAACCGTCGCGATCAGGGCGAGCGCCATGCCGGCGATGCCGAAGGTGTTGCCGAGCTTGGCGCTCTCGTGCCGGGACAGGCCGGCCAGCGCCAGGATGAAGAGCAGGGCGGCGACGAGATACGCCGCCTGGGAGGCCTTTTCGATGGTCATCGGCGTCAGCTCCTGGTGAACATGGCGAGCATGCGGCGGGTCACCGCGAAGCCACCGAAGACGTTGATGCTGGCCAGCAGGATGGCGGCGAACGACAGCACGGTCACGACGACGCCGCCGTGCCCGAGCTGCAGGAGCGCGCCGACCACGATGATCCCGGAGATCGCGTTGGTCACCGACATGAGCGGCGTGTGCAGGGCGTGGTGGACGTGCCCGATCACGTAGTAGCCGATGACGATGGCCAGCGCGAAGACGATGAGGTGTCCGCGCAGGGCCACCGGGGCGAGGGCGGTGAGCAGGAACAGCACCGCCGCGCCGGCGCCGACGAGCGGCAGGGTCCGATTCTTCGGCTTCTCCGGGGCTTTCACGACAGGTGTTTCGACTTTTTGCACCGGTGCCGCCGACACCGGCACGGGCGGTGGGGGCCAGGTCAATTCCCCGTCCCGTACGACCGTGATCGACCGCTGCACGACGTCGTCGAAGTCGAGCACGAGCTGACCGTCACGCTCGGGCGTCATCAGCTTCATCAGGTTCACGAGGTTGGTGCCGTACAGCTGGGAGGCCTGCGCCGGCAGTCGCCCGGCCAGGTCCGTGTACCCGATGATCGTCACGCCGTTCGCGGTGGTGATCGCCTCCCCGGCGACGGTGCCCTCGACGTTCCCGCCGTTCGCGGCGGCCATGTCGACGATCACGCTGCCCGGCTTCATGCTCGCGACCATGCGTTCGGTGATCAGCCGCGGCGCCGGTCGTCCGGGGATCAGCGCGGTGGTGATGATGATGTCCACGTCGGCGCACTGCTCGGCGTAGAGCTGCGCCGCCCGCTCGTTGTAGTCGTCGGACATCTCCTTGGCGTAACCGGTCGACGAGACCTCGACGTCGGCCGCCCGCACCGCCAGGTACTCCCCGCCGAGCGACTTGACCTGGTCGGCGACCTCGGGACGCGGGTCGGTGGCCCGGACGATCGCGCCGAGGCTGCCGGCCGCGCCGATCGCCGCGAGCCCGGCCACGCCGACGCCCGCCACCAGCACTTTCGCCGGTGGCACCTTACCGGCCGCGGTCACCTGCCCGGTGAAGAACCGCCCGAACGCGTGGGCCGCCTCGACCACCGCGCGGTACCCCGCGATGTTCGCCATCGACGACAGCACGTCCAGCGACTGCGCCCGCGAGATCCGGGGCACGGCATCCATCGACAGTACGGTGACGGGCCGCCGCGCGAAGTCGGCGACCAGGTCCTCGTTCAGCCGCGGACTGAAGACGCCGACCAGGGTGGCCCCGGCCTTGAGCCGATCCAGCCGGGTCGGTTCCGGTGGGTTGATCGAAAAAACCACATCTGCGCCGTACGGGTCACCGATCGTGGCCCCGGCCTCGGCGAAGGCCTCGTCGGAGAAGGACGCCAGCCGCCCCGCACCGGGCTCGACGACCACCTCATATCCCAGCTTGAGCAACTGCCCGACGGTCGCGGGCGTCGCCGCCACGCGCCTCTCCCCCGGGCTGGACTCCCCAAGAACACCAATGATCATCAATCGACTCCCATGTAGTTCTAGCGACGTTGCCGGACCTACGGCGGAAACGTGAAGGTGGGTGTCTTCACGGATGCCGACCATGAACGCGTTCAGGGCACGAGCTTGTTACTCGCCAGTAGCGTAACGCCCTCCCATGACCGCTGTCACACTACAACTCATCACATCACTCTCAGTAACCTCAAGGCCATCGCTCACCCCGCAAGCCTGCTTCACCGCTCGCCCGACAGGACCTGATCGATGCGGTCGCTTGATGTGCTTGCTCCATCCGCACTTTCGGCTCAGGCGGAGGCACCTGCCGTCAATCCAGGTAAGCGATGCCACCAGGTCGGCCGTGAGCGCTGCGGCTCAGCTACTGCAGATCTCCGTCGGCGACCTTCTGCGCCGCATGTCCGCTCCGAACCACCCCGCTCGGGACGCCGACCCGGAGCAGGTCGGGCATGGCGTCGCCACACGCCGATGCCGCTGGTCGCTGATGCACAAAAAGCAGCGGCGGCGCCATTGGCGCCGCCGCTGCGGGTGAACTGTCGCCCGCTCTCGCGGGTTCAAGTAATCCTCCACTTGTGGAGGTGCCGGGAATCGAACCCGGGTCCTTCGTTGCTTTGTCAGGGCTTCTCCGAGCGCAGCTCACTACGTCCCTACTCGGCCCTCCGACTCACGTGAGCAAGTTCGGACGACGGGCCCAGTCACTGATTGATCTCGCCGCGCGGTCCCCGTGACCGGGACCGGTTGGCCAGCCTCCTAGCTGATGCCGGCAGCTGGGACGGAGGCGCTCCCAGACCGACAGACCACGCTACTTGCCTCAGGCGGCGAGAGCGTACTGGTCAGCGTCAAACTTAGAGTTGGCGCTTATAAGTTTCCGACGACCGATTCTCGAGACGACGTCGGCTTCCTCGGCTCGCTTCCCCTGTCTCCACCTACGAAGTCGAAACCAGTCACCCCCTGGATATTGGTACAGCCCGACAATATTAGCTCATCCCGCGGTAACCGCCACCGAGCACCCGCCCTGGCTGCCGCTGCCGTCGCCCTGGAACCCGATCATGACGGCGCCGTGGGCATCGACCGGGCGGTTGCCGCGCAGGCCGATCTGGGTGCCGCTGGAGTTGACCGCGCTCGAGTTCCACGGGCCGGAGGTGATCCGGACGTTCGCCGAGTACTTGATGGTCACCTGGAAGTTGTGGCTCTGGTCGCCGTTGTTCCGGACAGTCACGCTCGTGATGAAGCCACCGTTCCAGGAGGTGGTCTTGCAGTTGACGCTCAGGTCGACCGAGGCCGGCGGCTCGGGGCTCTTCGAGGCGCTCGGCTTCGGGCTCGCGGACGTCTTCGAGGGTTTCGGCGAGGCCGAACTCTTGGACGGGCCGGCCGAGGCCGGCTTCGACGGCGTCGGCGACACGGAGGCCGAGGCTGAGGCCGACGGCGCGACCGAGGGGACGACAGCGCCCGGGGCGGACGACGCCTCCAGCGGGACCGTGGTCGACTCGGCCGCCTGCAGGTCGGCCGAGGGCTGCACGATCACCGGGTTCTCGTCGGCCGACGCCGAGCCGCCGGAGCGCACGGCGATGAACACCACGAGGCCGACCAGGATGAGGGCGGCCAGGCCGAACACTCCGCGGGCGAGGAAGAACTGGCGATCACGGTGCTTGGACGGGGCAGACAACGGCCGGTCTCCTCGAGGAAGAGTCGAGCTGGGGCGGAGTGATCAACAAGCCTGGCGGCGCAGGATAACCCCTAAGCCATGCCTTTGGCACGGCGACCCATGGCGCGATTGATCTCTTTCTTCGCATCCCGAGCGGCCATGTCCTGGCGCTTGTCGTAGCTCTTCTTGCCCTTGGCGACGCCTAGCTCGACCTTCGCGTACCCGTTCTGGAAGTAGACCGAGAGCGGGACCAGCGTGACGCCGTCGTCCCTCAGCTTGCCCATGATCTTGGCGATCTCGTCGCGTTTGAGCAGCAGCTTGCGGACCCGGCGGGGCTCGTGGTTGGTCCAGGTGCCCTGCGTGTACTCCGGGATGTGCATGCCGTGCAGGAAGATCTCGCCGTGGTCCTCGTGACCGAACGCGTCGACCAGCGAGGAGCGCCCGGCGCGCAGCGACTTCACCTCGGTGCCAGTGAGGACCATGCCGGCCTCGTACGTATCGAGGATCGCGTAGTCGTGATACGCCTTGCGGTTGGAGGCGACGAGCTTGCGCCCCTGTTCGCGTGGCATACCTGGAACCCCCTGCTGATTGATCGACTCACAACTCTAACAAAGGCAGGGCGGGAGATAATTCAGCGGATTCCGGGGCGCACCGCCGAAACGGGTCTCGAAGTGCAGGTGTGATCCGGTGGAGGCGCCGGTGCTGCCGACCAGTCCGATGATCTGCCCCTGCCGGACGTACTGCCCGACGTGGACGTAGATGCGCGACTGGTGACCGTAACAGGTGGAGAAGCTCGTCCCCATGACCCGCCCGTGGCTGACGCACGTGTAGTTGCCGTACCCGCCTCGCCATCCGGCCTGGATCACCCGGCCGGCCGCCGCGACCCGGATGGGCGTGCCCGAGCCGGCCGCGAAGTCGGTGCCGGCGTGCAGTTGCCAGACCCGGTAGTACGGGTCGTAACGGTTGCCGTAATCGCTGCTCTTCCAACCGTGTACGGGCATCAGCAGCTGCCCGTGATACTGCCGCCGGTATCCGGAGCGGGTCTCCCAGCCTCGCATGCTCGACCGGATCTTGCGTTCGGCCTGGACCGCGGCCCGGTACTGCTCGAGCACGGTCGCCCGCTGCGCGTTGGCGGCGGCCAGAGCCGTGCGCCGGGCCAGCACCAGTTGGTAGACGTCGCGCCGGGCGCGGACCGCGTCGACCTGCGCGGTCTGGGCGGCCTGCAGCTTCGCCGCCGCTTCGGCCTCGGCCACCTCCGCGGCCCGTTTCGCCGCGCCGGCCCGGTCCTGGGCGGCGCGAGCCTCCCGCCGGGCTCCGACCAGGCGGTGCACCTCGGCGTTCTCGTTGCGGACCAGTTCGTCGACCAGGCTCATCCGGTCCATCAGGTCGACCGGCCCGGTCGCCGAGACGAGCAGGTTGAAGCGGGTGACCGAGCCGCTGCCCATGTAGCTGTTGCGGGCGATCTCGGCGACCCGGTCGCGGGCGCCGGCGACCCGTTCCTGCGCGGCCGTCCAGTCCGCGGCGACCTGCTGGTACTGCAGCCGGGCGGCGTCGGCACGGGCTCGGGCGGTGGAGGCCTGGACCCGGGTGGCGACGACGACACCGCGGGCCGCGGCCACCCGGTGCTGGGCGGCCGGGAGCGCGGCTGAGGCGGCGGCGAGGCGACGGGCGGCCGCACGAGCGGTCGCTCCCGCGTTCTCCAGAAGAGCTTCGGCACGACGTACGGCCTGGGCCGCCTTTGATGCGTCGTTCTGGTCGGCGATCGCCGGCGCGGGACGGGCCACGGCGGGTCCGACGGCGCTGACCAGACAGAGAAGCAGGGGCAGCAGGGGATTCGGACGGCGGTACCTCACCGGAGTCACCGTACCCGCACTTTTCGCCCGGATCCCTCTAAACCGCCCTAACGCGACGAAGGCCGCGACCCGGGTGGGGTCGCGGCCTTCGGTGCAGAGGCCCGGAGTGGGGTCAGACCTTCAGGTAGAACCGAAGGGTGATCCATGCGGTCGCGGCGCTCAGCAGCGCGCCGACACCCACCAGCAGCGGCAGCATCAGCCAGACGTTGCCGTTCGGCACCGGGGTCAGAATCGCCGTCAGGGCCTGCAGCTTGTTGTCCAGCAGGACGACCTTGCCGATGAACAGCCCGACGAACCCGAGGATCGCGCCGATCGCGCCGGCGACCACCGCCTCGAGGACGAACGGCGCCTGGACGAACCAGTTCGACGCACCGACGAGTTTCATGACCGCGACTTCTCGCCGCTTGCTGTACGCGGCCACCTGAATGGTGTTACCCACCAGGAGCACCGCGGCCGCGGCCATCACGATCGCGAACACCAGTGACATCAGCTGGACCGAGTTGAAGATGTTGAACACCTTCTGCAAGAGCTCGCGCTGGTCGATGATGCGCTGAACTCCGGTGGCGCCCTTGAACTCCTCGTTGAACTTGTCGTAGTCCTCGGGGTTCTTCAGCTTCACCCGGAACGACTGCGGCAGGCTGTCGGCGTTCACGGCGTTCACGAAGTCGGGCGAGTCGGCGTAGAGAGTCTGGAAGCGCTTGAGCGCGTCCTCCTTGCTCTCGTAGGCAGCCGACTTGACCAGCGGGTTCGAGTCGATCTGCTGCTTGAGCGCCTGGACCTGCGCATCCTCGACGTTGTCCGCGAGGAAGACGGAGACCTCGATCTCGCCGTAGTAGAAGTCCTTCATACGGTCGACCTGCAGGTACATCAGCACGCTGGCACCCAGCATGCCCAACGAGACCGTAATGGTGATGATCATGGCGATCGTCATGGTGACGTTACGCCACAGGCCCACCAGGACCTCGTTGAGGACGTATCTCACGCGCATCGGGGGGATCCTTCCGGGACTCCGCGTGTTGCTGTTTCAGCGTTGAACATGTGGGCGGAGCCGGTCTCAGCCGTAAACACCGCGGGCCTGGTCACGGACGATCCGTCCGCTTTCGATCTCGATGACCCGGCGGCGCATCTGGTTGACGATGTTGGAGTCGTGCGTGACCATCACGACGGTCGTGCCGGTCCGGTTGATCCGGTCCAGCAGTCGCATGATCTCGATCGACGTGTCCGGGTCGAGGTTACCGGTGGGTTCGTCGGCGAGCAGGATCAGCGGCCGGTTCACGAAGGCCCGGGCCACCGCGACGCGCTGCTGCTCACCACCGGAGAGCTCGTGGGGGTAGCGGTGCTCCTTACCGCCGAGGCCGACCAGCTCGAGCACCTCGGGAACGACGCGCCGGGCGACGGCCTTGGTCTTGCCGATCACCTCGAGGGCGAACGCGACGTTCTCATATGCGGTGCGGTTCGGGAGCAGGCGGAAGTCCTGGAAGACGCAACCGATCGAGCGGCGGAAGTGCGGGACCTTCCAGGACCGCAGCGAAGTGACGTCCTTGGCGTTCACGACAACCTTGCCGCGCGTCGCCTGGACCTCCTTCAACAGCAGCTTGATGATCGTCGACTTACCGGAACCTGAAGGGCCGATGAAGAAGACGAACTCACCCTTCTCGATCCCGACGTTGACATTGTCCAACGACGGCCGAGACGCCTTCGGATACGTCTTCGTCACGTTCTCGAGCTGAATCACGGGAGTGGAGTCTACGCGGTGTAACGAATTCGCCAAGTCCGCCGGGGTCGGGAATCTTCACCACCTGCGGCAACAACAAAACTGAGCAACCCTCGCCTGACCCAGCGCTCAGGCGGGGTCGCTCACCGTGATGAATCTTGTCAGGCCGCCATCTCGTTCTGCTTGCGCCAGCGGATGCCCGCCTCGATGAAACCGTCCACGTCGCCGTCGAAGACCGACGAAGGGTTACCGGTCTCGTACTCGGTGCGCAGATCCTTCACCATTTGGTACGGGTGCAGGACGTACGAACGCATCTGGTCGCCCCACGAACCGGTGGTGTCGTGCTTCAGGCCGGCCATCTTGGCCTGCTCCTCCTGGCGGATGCGCTCCAGCAGCCGGGCCTGGAGAACACGCAAAGCGGACGCCTTGTTCTGCAGCTGGGACTTCTCGTTCTGGCACGTGACGACGATGCCGGTCGGAATGTGCGTCAACCGCACGGCCGAGTCGGTCGTGTTGACGCTCTGCCCACCCGGACCGGAGGAGCGGTAGACGTCGACCTTGAGCTCGTTCTCCGGAATCTCGATGTGGTCGGTCTGCTCGACGACCGGCATCACCTCGACACCGGCGAAGCTGGTCTGCCGGCGACCCTGGTTGTCGAACGGACTGATCCGGACGAGCCGGTGGGTGCCGGACTCGACGCTCAACGTCCCATAGGCATAAGGAACCTTGACCGTGAAGGTGGCCGACTTGAGGCCGGCCTCCTCCGCATACGACGTCTCGTAGACCTCGGTCGGGTAACCGTGCCGTTCCGCCCAGCGCAGATACATCCGCATCAGCATCTCGGCGAAGTCGGCGGCGTCCACCCCACCGGCTCCGGCCCGGATGGCGACGAGAGCCTCGCGGGAGTCGTACTCCCCCGAGAGGAGGGTGCGGACCTCCATCTCGTCGATCGACTTGGTCAGCGTGGCGATCTCGGAGCCGACCTCCTCGACCGAGTCGGCGTCACCTTCCGCCTCGGCCATCTCCAGCAGCAGGCCGGCGTCGTCGAGACGACCGCGCAGCCGCTCCAACCTGGAGATCTCACCGGCGACGTACGACAGCCGGCTGTTGACCTCCTGCGCCCGGGCCTGATCGTCCCAGAGGTCGGGGGCGGAGGCCTGCTCCTCGAGATCCGCCTTGTCGCGGCGCAGCTTGTCGACGTCCAGGACGTTCTCGATGTTGCGAAGGGTGGCGTCGAGTGCTTTGAGTTGCTCGGGGAAGTCGGCAGCGGTCACGACACTCAAGTTTACGCCGCCCGGCCAGCTCACTGGCCGGGGCGTCCTCAACTCATTCGGACGGAACGGTCTTGAGCCAGCTCAGCGCCGCCTTGTGATAGGCGACGGCGAACTCCAGCGCGGCCGCGCCGTACGAGTCGCCGTTCTTCTTGACCTCCTTGGCCTGCTCCTTCGCCATCGCCAGCGCCTCGGAGTGGTACTGGTTGGCGGTGGTGTAGAGGGTCTGCAACTGGTCACTGCTGTGTTGCTGGCCGAAGGCGACTCGCAGCGCGACCGGGTTGCGCAACGCGTCCCGGCCGGGCGACTCGGTGAGCCAGCGCCCGAAGGCGCGCTTCCCGGAGGCGGTGATCGCATAGGGCTGACTGGACCGAGGACCCGGCTTGCCGAGGCGGACATACCCCATTTCGGCCAGTACGGGCAATTCGCGGTAGACCTGGCTCCGCGTCATCGACCAGTAGGGCCCGAGGCGGCGTTCGGCAGCCGCCATGAGCTGTCCGCCGGTCATCGGCCCCTCGTGAAGCAGGCCGAGCAAGGCGGCAGCCGTGGGATTGATCTGGAAGTCGGGCATGCCTTCTAAGCTGCCACTTTGTCGCTCCGGCGTCCAGGATTTCGCACGATCCGTCCAGTTTGCGCCTCCACAAACGACTGTCCCGCACAGACAGTCCGACAACGAGCGCCCAGACCGGGTGTTTTGCGCCTCATCCCGTAGTTGACCAGCTAAAATGGAGCACCTATTCGGTCAGACAGGCAGGCCGAGGCAGGAAAGCCACAAATACGGGCGAGTTGCCACGCACATTCGGACATTCAGCGCATGTGGGCGCAGTCGCTTCGCTGACGGCCGGTCGGGGGCTCGCAGGTTCGCCTATTACCCTGGCCCCCATGACCGACCCCGAGCCCCAGTCCGCCCCGGAGACCCGCGAGATCCCGCGCCTCACCGCGATCCTCCTGGCGGTCGCCGCGCTCGCCTGGGCTGCCGGAATGCTGGTCTCGGCCCGCGCCAAGATCACCAGTTGGGCGGACGCGGCGATGGAGGTCACCTCGACGGCGTACGCGTTGCCCGGCGCGGTCTCGGCCGCGATCGTGGCCGGGGCCGCCTTCTCCCTGCTGGTGATCACCCTGATCAGCACGCGCCGCCGACTCGGCGCCACCACCCGGTTCGCCGTCGGCACCGGCGCCGGCCTGCTCACCGGAGTGCTCTGCGCGTTGGTCCTCTTCACGATCAACACCGAGGGCACGATGTACGCCGCGGTGGGCGGGACGGTCGCCGCGGCCGCCACGATCGGCGGGGCGTTCGCCGGCCTGCGCATCCCGCCGGTGATCGCCGCCGCCGCATGGGGCACGCTCGGCGTCTTCCTGGTCGGCCTGGTCCTCAACGACAGCTATGTGCAGGGTCCGGTGCTGAACCTGCTCGGCAACGACACCACCGAGGCCGCCGCCGACGCCAACCAATATTTCTCGTACGGGCAGTCCGCGCTCGGCGGTCTCGCCGCCGGCCTGATCGCCTTCGTCGTGCTGCGCCGCGCCGGCCGCCGCGCGGGCACCGACCTGCGGTGGCCGTTCTTCCTGGTCGCGGGCGGCGGCGCGGGCCTGCTCTCGGTGATCTCCGAGGTCCTGACGCGGACCGCGGGCGCGCAGGTGCTCGACCTGGCCGGCAAGGTCAGCGAGCTGGAGACGTCGGTCCAGCAGATCCTCAGCACGAACCGGCTGAACAGCGCCCTGATCGTGCTCTTCGCCGGAGCGTTCACCGCGATGGTCGCGGTCGGACGGACGATGTCCCCCGCCGAGGACGACGAGGACGAGGACCGCGACGACGAGGTGACGGAGGCGTCAGCGGCCGGCCGGGCCGACGCCGAGGACGCTCCGATCGAGTTCAAGACCCCGGCCACCGACGTCGTCGCGGCCGAGCACCGGACACCCGCGAAGACCGCCGCCTCCGCGGAGGACCCGGAACAGGGCTGAGGCTCTCAGAGCAGTTCGTCGAGCTCGGAGACGGCGTACCACTCCAGTTCGTGGTCCTCGGCACCGTCGACGGTGAACTGGGCGTCCGGGTCGCCGGCCAGCGCCTCGGTCACCACCTCCGCGGCCGCGGCGACCGCCTCGACCGCCTCGGCGCCGTCCACGTGAATGCTCGCCACCTGCGCCAACTGAATCGGCTCGGGCAGCCGGACGGTGCTCGAACCGAGCTCGACGTCCTCCCGGACCAGCGTCGACGCCGGCACGTCGGCGGAGACGACCACCCGGCGGCGAGGTGCGGCAGCGTCGTGCCGGAGCAGCTCGAGGGCGCCCTGCGCGGCACGAGTGAAGGCCACGTACTCCAACTCCTCCTCGTCACCCTCCGCGTACCACTCCCGCAGCGCGGGCGTGACCGCATGCGCCTCCCTCGTCCCGTCGCCGAGCCGGCCCTCCGCCCGCAGGGCCGCCAGCATCGGCACGGTGGCCGGCACGTACACCCGGATCAGCTCGGTGATCGGCACGTTCTCCTCCTGCTTCGACATCCCGGTCAGTACACCGCCGCCGCGGTCCGGGAGAGGCCCATTCCACCAGGCGTCTCCGGATCGGGGTCACCCGGGATGATGTCGGCGGCAAACGGTGGCAAACTGCAGCTGGCGTAACCAAGCAGAGTGGGAGGCCACGGTGGAGGGCCGATTCCTGTTGTTGTCCGACGTGGCGGCCGAGTTGAACGTCTCGGACTCGCAGGTCTATCACATGGTGCGCAGCGGCGAGCTGCCCGCGATCAAGATCGGTGGCCGCGGTCAGTGGCGGGTCGAGCGGGCCAAGCTGGAGGAATACATCCAGGGAAAATATGCGGAGACCGCCGCCTGGGTCCGCGAGAACCCGATGTCCGAGCGCGAGCCGGAGTGATCCCGCAAGGCGGCTTTTGCGCCTCTTCCCGATACCCGTCGCGGCGTTGACGCTCGCTTGTAGACGCAGGCAGACTGAGTCAGTCGCAAGCAAACGGAGGCAAACGCAAGGATCGGTGGTGAACGTGCGATCGTTGACCGACATCGCGTCCGCCGGGCCCCGCGCGGCGATTCGCCTGCGCCCGGTCCCGCGGTATGAACCCCCGTTCGACGACGAGCTGGCACCCCAGCTCTGGTCGTCGGCGCAGCAGCTGGCCCTGGACTGGCCACGACCGATCGTGTCCGAGCCACCCGGGCCGCCTCCGGTGACCGGTCACGTCCGGCGCCGCGAGGCCCGCCCACCGGTCGAGGCCGGTTCTTCCGAGCTGATCCGCCCGGCCAGTGGATCCGATCGGCCCGGTGGGGCCGGCCCGCGCGGTGGGTCACGCCCACGCGGTGAGTCCAGCGCGCACGGTGATTCCGGCACGCACGGTGATTCCGGCACCCGCGGTGGACCCGGCGCACTGGCCGCGGACGGCCCGCTGGGCAGCTACAGCTCGCCCGGCGAGACTGTCAGGCCCGACGCGGCCGGTGCGGCCGTCAGGCCCGACGCGGCCGGTGCGGCCGTCAGGCCCGACGCGGCCGGTGCGGCCGTCAGGCCCGACGCGGCCGGTGCGGCCGTCAGGCCCGACGCG
>NZ_JBIRWQ010000004.1:380964-404503 GCF_044388125.1 Actinoplanes sp. NPDC020271
ACGCGGCCGGTGCGGCTGTCCTGGCCGGCGGGTGCGGCTCGATCGAGAGGCCCGCGCTGGTGCCCGAGCATGCCCCCGGGGACCGGGAACACCAGCGACGACGCGTCGGCAGTCGTTGCGCCGATGCCGGGTACTTCCCCGGTGGTGGCGGGTGCTTCCGGGGATGCGCGGCTGGCGGTCAAACGGTTCGTGCAGACCTGTGTCGAGGTGCTGAACGGGCACCGGCCGGCGACTCACCTGCGGCGGCTGTCGACGCCCGCGGAGGCCGCGGACGTCGTGGCCCAGGGCCTGGCCGGGGCCCGGCGGGTCGCTGACATGCGCCGGCCGCGGCGGCCCGGGGAGCGGCGGCAGCGGCGTCCCGGCCCGGTCGCGGTCCTCCGGGTGCGCCTCTGCGAGCCCCGGCCGGGGGCGGTCGAAGTGGCGGTCGCCCTGGTCACCGGCGAGCGGACGTGGGCCATGGCGCTACGGCTGGAGCTGCACGACGAGACGTGGTCCGCCACGACCCTCCGCCTGATCTGAGTAAGCAGGGCAGGCCCCGGGGCGCCTGGTGAGCGACACAGGCGGCGGGCGTTCCGGGTTCCAGCACGAGAACGGCCCGTGTACCGGCCAGAAGCCGGCACACGGGCCGTGTCGTCAGACGCCCCGGGTCGAGCAGTGTCGCCGGACGCCGGAGTCGAGCGGCGCCGCCGGACGCCCGGGTCAGGCAGCGCCGTCAGACCTCCAGGGTCAGGCAGCGCCGTCAGACCTCCAGGGGTCAGGCAGTGCCGCCGGCAGCGCCGTGGCAGCGCTTGTACTTCTTGCCGGAGCCGCAGTAGCACGGCGCGTTGCGGGACGGCCCGTTCGAGTCCGACTCCTTCGCCGCGTGCCGCCCGACGCTGGTGTGGGCCGGGTTCGCCGGGATCGGCGAGCCGCCCGGGCCGAACGCCGCCGGCACCTCGGGCTGCTGCTGGATCTGCGGGCTGCCGCCACCGGCCTCGCCGTCGATCGCCGGCGCGGTGTACTGCAAATTCTGCGGGCGGTTGCCGCCGCCGAGTCCCTTGGCCCGCACCTCGACGTGCTCGTGCGGCTCGTCGACCGGCGCGTCGTCCGGCACCTCACCGACCGTGGGCAGCGCGAAGGCCTGCGACGGGTCGACGGTGATGGCGGGCTGCTGCTCCTCGACCTGCACCTCGAGGTTGAAGACGAAGCCGACGGCTTCCTCCTTGATGCCCTCCATCATCTGGTTGAACATGTCGAAGCCCTCGCGCTGGTACTCGACCACCGGGTCGCGCTGCGCGTAGGCCCGCAGGCTGATGCCTTCCTGCAGGTAGTCCATCTCGTAGAGGTGCTCGCGCCACTTCCGGTCGATGACCGCGAGCAGCACCTGGCGCTCCAGTTCCCGGACCGCCTCGACGCCGAGCTCTTCCTCGCGGGCCGCGTAGGCGTCCTGCGCGTCCTGCCGGAGCTTCGCGATCAGGAACTCCTGGTCGATCGTGTTGCGCTCGCCGCCGGACTCCTCGATCACGTCCTCGATCGTGACGGTGACCGGGAAGAGGCGTCGCAGGTTGGTCCAGAGCTGGTCCAGGTCCCAGTCCTCCGCGTAGCCGTCGGAGGTGGCCGCCGTGACGACGTCCGTGATCACGTCGTCGATCATGTGGGTGACCTGGTCGTGCATGTCCTCGCCGTCGAGCACGCGCTTGCGCTCGGCGTAGACGACCTGGCGCTGCTTGTTCATCACCTCGTCGTACTTCAGCACGTTCTTCCGGATCTCGGCGTTCTGCGCCTCGATCTGGGTCTGCGCGCTGCGGATCTGCCGGGTCACCATCTTGGACTCGATCGGCACGTCCTCGGGGATGTTGAAGCGCTCCATGACGGCTTCGACCGCGCCGGCCCGGAACCGCTTCATCAGGTCGTCCTGCAGCGACAGGTAGAACCGGGACTCGCCGGGGTCACCCTGCCGGCCGGAACGACCGCGCAGCTGGTTGTCGATGCGGCGGGAGTCGTGCCGCTCGGTACCCAGGACGTAGAGGCCGCCGGCTGCCTGCACCTCGGCCTGCTCCGCTTCGCAGGCCTCCTTGACCTGCGGAAGGACCTCTTCGAGGGCCTTCGCGTACTCCTCCGGGTTCTCCGCCGGGTCGAGGCCGCGCTGGGCCAGCTCCTGAGCGGCGAGGAAGTCCGGGTTGCCGCCGAGCAGGATGTCGGTGCCACGGCCGGCCATGTTGGTGGCGACCGTGACCGCGCCCTTGCGGCCGGCCTGCGCGATGATCGTGGCTTCCTGCGCGTGGAACTTCGCGTTCAGCACGCTGTGCGGGATGCCGCGGCGGCGCAGCAACTGGGAGAGGATCTCCGAGTTCTCCACCGAGACCGTGCCGACCAGGACCGGCTGGCCGATGGCGTGACGCTCGGCGATGTCCTCGATGACCGCGTTGAACTTCGCCTTCTCGGTCTTGTAGATGACGTCGGGGCGGTCGATGCGGATCATCGGGCGGTGCGTCGGGATGGACACGACGCCGACCTTGTAGACGCTGTTGAACTCGCCGGCCTCGGTCTGAGCCGTACCGGTCATGCCGCCGAGCTTGTTGTAGAGCCGGAAGTAGTTCTGCAGGGTGACGGTCGCCAGGGTCTGGTTCTCCTGCTTGACCTCCACCCCTTCCTTCGCCTCGATGGCCTGGTGCATGCCCTCGTTGTAGCGACGGCCGTGCAGGATGCGACCGGTGAACTCGTCGACGATCAGGACCTCGCCCTCGGGGCTGACGATGTAGTCCTTGTCCTTGCGGTACAGCTCCTTGGCCTTGATGGCGTTGTTCAGGTAGCCGACCAGCGGGGTGTTCACCGACTCGTACAGGTTGTCGATGCCGATCCGGTCCTCGACCTTGGCGACGCCGCGCTCGGTGACCGCGATGGTGCGCTTGGCCACGTCGACCTCGTAGTCGCCGGCGCCGTCGGTGCCCTTCTCCAGCCGCTTGACGATGGCGGCGAACTCCCCGTACCACCTCTGGGAGTGCTCGGCCGGACCGGAGATGATCAGCGGCGTGCGGGCCTCGTCGATGAGGATCGAGTCGACCTCGTCGACGATCGCGAAGTTGTGCCCGCGCTGGACCAGTTCGTCCTTCGACCACGCCATGTTGTCGCGCAGGTAGTCGAAGCCGAACTCGTTGTTCGTCCCGTAGGTGATGTCGCACTGGTAGGCGGCACGGTGCTCGGCGGCCGGCCGGTTCGGCAGGATCACGCCGACGGTCAGACCGAGGAAGACGTGCACCCGGCCGACCCACTCGGCGTCACGCTGAGCCAGGTAGTCGTTGACGGTGATGATGTGCACGCCCTCACCGCTCAGCGCGTTGAGGTAGGCCGGGAAGACACCGGTCAGGGTCTTGCCCTCACCGGTCTTCATCTCCGGGATGTTGCCGAAGTGCAGCGCGGCGCCGCCCATCAGCTGCACGTCGTAGGCCCGTTGGCCGAGCACGCGCTTGGCGCCTTCCCGGGCGACCGCGAACGCCTCCGGGAGCAGCGAGTCGAGCGACTCGCCCTCCTGGTAACGCTGTTTGAACTGCTCGGTGCACTCGCGCAACTCGTCGTCGGTGAGGTCGACGTAGTCATCCTCGATCGAGTTGACCGCGTCTGCGATCGCCTTGAGCCGGCGGACCATGCGGCCTTCGCCGGCACGGAGGATCTTTTCCAATATCGACACGGGTCAGCGCTCCCCTAGACAGTCTGCCGAACCATCGTAGGCATCTTCCTCGCGAGCCTGTGACCCGAGCCTCCCAGCAATCTCGCAAAAGGGAGGAAACGGTGCAGGAAGTTCGCTGACAGCGCAGTTGGCGACCGATTAGAACCTGTTTGGCGCCCGGGCGAGTCTGAGACAGGATGGCCCGGTGGATCAGCACAACGGGGTAGGACTGCGAGCCTTCGGCCCGCAGGACGAGGCGGCTTTCGCCGCGACACGCGACGACCGCCAGGGCCGCCGATTCCTTCCGCCCGTCCCGAGCACCAGCAGCGATTACACGTACGTGATAACCGCCGGAGGCGCGGACCACCCGACCGGTGGCATCGAGCTGGACCACCTCCGGCCCGGCCGAGGCGCAGCCGAGGTCCGGTTCTGGGTCGGGCCGCACGCGCGCCGGCGTGGCATCGCGACCGCCGCCCTGCGGGCCCTCAGCGAGGGTGTCTTCGGCGGCGCGCCGGGGATGCCCCGCCTGCAGCGGGTGGAACTTCTCATTCATCCGGACAATCCGGTCGCCCAGCGGGTCGCGCTGGCGGCCGGCTACACGCGTGAGGGTGACCGGCGCGGCGCGCTGCCGAACCTCGACGGCGGTCTCGACGACGTGCTGGTCTACTCCCGGCTGGCCGGTGACCCCGGCGAGCCGGTCGAGCGGCTGCTGCCCGATCTTCCCGGTGGCGAGCTGACCGACGGTGTGGTCACGCTGCGTCCGCTCGGCGAGGACGACCTGGAGTTCTACACCGAGCTGCACCACCAGCCGGACGTGGTGGCGACCAGCGTGCCGCCGGTGCCGATGCCGGTGGAGAGACTGCGGCAGCGGTGCACCCACGCCGCCTCGACCTGGCTGGCCGGCACCCGGGCCGACATGGTGATCGTCGACACGGCGACCGGTGTCCGGGTCGGCGAGATCGGGCTCTACTACCAGGAGCCGCCGACCGCGCAGGCGATGATCGGCTACAGCATGCTGCAGGCCTTCCGCGGACGCGGGCTGGTCACCCGCGCCGCGAAACTGCTGGCCCTGTGGGTCTTCGCCGAGACCGGCGTCGCGCGCCTGATCGCCGGCACGCTGCCGGAGAACGTGGGGTCGCAGCGGGTGCTGGAGAAAGCGGGGTTCCGGCGGGAGGCCTACCTGCGCTCCCGGCTGCCCGGCCCGGCCGGCACCCGCAGCGACGACGTCCAGTTCGTGTTGCTCGCCGAAGACCTGCTCGCGCAGGCCTCCGGCGGGGAACTCACCCGGCCAGGCTGAGAATCCCGTAGTCGTAGCCTCGACGGCGGTAGACGACGCTGGGGCGGCCGCTCTCCTTGTCCTGGAACAGATAGAAGTCGTGCCCGACGAGTTCCATCTGGAAGAGCGCGTCGTCGACGGTCATCGGCTCACCGGAGTGCTCTTTCTCCCGCACGATGCGCCATGGCTGGCCGTCCTCGTGCTCGACCAGCTCCTCAGCCTCCGGCTCGGCGGTCAGTGTCGCGGTGCCGGCTCTGGTCAGGTCGGTGGGGAGGTTGGCGGTGGCGGCGGCGACCGAGACCGGTGCATGCCGTCCGCGATGGACGCGGCGCCGGTCGGCGGAGCGGCGCAACCTGGCGTCCAGCTTGTTGATGGCGCAGTCCAGAGCGGCGTAGAAGTCCTGGGCCTGGGCCTCGGCGCGAACCACCGGACCCTTGGTCATGACAGTGATCTCGACGCGCTGGCAGGTGTCGGACTGGCGCGGATTCCGTTCGTGGAACAACTCGACGTCGACCCTCATCAGCTTCTGGTCGTAACGCTCGACCTTGCTCAGCTTCTCGGCGACGTGCTCTCGATAGTGGTCGGGAACCTCTACGTTGCGGCCCTTGACGACAATGTCCACTCGTGACCTCCCCCAACGTGATGATCTTCGGGGCGCCGGATGCCGGCGCATCGTGATGCTTGAGAAGGACGCCGCGCACCTGGAAGAGAAACGGAAGAGGCGCGGCGGACGCGGGTGAGACGACTCCTTTCCGGTACGGCGGAAAGCGCTGCTCCCGGCGGTGGGTAAGTTGATGAACCCTACCCTCGTCACCTAGACGCTAACCTGCCGATCCCTGCGAGTCACCCCTCGTTGGGGATACCGGATGGCTGACGTTCGCCTCTATCGGCGCGCTCAGGCCTGACTGCAGTCAAATTCCCGGACAGTTTCGGCGCAGTTGTGTCGCTGCCAGTACCGCGGCGCCCGTGACCTGCATGTCCGCCTCCTCTAGACGACGTACCGCGGCGGCCAGCGTGGCCCCGGTGGTGACGATGTCGTCCGCTACCACCAGCGTGCCTCGCATCGCGCCGCCGCGCCGCGGATTGCCGATTCGGGCCGGATTGATTCGCAGGGAATTGACAGCCGCCGTCGACCTTGCGGCAGCGTCCAGTGACGTCGAGTCAGGCTTGGGCAACGCGCGCAACGGATGCTCGACCCGGGCCGTCCAGCCGGCCGCACGCAATCGGTGCGCGGCGTGGATGCTCAGTCGGGACATGTGGTCGCCGTATCGCTCCCGCCGGGCCGCCCGGGTGGACGGGACCGGGACGATGAGCACCGGGCGGTCCCGCGGCGCGATCGCCGCGACGGCGCCGGCCAGCAACGCGCCGAGCGGCCCGGCCAGGCGATGACGACCCTTTTCCTTGTACGCCAGCAACGCCCCGCGCAGCGCACCCGCATACGGCCCCACGGCCACGCAGGGCGGGAAGCCGGGCGGCGGTGGACTCGGTGACGACCAGGCCGGGCGCAGCCCCTCCAACTCGGTCACACAGGCCGGGCAGGCACCGTGCCGCAACCGGGTGCGCTCGGCGCCGCAGCCCGCGCAGGCGCTCGGCAGCACCAGGTCGGCCAGATCGCCGAAGAGGCCGGTCACTGCAGGTAGAACGGGGCGACCGGGACGACCCCGGGTGCGGCGCTCGGGGACGCCGACGGGAGGCCGGCCACCTTGTCCGCGCCGATCAGGGCCGGCTTGGCCAGCACCTCCCACGCCTTGCCGTCCGCCACGTACGACACGGCGCTGCCGGTCGACCGGGTCTCGGCCGGGTTCGCCGGGTACGTCCCGAGCCACGTCACCGGCCGGTCGCCGAGGTCGGAGAGGCGGATCTGACGCTGAGCGCCGTCGATCGACACGTCGCCGATCATCACCCGCTTGTTGTCCAAGCGGATGCCGGCCATCGTCAGCCAGCCCTCACTGGTGAAGGCGGCCGCGGTCACCGACGAGAGGCCGGCCGGCCGGATCTGCTGCGGGTTGCCGAGCCCCGGGGCGTCGCCGCCGGTGGTCAGCGACGCGCGGTAGAGCTTGTTGTCGACCACCAGGGCCACCCGGCGGCCGTCCGGCGCCACGGCGACCGAGGTGATCCGGCTGCCCGGGCCGGTCCACGGGATCTCCCGGACGGCACCCTTCTTCGGGGCGAACGAGTAGAGCTTGCCGCCCACGGTGATCAGCCCGATCGCGCCCTCGGGCGAGTCGTCCCGGGTGATCGCCCAGGCTGGGGTCCCGACCTCGCCGGGCGGGATCGTGACCTGCTCCAGCGCGGCCTGCGACCCGGTCGGGACAGCGACCACCCGCAGCGTGTCGGTCTTGCCGGTCTGCACCACGGCGGCGAACGTGTACCGCGCCGAGGAGCTCATCGCGGCGGTCTTGACGTCCTTGTTCTCCTCCGTCTCGAGCACCGGGACCGGATCGTTGGGATCGCCGCCCTCGGCGACCCGGCGGATCTTCCCGGCGTACACCACGAACCTGTCCGGAGGTGACGACAGCCGGGCCGCCGGGTTACTGGCCAGGTAGTCCTCACCGGTGAACGCGCCGACGTCCTTGAAGCCGACCTTCAGGTCCAGCTCGGCGCCCGGGCTGCTCAGCCAGGGGCGCAGCGTCCACTGCAACTGCTGCCGCAGCCGTTGCAGCGCCACGTCGGTGTCGGTCGCGGGCAACGCCGCCGCGCTGAGCGTGACCTGCAGCTTGTTGCTGCTGGTGGAGGGCACCTTCCCGATCAGCGCGGTGCCGTCGGCCAGGTCGGCGACCGAGAGCCAGGGCGCCGGGCCGTTCACCAGCCAGTTCAGCACTGTGGTGGGACGCTGCTCCTGCGGCACGACCTCCGGCATGTAGCGGATGTCGGGGACCAGGCCGGTGTAGTCGGTGTTCCAGAAGTAGAGCGGCTGCTCGTAGTAGGAGTTGGCCAGCGCCTCGGTGCTGAGCAGCAGCGCCGGTGGCGCCTCGACGACGAACAGGCCGGACGCGAGCGACTCGAACTTGATCTCGTACTTGTCGGTGCGGACCTCGGTGGCCGGGTCCAGCAGACCGAACTTGTCCAGCGTGCCGACCTGCTCGTAGGTCAGCGTGACGACATCGCTGCCCGGGGTGTACGCCGGATCGCCGATCAGCCGGATCACCCGCACCCCGGCGTTGCTCGGCTTGAAACCGGCCGCCGCGCGCTGGCTCATGAACGAACGCATCCGGTCGGTCGCGGAGTCCAGATCACCGGCCGCGACCTTCAGATAGTTCTGCACGAAGGTCACCGGGTCGCTGGTGTCCTGCCGGGTGACCTGGACGGAGTCGCGGTCGTTGCCGGACGTGATCCCGGCCGTCGGACCCGGGCCGACCTCGGTCACGCCGGTCTCGTCGGGGATGCCGCACGCACCGGTCACCAGGGCCGTCAGGACGGCCACGACCGGCAGCGCGATCGAGCGACAGGTCCGCCGGGGCATCAGCCCACCTCCGCCGTACGGTCTCGAGGAATCAGTGGCAACGGCGCCGCGACCAGCCGATCGCCGCCCCGCACCGGCAGCGTGAGGCGGAACTGCGCGCCCTCGCCGGGTGCTCCCCAGGCCTCCAGCCAGCCACCGTGCAGCCGCGCGTCCTCCGCGCTGATCGACAGGCCGAGGCCGGTGCCGCCGGTCTGCCGGGCCCGGGACGGGTCGGCCCGCCAGAACCGGTTGAAGACCAGCCGCTCCTCGCCGGCCTTGAGCCCGATGCCGTGGTCGCGCACGGTGACCGCGACGGCCGCGTCGTCGGTGGCCATGGTGATCTGCACCGGCCGTGCCTCGCCGTGCTCGACCGCGTTGCCGACCAGGTTGCGCAGCACCCGCTCGACCCGGCGCGGGTCCACCTCGGCGATCACCGGGCCCTCCGGCAGATTCAGCTGCAGCTCGACGCCGACCCGCTCGGCCAGGCCGGCGAGCCGTTCCGCGACCCGTTCGACGATCGGCACCAGGTCGGTGTGCTCGGAGTCCAGCGCGGCGAACCCGGCGTCGAACCGGCTGATCTCCAGCAGGTCGGTGAGCAGGCCCTCGAACCTGTCCAGCTCGGCCTGCAGCAGCTCGGCACTGCGCGCGACGGCCGGGTCGAAGTCCTCGCGCTCGGAGAAGATCAGGTCGGCGGCCATCCGGACGGTGGTCAGCGGGGTCCGCAACTCGTGCGAGACGTCCGAGGTGAAGCGCCGCTGCAGGCGCGACATCTCCTCCAGCCGGACGATCTGCCGCTGCAGGTTCGCCGCCATCTGGTTGAACGCGGCCGCGAGCAGGGCCAGGTCGTCCTCGCCGTCCACCTTCATGCGCTGGTCCAGCAGACCGGCCGAGAGGCGCTGGGCGGTCCGCGCGGCGACCCGGACCGGGGTCACCACCAGCCGGGTGACCAGGCCGGCCACCACGCCGAGCAGGATGACCAGGGCCAGGCCGGTCACCAGCACGGTGTTGCGGATCTGGTTGGCGGCCCGGTCCTCGGTGGTCAGCGGAACCGCGTAGTAGAGCTCGACGTGCCCGAACTTGGACTGCACCGGCGAGCCGTAGACCAGGTATTTGGTGGTGTGGCCGCGCATCTCGACGGTGCGGATCTGCTGGGCCACCCGGCCGTCGCGGGCCACCGCGTCGATCAGCTGCCGGGTGATCAGCTGCTGGGTGTCGATCGGCGGCGCGGTCTGCGGTGCGATGGTCGGATAGTTCTCGGCGCGGATCGAGACGACGGTGCCGCCGTCGCCGGCCTGATCACCGTCATACAGCTCGGTGACGGTCTCGCTGATCGTGGACGGCAGCTCCGGGTCGTAGGCCTGCGGGTGCACGGTGAGCTGGGTGTAGGCCCAGTTGACCTTGCGCTGCAGCGAGGCCGCGACCTCGTCCTGGGCCCGGTTCAGCAGGATCTTGGCGCTGCGGTCGGCGATGAACCACCCGAACGTCCCGACCAGCAGGCTCGACGCCACCAGGGTCAGGGTCACCACGCGGACCTGCAGTGAACGGCGCCAGGAACGGCGCACCGGCGCGGAATACCGCTCCAGCCGGTGCGCGACCACGCGCCAGCCACGCCGCACCACCCGGAGGATGCGGCGCACAGGTTCAGGAAGCCAGGCCGGAGCTCGCATGACCCGGCAACATTAGCCTCCCCTGACGATCAGCCGGTGCCCGCCTTGTAGCCGACACCACGAACCGTCAGGATGATCTCGGGCCGCTCGGGGTCGGGCTCGATCTTCGCCCGCAGTCGCTGCACGTGCACGTTGACCAGCCGGGTGTCGGCCGCGTGGCGGTAACCCCAGACCTGCTCGAGCAGCACCTCGCGGGTGAAGACCTGGCGCGGCTTGCGGGCCAGGGCCACCAGCAGGTCGAACTCGAGCGGGGTGAGCTTGACCTCTTCGCCGTCGCGGGACACGGTGTGCGCCGGCACGTCGATGTTGATCTGGTTGCCGGGCGGGCCGATGGTGAGCATCTCGGGGGCGGCGTCCTCGCCCCGGCGCAGGCGGGCCCGCATCCGGGCGACCAGTTCCTTGGGCTTGAACGGCTTCACCACGTAGTCGTCGGCACCGGACTCCAGGCCGAGGACCACGTCGACGGTGTCGCTCTTCGCGGTGAGCATGACGATCGGGATGCCCGACTCGGCGCGGATCGCCCGCGCGACGTCGATGCCGCTCATTCCGGGCAGCATCAGATCCAGCAGAACGATGTCCGGGCGGTTCTCCCGGAAAGCGGCGAGCGCGCGTTCCCCGTCCGCCACGAACGAGGGCAGGAATCCCTCACTGCGCAGGACGATGCCGAGCATCTCGGCCAACGCGGGATCGTCGTCGACGACCAGTACCCGGGCTCTCATGCGGTCCAATATTGCACTGTCCTCCTGGCCCCCGCGCTACCCGGGGGGCGATCTTGCCCGGCAGCCTACGTGAAAAGCCGCCTCTCCCAGAAGGCCGTGAGGATCCGAAAACGCTGGGTGAAGACATGAAAACGGGCGGTCCCGGTCCGGGACCGCCCGTGGCGCGTACAGCCGCTGTTCGGCTGTCAGGCGCCGGGCCGGTCGAACTCGCCCGCGCGGACTCCGCTCAGGAATCCGGTCCAGTCCTGCGTGTCGAAGCTGAGCACCGGGCCGGTGGCGTCCTTGGAGTCGCGTACCAGAACCGCTGCCGGAGTGTTGGCGACCTCGACACAATGCCCAGCAGCGCCACTCCGGCTGCTCTTACGCCAAGTGGTGGTGGCGTCCTGCATGGTTTCTCCCCTTCCAATGGAAATGCATCTCCATTGGACCTCACCGGGAGGCCTCACCACGCCAAACGATCCCTCTTCTCAGCGATGACCGTTCGGCTCTCTTCTTTCGACAAAGCGCGTTCGCGCAGGTCATCAAACGCGTCTCGGTACACCTCGATATCCTCCGGCTTCACCCGGAAGTGACCGCCCGTCAGCCCTTCGGAGTGCACGACCGGGTTACGGGTGCCGTCGGGAAACTCCAGCACAAGGAACGATTCGGTCAGACCGGCGTGCGCCCCGGCCGCGAACGGCAGGATCAGCACCTCGACGCCGGGCTGGACGGTGGCGTCGTACAGCCTGGCCAACTGCCGGGCCAGCACCTCCCGGCCGCCGACCTCGCGCAGCAGGACACCCTCGTCCAGGACGACCCGCAGCGTCGCCGGGGGCTCCCGGGTGAAGACGCGCTGGCGGTCCATCCGCACGTTCACCCGGCGCTCGACCACCTCGTCGTCGCCGACGCCGGCGCCGGTCTCGATCACGACCCGCGCGTACTCACTGGTCTGCAGCAGGCCGGGCATGACCTGGGCCTCCCACTGGGAGATCGAGATCGCCTCGCCCTCGAGGGCCAGATATTCGTCGTACGGATCGGTCACGAACGACCGGTACTGCGTCCACCAGGCTCGGGCACGGCCGCGTTTCGCCAGGTCCCGAAGACGCCCGCGGTCCTCCACGCGGACGCCGTACAGCGTGAGCAGACGGTCCAGGTCCGTCTCGGTGATCCCCGTGTGCGCCGTCTCGATCCGGCTCAGCTTCGACTCCGACCAGCCCAGCGCGGTAGCCACATCCACCGCCCGGCGCTCGCCACGGAGCCGGCGCAATTCGCCGCCGAGTTCCCGGCGCGCTGTCGATGTCGGCCTCGCCACGCAGCCACCATATCGGCGTATCAATGGCCGATTGCAACTTGCAGTGCGTCTCCGTAAGGAAAGAGTGCCGCTCGTCCGTTCCGGCACTTCGCCGCCGGAGTGCGTTTCCGGGCCGATGACGGCGGTCGTTGCGCGGCGACGGAAGCCCGGTCTCCGCAATCAATACGCAGGTGAGGGGCTTGATACGTGTCCAGTCGCGCTTCTCACGACCGCATCTGCCCGGCGTGGTCCGGTCCGGTCGGCGGCGTGTTCACCAGGCGGGATCGTCATCCGTACAGGTGACCAGTAGGTTCGGGCGCGTCGCCGGAGTGCGCCGACCCTCGGAGGAGATTCATCACGATCGACCAGTAAAGTGCCGATCTGGGGGCCAATCGGCCGGTATGGGGCCGGCACGGCTGCCACCGGAGCGGCCGGCATCCGGAAACATGCCACTGGTCCCGAGCGCGCAGGATCCGTTCCGGGAACCGGCTCCGAATGGACGGCACGGACCGGGCGCACTTCCGGTCGACGCACCGCCGAAACCGACTCGGAATCGAACATCGGGTGCTATAGCGCCATTTCTGGAATGGCCCGGCCGGGAATAGCGAACGGGACGACAGGTCGAAACCTGCCGTCCCGTTCATCCCCCCGGTTTGGTACCGCGCGCGTCCGTGGGACCCCCCGATCACCAATGACGCTGCGTGCTTATAGATTCACACTCCGCACATGCTGTGTCAAGTTATTTCCAGAAATTTCGGGCGCGGCGTGCCCGGCACGCTCACCCAGCGCAACCAACCTCAAAGCCGCCCGACCGGCAGCCCAGCCCGCCCGCGCCGCGCGGGAAGGCGGCAGGCGCGGGAAGGCGGCCGGCGCGGGCAGGTAGCAGGCGCGGGCAGGTGGCAGGCGGCAAGCGCGGGCAGGCGGCGGCAGGCGCGGGCAGGTAGCAGGCGCGGGCAGGCGGCGGCAGGCGGCAGGCGGCAAGCCGCCCGGCAGGGCCGGGCGGAACGCTCGACCGAGCCGGGCGCAGCCGGACGGCGGCCCCTGGGCCGAGCGCTCAGCGACCGCCGTCAGCCCGGAACCGCGGCGACGAAGAGCGTGCCCAGCCCCGCGGCCGTCAGCACCCCCGCCTCGGCCGGCGCGTACGCCGCCGTCCCCGGCCCGAGCGAGACCGGAATCCCGTGGTCCTCCCCGATGTGCACGTCCCCGGCCGCACTGAGCAGGATCCGCGGCCCGCTCCCGGGCAGCCGCACCGGCGGCCGGCTCTCGACGAGCTCGACCCGGTACAGCTCGAAGTCACGCACCGGCACCCGCCACGAGGTCACCCCGGGGGCAACTTCGGCGCCGTGCAGCAGCGGGTCCTCCAGGGTTTCGAAGCGCAGCACCTTGAGCAGCTCGTCGACGTCGACCCGCTTGGGCGTCAGCCCGCCGCGCAGCACGTTGTCGCTGGCCGCCATCAGTTCGACGCCGAGCCCGTGCAGGTAGGCGTGCAGGTTCCCGGCCGGCATCCAGATGGCCTCGCCGGGTGCCAGGTGCACCAGGTTGAGCAGCAGCGCGACCAGGACGCCGGGGTCGCCGGGGTAGTGCCCGGCCAGGTCGATCGCCAGCCGGAACGACTCGGCGTGCGGGTGTTCCGCGGGGTGGGCGGCGGCCGCGGTGACCACGGCGTCGATCAGTGCGCCCCGGTCGTCGGCCGGCCAGCTGAGCAGCAACCGGACCGCCTCGGACAGCTCACCGGCCCGCAGGGCGTCGACGACGGGGGCGAGCCGGGGCAGGTTCAGCTCGCTCAGCACCTGGGCCGCGACGACCGGCGGCCGGAAGCCGCAGAGCGCGTCGAACGGGGTGAGCGCGACCAGCATCTCCGGCTTGTGGTTCGCGTCGGTGTAGTTCTTCGGCAGGGACGGGTCGGCCTCCTGCCGGGCGAACGCCTCGGCGGCGTACTTCAGATCCGGGTGGGCCTGCAGGGAGAGCGGTGCTCCGGCGGCGAGGACCTTCATCAGGTACGGCAGACGGTCGCCGAACCGGCCGGCCACGTCCGCGCCGAGCTGCCCGCCCGGGTCGCCGTCGATGAGGGTGGTCAGTGAAACCGGCCCGTCCGGGCCCGGCACTGTGGACGGGTCACCCGGGTGCGCGCCGAGCCACAGTTCCGCCTCCGGCCCCTCGGTGGGGGCGGGACGGCCCTGCAGCTCGGCGATCGCGGTCCGGGATCCCCAGGCGTACGGCCGGATCACTCCGGTCAACGGGTACACGGTCATACCC
This sequence comes from Actinoplanes sp. NPDC020271, assembly GCF_044388125.1. NCBI lineage: Bacteria > Bacillati > Actinomycetota > Actinomycetes > Micromonosporales > Micromonosporaceae > Actinoplanes > Actinoplanes sp. NPDC020271. The sequence continues at coordinate 395,241 of NZ_JBIRWQ010000004.1, forward strand.
GGCAAATTAGCAGTGTCAGGCGGTGACGGGTGGCGCGGAGGTCACGGTCGGCTCGCCGGCCTCACGGGCACGGAAGATGTCCGGCTCGATGTAGATGACCCGGGCGATCGGGACCGCCTCGCGGATCCGCACCTCGGTCTCGTCGATGTGCTTCGCGACCTCGGCCGCGGTCTCCGACCTCGGCACCGCGATCTTCAGCGCGACCAGCAGCTCCTCGGGGCCGAGGTGCAGCGTCTTCATGTGGATGATCCGCTCGATGCCCTCACCGGCGAGCACGGCCTGCTCGATCTGCTTGACCGCGTCCGGGTTCGCACCCTCACCGATCAGCAGGCTCTTGGTCTCCACCGCGAGAATCGCGGCGATCGCGACGAGCAGCAGGCCGATCGCCGCGGTGCCGATGCCGTCCCACACCCCGTTGCCGGTGATCAGGGTCATCCCCACGCCGAAGAGCGCCAGGACCAGGCCGACCAGGGCTCCGGCGTCCTCCAGGAGCACCACGGGGAGCTCGGGCGCCTTGGCCCGCCGCACGTAGTCCACCCATGAGGCCTTGCCCCGGGTCCGGTTCGACTCGGTGATCGCGGTGTAGAACGAGTAGCCCTCCAGCCCGATCGCCACGACGAGGACGACGAGGGGCACCCACTTCCACTCCGTGATCGCCTCGGGATGCTGGATCTTGTGCCACGCCTCGTAGAGAGCGAAGAGGCCACCCACGCTGAACAGCACGATCGAGACGATGAAGGCGTAGATGTAACGCTCACGCCCGTACCCGAAAGGATGTTCGGGTGTCGCCTTCTTCCGGGACTGCTTGCCACCGATCAGCAGCAACAGCTGGTTGCCGGAGTCGGCGACCGAGTGGATCGACTCGGCGAGCATCGACGACGACCCGGTGAGCAGCCAGGCACCGAATTTGGTGACCGCGATGCCCAGGTTGGCGCTGAGCGCCGCGATGATCGCTTTGGTGCCGCCTTCGGCGCTCACGAAAGTCCCTCGGGCATCAGGTTCGACAGCTCCTTCATCTCGCTGATGGCCGGGACCGCCATCGGGTCCAGGCCATGGGCCAGGGCCAGGTACAACGACGCGAAGTCGGGCACCGCCACGAGGGACGCGAGCCGCTCCAGCGCCGATCCGCCTTCGGCGGTAAGCACGTCGCAGCGTACGCCACGGCGATCGGCGAGCGTCTGGATGGCGTCCGCCCGGCGCTCCTCGACGGCGACCGGTTCGTCGGCGTCGTCCTCGGGGTTGAGGCCGCCGTCGCGGAGCACCACCAGCCGCAGCCGCGTGGTGTTCTCGTCCTCGTCGTCCGGGTCGGCGAAGATGTCGCGGGAGCCCTCGGCGAGCCCGCCGAAGACGCCGTCGAGCAGGCCGACCCGGCCGCGACCGGCCTCGCCCAGCGCACCGGCCATCACCGGGTAGCGCGCGTTCGCGGCGAGGGTGTCGCCGAAGCGGCGGGCCGCGACGGTGGCCAGCGGGGACGAGCCCCAGACGATCGGCACCGAGCCGGCCAGGCCCAGCGCGAGCGACTTGGCCGGGTTGACGAACGAGTCGGCGCCGGGACGGCAACGCTCGGCGTCCGCGTCCAGCCGGGTGGCGGTCTCGGCGATGTCCGCCTCGGTGACGTTCACCAGGCCCAGCGCCCGGCCGGCGAAGAGCACCGGGACGACCAGGCCCCAGAGCGTGGCGCGGGCCGGCGCCCGGCGCGGCACGCCGATGAACGGCGCCCGGGCGCGCTGCGCCATCGCCTCGAGTTCGGAGTCCGGGTTGCCGATGGCGACCAGGCGGGCGCCGCGCCGCGCCGCCGCCTCGGCCGCGGCCAGCGCCTCGGGGCTACGGCCGGAGGCGGACACGGCGATCACCACGTCGGCCGCGCCGACCCAGCCGGGGATGCCGGCGCTGCGGTGCCCGATGATCGGGACCGGGCAGCGCGGGCCGGCCACGGTGGCGAGGATGTTGCCGGTCAGACCGGCGGTGCCGATGCCGGCGACCACGACCGCCCGCGGGCGGCCCTCGTCGGCGAGCATGCTCAGGTCGACCTCGGCGGCGAGCGCCGCGGCCTCGCGGACCTGGGCGCCGGCCGAGGCGGTGGCCCGCAGCATGCCGCCCGGGTCGTTGGCCAGCATCGACTTCTCGTCGTTGAGCAGCGACTCGTCGGCGACCCGGTGGCCGTTGACCCCGGACGCGCCCTCCAGTGGGTTCGCCATCAGTGCTTCTCCTCCCCCGTGGCCGACTCGGGCAAACGCGCCTCGTCGAGGAGCAGGATCGGGATGTCGTCCTTGATCTCGAAGATCCGGCCGCACTCCGTGCACGTCAGCGTCTGGCCACCGGCGTCGTAGTCGAGGGGCGCGTGATGGGTGTCCGGGCAGGCCAGGATATCCAGCAGCTGTGGATCGAGCGCCACCTTGTCTACTCCTTCGCGGATGCGGATGCAGAGGAGATCTCGCGCGGGCGGGCGCCCGCGCGAGCATGTCCCCGGCGATCCTATCCGCGAACGATGGCGAGCACGTCGTCCCTGAGCGAGGCCATCCGCGCGGCGTCGGGCGCCTCCACGTTCAGCCGCAGCAGCGGCTCGGTGTTGGACGCGCGCAGGTTGAACCAGGACCCGTCCTCGAACGAGAAGGTGAGTCCGTCCAGATCGTCCACCTGAGCGTCCGGGTACGCGGCCCGCACCTCGCGGCTCTTGGCGGCGGCGTCGGCCACCGTGGAGTTGATCTCCCCGGAGGCGACGTACCGCTCGTACTCCGCGGCGAACTCGGAGAGCGGCAGGTCCTGCCCGCCGAGCGCGGCCAGCACGTGCATCGCGGCGAGCATGCCGGTGTCGGCGAACCAGAAGTCGCGGAAGTAGTAGTGCGCCGAGTGCTCGCCGCCGAAGACCGCGTTGGTCTGCGCCATCTCGGCCTTGATGAACGAGTGACCGACCCGGCTGCGGATCGGCTTCCCGCCGTTCTCCAGGATGATCTCCGGGACCGCGGACGACGTGATCAGGTTGTGGATGATCGTGCTGCCCGGGAACTTGGCCAGCTCACGGGCGGCGACCAGCGCGGTGACCGCGGACGGCGAGACCGGGTCGCCCTTCTCGTCGATCACGAAGCAACGGTCCGCGTCGCCGTCGAAGGCCAGGCCGATGTCGGCGCCCTGCTCGCGCACCGCGTTCTGCAGGTCGACCAGGTTCTTCGGGTCCAGCGGGTTGGCCTCGTGGTTCGGGAACGAGCCGTCCAGCTCGAAGAAGAGCGGCACGATGGTCAGCGGCAGCGCGGTGAGGACCTGGTCGCCGAGCACGGCCGGGACGGTGTAACCGCCCATGCCGTTGCCGGCGTCCACGATGACCTTGAGCGGACGGATGCCGCTCAGGTCGACCAGCGAGCGCAGGTGCGCGGAGTAATCGCCGAGCAGGTCACGCTGCTCCACCCGGGACGGGCCGTCGGCCTCCGCGTTCAGGTCGCTCAGCAGCTGCTGGGCGCGCTGGCGGACGATCACGAGACCGCTGTCCTGCCCGACCGGGCGGGCGCCGGCGCGGCACAGCTTGATCCCGTTGTACTGCGCCGGGTTGTGGCTGGCGGTGAACATCGCGCCGGGCAGGCCCAGTGCGCCGGACGCGTAGTAGAGCTGGTCCGTCGAGGCCAGCCCGATGTTGATCACGGCCGCGCCGGCCGCGTTGACACCGCGGGCGAACGCGGCGGCCAGGCCCGGGCCGGACTCCCGCATGTCGTGCGCGACCACGATCTGGTCGGGCTGGTCGCCGGACTCGCGCAGCATCTCGATGAACGCCGTGCCGATCGCCCGGGCCACCGGCTCGTTGAACTGGTCCGGGACCACCCCCCGGACGTCGTACGCCTTGATGATCTGCGACAGATCGAGCACCAGCTCACTCCTCATCGAAAAAGCCCCGTTTGGGCTGAGGCTATCGGAGCGCGGGGACCAGGAAGGTTCTATCCCCACGACCGCACCGTTAACTCAGAAGATCACGGCAGACACGGTCCGCCGCACGGGTGGTCTCCGGCAGCCGGAAGCGCCGGGCCAGCCGTAACGTCAGCGCACACGCGGTGTCCAGGTCGATGCGGTGCCCGACCGAGACGAAAACCGGTTTCACCCCGTCCTGTGTGCGCAGCACGGCGCCGATCGTCTCATCACCGTCCACGAGTGGCGAACGGCTCCCCCTCGCCTCGCCGACCGACTCCCACTCACCGATCAGCCGGGTCTTGCCCACCCCGAACGACGGCAGACCGGTCAGCACACCCAGGTGCGAGGCGAGCCCGAAACGCCGCGGGTGGGCCAGCCCGTGTCCGTCGCAGATCAGCACATCCGGCCGCACGGTCAGCTTCTCCAGCGCGGCCATCAGCGCCGGCACTTCGCGGAAGGCGAACAGCCCCGGCACGTACGGGAAAGCGGGTCTGCCTTTGATCACCGCCGTGTCCCGCACCGACAGATCCGTGGCGTCGAGCACGACGACCGCCGCGCCGAGCCGGTCGCCGGAGTCGTCGTAAGCCACGTCCAGACCCGCCACGGTCGCCGGGGACGCCGGGCCGTCCTCGAAGATCACGCGAGCGCGCAACCGGTCCTGCTCGGCAAGAGCTTCTTCTTCGGTACGTGGCCACGACTGCACGGCCGTGAGCATAGAGACTGTTGTCTCTTGAGGTGACGCGCGTCACGATGGGTGGGTCTGGAGGTGCTGCCCCCGTGAACCCGTGGCTTGCCCTGACCCCCGGTGACGATCCGGCCGAGCGGATCCGGCAGGTCGGACGCGCCCATGAGCGGTTCCTGGCCGGCAACATTCCGCCGGAGCGGATGCGCGCGGTGGTCGCCGAGTCCTGGGCCCGGTCCGCTCGCTCGATCGGCGCCGACAGCACCGCGCCGATCGACCTCTGCGACGACGAGCTGGAGGCGTACCGGTCGGCGCATCCCCTGGCCCGGGTCGTGCCGCTCTTCCGGGATCTGCTCGGCGGGCTGGCCGACGACGGCGATCACATTCTGGCGGTCTGCGACGCGCATGGGCGGCTGCTCTGGGTCGAGGGGCACGCCGGGACGCTGCGCGGGGCGGCGTCGATGAATTTCGTGCCCGGCGCCCGCTGGGACGAGGCGCACGCCGGGACGAACGCGCCGGGCACCGCGCTCGCCGTCGACCACGCGCTGCAGATCTTCGCGACCGAGCACTTCAGCCGCTCGGTGCAGCGCTGGACGTGCACCGCCGCGCCGATCCACGACCCGGGTGGCCGGCTGCTCGGCGCGATCGACGTCACCGGCGGGGACCACCTGGCCAACCCGCACAGCCTCGCGCTCGTCCGAGCCACGGCGCTGGCGGCCGAGTCGTACCTGCAGAATCTCGAACCGGCCCGGCCGGGGCCGTCAGTGGCGGCACTCGGCCGGGACGAGGCGGTCTTCTCCACCGGGAAGGTCCGCACTCATCTGAAGAAGCGGCACTCCGAGCTGCTTGTTCTGCTCACGATGCACCCCGGGGGCCGCACCGGCGACCAACTGGGCTTCGACCTCTACGGCGACGACGTCAACCCGGTGACCGTTCGCGCCGAATTGTCCCGCTTGAGAAGAATTCTGGGCCCGGAGCTGCTCGACTCCCGCCCCTACCGCTTGCGAACCCGGCCGACGACGGACTTCGGGACCGCGATGAGCCACCTTGAAAGTGGACAAGTCTCCGCCGCGCTCGCGGCCTACCCCGGCCCGCTGCTGCCCGGCTCCGACGCCCCCGGCATCGTCCGCCTCCGCCGGATGATCGACGATCGCCTCCGCGCCGCGATTCTCGGAACCGGCGACCGCAGACTCCTCCAGACCTGGTTGAACACCCCAGGGGGTGCCGATGACCTGGAGATCTGGGAGGCCTACACCCGCCTCGCCCCGCACGACCTGGTCGCCGCCCGCCGCACCGCCGACCTGACGCGCGAGTACGCGTGCAACGTCCGTGCAACGTCGACGTAACTAACGTCCGCCTCAAACGAGGAGGCGAGACCGTGACCACATACACCCCGCCCGGTTCCGACGGCGCCATCGTCAGCTACCAGTCCCGCTACGACCACTACATCGGCGGCGAGTACGTCCCGCCGGCCAAGGGCCAGTACTTCGAGAACCCCAGCCCGGTCAACGGCCGGCCCTTCACCGAGGTCGCCCGGGGCACCGCCGACGACGTGGAGAAGGCGCTGGACGCGGCGCACGGCGCGGCCGACGCCTGGGGCCGCACCTCGCCGGCCGAACGCGCCGACATCCTCAACAAGATCGCCGACCGGATCGAGCAGAATCTCGAGAAGATCGCCGTCGCCGAGGCCTGGGAGAACGGCAAACCGGTCCGGGAGACCCTCGCCGCCGACATCCCCCTGGCGATCGACCACTTCCGCTACTTCGCCGGGGTGATCCGGGCCCAGGAAGGCACCGCGGGTCAGATCGACGAGGACACCGTGGCGTACCACTTCCACGAACCGCTCGGCGTGGTCGGCCAGATCATCCCGTGGAACTTCCCGATCCTGATGGCCACCTGGAAACTCGCGCCCGCCCTGGCCGCCGGCAACACCGTCGTGCTCAAGCCGGCCGAGCAGACCCCGGCCTCGATCCACTACCTGATGTCGCTGATCGGCGACCTGCTCCCGGCCGGCGTGCTCAACATCGTGAACGGCTTCGGCGTCGAGGCCGGCAAGCCGCTCGCCTCCTCGAACCGGATCGCCAAGATCGCCTTCACCGGCGAGACCACCACGGGCCGGCTGATCATGCAGTACGCCTCGGAGAACCTGATCCCGGTCACGCTCGAACTCGGCGGCAAGAGCCCGAACATCTTCTTCGACGACGTCAGCAGCGCCGACGACGACTTCTACGACAAGGCGCTCGAAGGCTTCGCGATGTTCGCGCTGAACCAGGGCGAGGTCTGCACCTGCCCGAGCCGCGCGCTCATCCAGCAGAGCCACTACCAGGACTTCCTGGCCGCGGGCGTGAAGCGGGTGGAGAACCTCAAACAGGGCAACCCGCTCGACACCGACACCCAGGTCGGCGCGCAGGCCTCCAACGACCAGCTGGAGAAGATCCTGTCGTACCTGGACATCGGCCGGCAGGAGAGCGCCCGCGTCCTCACCGGTGGCGCCCGGGCCGAACTGGGCGGCGACCTGAACGGCGGCTACTACGTACAGCCGACGATCTTCGAGGGTCGCAACGGGATGCGGATCTTCCAGGAGGAGATCTTCGGACCGGTCGTCTCGGTCACCCCGTTCGCCGAGTTCGACGACGCCATCAAGATCGCGAATGACTCGCTCTACGGCCTCGGGGCGGGCGTGTGGACGCGCGACGGCAACCGGGCCTACCGCGCCGGGCGCGCGATCAAGGCCGGCCGGGTCTGGACCAACTGCTACCACCTCTACCCGGCGCACGCCGCGTTCGGCGGTTACAAGCAGTCCGGCATCGGCCGGGAGAACCACCGGATGATGCTCGACCACTACCAGCAGACGAAGAACCTGCTCGTCAGTTACTCCCCCAAGGCCATGGGTTTCTTCTAGGCCATGGTCACCAGAGTCGATGTGACTCCCGCGGCCGCCGGCATGATGCGGCAGCTGCGGGAGCAGCACGGTCCGTTGATGTTCCACCAGTCCGGCGGCTGCTGCGACGGCAGCTCGCCGATGTGTTACCTCGAGGGCGAGTTCCGCACCGGGCAATCCGACGTGCTCCTTGAGTCTCTGGCCGTCGAGGGGGTGCCGGAGCCCATCACGTTCTGGATGTCGGCCGCGCAGTTCGAACTCTGGAAGCACACGCATCTGACCGTCGACGTCGTGCCCGGGCGCGGCGCCGGGTTCTCGCTGGAAGCGCCCGAGGGGGTGCGCTTCCTGATCCGCTCACGGTTGCTGACCGAGGAGGAGCTCGCTTCGCTTCGCGATTGACTGCTTTCCGGGTACGTCGTGACGAGCACCAGCCCGATCGACCGGGCTGGTGCTCAGCGCTGTCCGGACCAGTTGACGGGGCTCGCCCCGTACCGGATCAGGGGTTGGGGTGGCTCTCGACGGCCGGGCCCGGAGACCGATTCGCGGGAAACGTGTCACACCGGTGGAGAAGGATGGCATGCCCGGCCGGGTGAGAGATGGCGTCGCGCAGCGACTGCGGGCCGATACTCGGAGTGACAGTCGGGCGCACGGGCATTGCCATCAATTCGGGACATTCATGGCCATGCGTGCGGGGTGGCGAGCATGCGGGAGGATACGACGAGCAAAACAAACACGTAACGAAATCAGCGCGAGGGATGCGTTCAGGACTTGGCGGACCGCCGGTTCACCGGGCATCCTCGTCAGTCGCCGATGATCTGGGGAGGTAATCGATGCGGCTGTCCCACACCCGGAAGGCCCTTCTGATCAGTATGTCGCTGATCATGGCGGGTCTTCTAGGCCAGGCTGCCGCCGCCGAGTCGTCACACACCGAGGCGGCCCCACCGGCGGCGATCGAGCCGAGCACGGCCCCGGCGACGGCCCCCGTCACCCAGCCGCCGACAGCCCAGCCCTCGCCGCGAACCGAGAAAACCACCGTCCCCGAGAAGAGCAAGCCGAGGAAACCGGGCGAACGCACCGGCCCGGCCGGCAGCCTGCTCACCACCGGTGACAAGGGCGTCGCGCTGACCTTCGACGACGGGCCGGACCCGGCCAACACCCCGGCACTGCTCAAGATCCTCGCCAGGCAGCACGTGAAGGCGACGTTCTGCCTCGTCGGCGAGAACGTGGAAAGCCACCCCGAAATGGTCCGCCAGATCGTGGCCGGCGGGCACACGCTGTGCAACCACACCTGGGACCACGACCTGAAACTCGGCAAGAAGAACGCCGCCGCGATCCGCGCCGACATGAAACGGACCAACGCCGCGATCGAGAAAGCCGTCCCCGGAGCGAAGATCAAGTACTTCCGGGCGCCGGGCGGGAACTTCACCCCCGGCATCGTGAAGGTCGCCAAAGAACTCGGGATGGCGTCGATCTACTGGAAGGTCGACCCGCGCGACTGGGAACACGGGCGCGAGGAATCCGACGGAGCCCACACGTCACGGGTGATCAACGCGATCAAGAAGCGGACCCGGGCCGGGGCGATCGTGCTGTCGCACGACTATGCGCAGCCGGACACGATCAAGGCGTACGGGGTGCTGATCCCCTGGCTGAAGAGCCGCTACAAGCTGATCGCTCTCCCGTAGCGGTTCCGGCCCGTGCCGTCCCCCCGGCCGTGCCGTCCCCCCGGCCGTGCCGTCCCCCCGGCCGTGCCGTCCCCCCGGCCGTGCCGTCCCCCCGGCCGTGCCGTCCCCCCGGCCGTGCCGTCCC
>NZ_JBIRWQ010000004.1:404598-581047 GCF_044388125.1 Actinoplanes sp. NPDC020271
CGTCCCGCCGCGTCAGCCGTGCTGCCGCCTGCGGCCCGCCGCCGGTCGCGCTTTTGACCGACCCCCCAGGGGTGTTTCGGGGTGCTTGAAACCTCCGGGGAACCAGCCGAGGCCGTGACGCGCGTAGTTGGGGTGAGAGGCGCCCCGGCCGGCGCTGTGCGGCGCGCTGGACATTGGGGGTGTGCGGTGCACTGACTCCGGCGCGGTGCGGTGCTTTTACTCCGGCACCGTGCAGTGCTCCCGCTCTGGGGCCGTGCAGTGCTCCCGCTCTGAGGCCGTGCAGTGCTCCCGCGTGACGCCGTGCGACGCTCCCGCGTGACGCCGTGCGACGCTCCCGCGTGACGCCGTGCGATGCTCTCGCGTCGGCGCGCGGGGCGGGCTAGTGGGAGGGCGGGATGACGCGGAGGTGGCCGCGGCGACCGGTCTGGTGGCCGGGCTGCTGGTTCTGGGTGTCCGGGCGCGGGGGCGGCGCCGGACGGGCCGCCTCGCGGACAGCCTCGGCCAGGGCGACGAGATCGTCGGTGGTGGGGGGCGGCGGCGCGAAGTCGCCGTCGTGGCGGACCAGCTCCCAGCCTCGCGGGGCGGTGAGGCTGCGGGCGTGCGGCTCGCAGAGGTCGTACGTATGGGGTTCGGCGAACGCCGCCAGCGGACCGACGACAGCGGTCGAATCGCTGTAGACGTAGGTCAGGGTGGCGACCGCCTGTCGGGGACAGCCGTTCCGGGAGCAGCGCCGTGGTGACCTCACGGCGGCACGTTATCTCTCCGCCGGGCCTTCTGGGGAGCGTTACCCCGCGACACGCCGACCCGTGATGCATCACGATTCGGCCATGGTCGGCCGACACGCCGTCTCGATGGGACGAATTAACCCCCGGGACACACGGTGAGGAACGGGCTGACCACGGATGTCGCCCGGGTGGGGATACGCTCAGCAGGTGACCACCAGTCCCGAACGCCGCCGCACCGATCCGAAGGCGGCGCGTCCCTCCGGCCCGGGTCATCCGGCGCGGCGTGATCGGCACGGCCGTGGCCTGCGTGGCCGGTTGGTGCCGGCGACCGTGCCCCTGGCCCGCACCAAGGCGGAGATCTTCGACGACCTGGTGCTGGACACCGTCGAGAGCTTGGAGCGCCGCTATGCGAAAGAGCTGGCCGGCGTCGAGTTCGCGGTCGAGGACGTGCCACCCGAGCTGAACGTCTACGACTCGGACGTGCTGGAGGACGGCGAGGTGCCCCTGGCCCGCCTGCTGCCCGGCCGCCCGGGGCGGCACGAGCTGCCACCGCGGATCGTGCTCTACCGGCGCCCGCTGGAGTTCCGGGCGATGGACCGGGAGGACCTCGCCGACCTCGTCCACGACGTGATCATCGAGCAGGTTGCCAACCTGCTCGGCGTCGACCCGGACGAGCTGGCCTGACGCCTGCGGCGCGATCTTCCGCGCCGCGGTGCTTGACACTCGGATGCGGCTGGTGCGTGCCCGGCTGCCGTGCCCCCTCGCTCGGTTCGCCGTGCCGCTCCACTCCGGGTCGGGTCAGGCGACCCGACGCTTCAACTTGCGACGTTCACGTTCGGACAGTCCACCCCAGATCCCGAAGCGCTCGTCGTGGCCGAGTGCATACTCCAGACATTCGGCTTTGACCTCGCAGCGGCCGCAGATGCGCTTGGCCTCGCGCGTCGATCCGCCCTTCTCCGGGAAGAAGGCTTCCGGATCGGTCTGTGAACACAGCGCCCGCTCCTGCCACTCGGGCGCGTCCCCGAGCAGGTCTACCCCTTCAACCTGCGCTTCCATCGGCGTGCCTCCAAATTTCTGCGCCGGCAGCGATGCCGGCACTGACCCCCCACGCACGCGGCGTGTTTCTGCGGGTTCGACGCAAAAGTCGCACATCGTCCCCACAACCCCACCAAAATTACACGCGTGTAAGACGTGCGTCGTCAAGCCGAACCTGATAAATGGGCCCGGTTCTCCTCGGCGCCAGGGCGCGTCGAAGTCCCGTTCCAGCCCTATCTCCCGGGGCCACCGGGAGGTAACGCGAGCCTCCGCCTACACGTCCAATTTAACCCGTTTTGTTACCTGACCAGAAGGGGGGTCACGCGACCGGTCCGAACCCTCCCCCGATTTCCGCTCCGAACAGGGCGGACTCCGGCCCGCAGGAAGGCCTGTACCCACGGGTAACGATGCTGGCCGAGCATGCCCGGCCACGAGGGACGGTCCGCCCGCGACCGGCGCGTTGAGACGGTCCAAACGGTTCGTTCGCGGCGGCGTATCCCCAGCCGCCCCCGAATCGAAACCTTCAACTTCCGTGTCAATCCCCACCCTCTCCGGGTCACCCGGCACGCCGAGCCTCACGCGGAACACCCCGACGACGCGCCGCGCCCGGCGGCCCGCTGCGACCCGGCAGCACCCTGCAACCCGGCAGCACCCTGCGGCCCGGCAGCGCCCTGCGACCCGGCAGCACCCCTGCGACCCGGCAGCACCCCTGCGACCGACCCTGCGACCCGGCAGCGCACTGCGGCCCAGCGGCACCCCGCGGCCCAGCGGAGCGCTGCGCCCCGGGCCGGGCAGGCCACACGGGCGCGGGTCACGCCCGCCGGCGTGAAACCGGTCGGCGGAGACAGCGAAACGCGGCCCGCCCCGGAACAGGGACGAACCGCGTCTCGCGGATGGTCAGCGGCGGCCGTAGACCGTCGTGCGCTCGACAGCCGGGCGGCCCGCGGCGCCCGCCAGTTCCTTCAGCTCGGCCACCGTCCGCGCCGAGCCGTGCTCCGACCCCGCCATCCGCGAGATCGTCTCCTCCATCAGCGTCCCGCCGAGGTCGTTGCAGCCGCCGTTGAGCATCACCCGGGTGCCCTCGTCGCCCAGCTTCACCCACGAGCACTGGATGTTGTCGATCCGGCCGTGCAGCAGGATCCGCGCCATGGCGTGAACGACGCGGTTCTCCCGCCAGGTCGGGCCGGGGCGGGCGATCCCGGCCAGGTAGATCGGCGCGTTGGTGTGGATGAACGGCAACGCCACGAACTCGGTGAAGCCACCGGTCACGTCCTGAATCCCGGCCAGCACCCGGAAGTGGCCGAGCCACTGGCGCGGGTGGTCGACGTGCCCGTACATCATCGTGGAGCTGGAGCGGATCCCGACCTGGTGGGCCGTGGTGACGACCTCGACCCAGGTGGCGGTGGGCAGCTTGCCCTTGGTCAGCACCCAGCGCACGTCGTCGTCGAGGATCTCGGCCGCGGTGCCCGGGATCGTGCCCAGCCCCGCCCCGTGCAGCTCGGTCAGCCACTCCTTGAGCGACACGCCGGCCTTGGACGCGGCGGTGACGATCTCCATCGGTGAGTACGCGTGGACGTGCATCCCCGGCACACGCTGTTTCACCGCCCGGACCAGATCCGCGTACGCCGTGACGGGCATCTTCGGGTCGATGCCGCCCTGCATGCACACCTCGGACGCCCCGTCCCGCCACGCCTCCTCGGCCCGGTCGGCGACCTGCTCGACGGAGAGCCGGTACGCGTCAGCGTCCTTCTCCCGCTGGGCGAACGCGCAGAACCGGCAGCCCACGTAGCAGACGTTCGAGAAGTTGATGTTGCGGTTCACGACGTACGTGATGTCGTCGCCGTTGACCGATTTCCGCAGGTCGTCGGCGATCCGGGCGAGCTCGTCGAGCGCGCCGCCGTCGGCGTTGAACAACGCCATCGCCTTGTCCTCGTGCTCCGGCAGCAGCAGCGCGGCCGGGTTCGTCGAGGCGAGCTTGAGACCGGCGAGCACGTCCGCCGGCAGGGTCTCCGAACTGGCGGTCTTGACGTGGGCGGCGACCTCGTCCCAGTCCCCGTAGACGAAGTCGAAGTCGGAGCGGCGGTCGCCGGTGCGCCCCTCGGTGTCGACCGCGGTGTGCAGGTCGGTGCGGCCGGTGCCGAACGTCTCCTCCGGCTCCTGCCACGGGAGGCCGATCGGGAACGCGTCCTCCCGCGCCATGCCGTCGGCGCCGGAGAGGGCGGCCACGTGAGCCGCGAGGCGCGGGTCGAGCCAGCCCTCGTCGCTGCGGCGCACGTATTCCGGGTAGATCGTCAGGCGCTCGCGCAGGGTGAAGCCGCTCTCCGCCGACTTGGCGGCGAGCAGGTCGATCTGCGGCCAGGGCCGCTCCGGGTTGACGTGGTCGGGTGTCACCGGGGAGACCCCGCCCCAGTCGTCGATGCCGGCCCGCAGCAGCAGCGAGAACTCGGCGTCGATCAGATTCGGCGGGGCCTGGATGCGGGCCCGCGGGCCCATGATGATCCGGCCGACGGCGACCGTGGCGGCCAGCTCGCGCAGCTCGGCGTCGGGCATCCCGCGCATCGCCGTGTCTGGCTTGGCGCGGAAGTTCTGAATGATGATCTCTTGGATGTGGCCGAACTCGCGGGCCACGCGGCGCATCGCGAAGAGCGCGTCGGCGCGCTCGGCCGGAGTCTCACCGATGCCGATCAGGATGCCGGTGGTGAACGGCACGCCGACCCGGCCGGCGTCCTCCAGCACGCGGAGACGGACGGCGGGCTCCTTGTCGGGCGAGCCGTAGTGCGGGCCGCCCGGCTCGGACCAGAGCCGGGTGGCGGTGGTCTCGAGCATCATGCCCATGCTCGGCGCGACCGGCTTGAGCCGCTGCAGCTCGGGCCAGCTCATCACGCCCGGGTTGAGGTGCGGCAGCAGGCCGGTCTCCTCCAGCACCGCGATGGCGCAGGCCCGCACGTAGTCGAGGGTGGAGTCGTATCCCCGCTCGTCCAGCCACTGCCGGGCCGCCGGCCAGCGCTCCTCCGGACGGTCGCCGAGCGTGAACAGGGCCTCCTTGCAGCCCTGGGCGGCGCCCTGCCGGGCGATCTCCAGCACCTCGTCGCGCTCCAGGAACGCGGCGGGCAGGCGATGCGGCACGGTGGCGAACGTGCAGTAATGACATCGATCCTGGCAGAGGCGGGTGAGCGGGATGAAGACCTTTTTCGAGTACGTCACCACGCCCGGCCGCCCGGCCTCGCGCAGCCCTGCGTCACGGATGCCGCCGGCAATGTCCAGCAGCTCGCTGAACTGGTCGCCGGTCGCCGCGAGCAGCGCGGTCGCCTCGTCGACGTCAATCGCTTTACCGTCGGCGGCGCGGCGCAACGCGCGCCGGATGCTCGCCTCGGTCGGTGCCTGGTTGACCTCTGCCACGAAAACAACCTAGACCGGAATCGTTTCGACTGCCGCCGCCGTCCACAGGCCCGCCCAGTGTCGTAAAACACCAAGGCGACCCTGTGGACAGGGAATCAGTGCCGGGGCGGGTCGGAGTCGGCCGGGCCGAAGCCGGGACGCTCGTCCGGGAGCTTGCTGGTCCGGTCGATCGGGGCCGGCTCGTCCCGCGGCACCACCTGGGTCGGCTCGGCGAACGGCGCGGGCTGCACCGGGAACGCGGCGGGCGCGGCCGGCGCCGGCGGGGCGGACGCCGGCGGGGCGGACGCCGGCGGCGGCGTGGTCAGCGGCGGCGTCGGGATCAGCGGCTGATTCCAGCTCGGCTGCGCCGGTGGCTGGACCGGTGCGGCCGGGTGAGCCGCGGCCGGAGGCTGGCCGTAGGTGCCCGGCGCGTACGACGGCACGGGCGCGGGAACCGGCTGCCCGTACATCCCCGGCTGCGGCTGCCCCGGGAACGGCGGCTGACCGTACGCCTGGCCGTAGGGCTGCTGCCCGAACGGCGTCTGCGGCTGCCCGTACACCCCGGGCTGCGGCTTCGGCTTGGGCACCAGGTAGAGGCCGCGCCAGATCTGCACCAGCGCGTACGCCGCGAGCGCGAACACCGCCAGCCAGCCGATCCGCACGAGCAGCGTCTCGAACGCCCGGCCCGGGCTGTGCGACGCCAGCTTGATCACGGCGACGAGCAGGTCGAAGATCACGCCGAAGAAGCCCATCACCGCGTACACCCCGAGCGCGACCAGCGTGATCAGCCGGGCCTTCGGGTGGACGGGCTTCAGGCCGTGCGCCAGGAGCACGGCGGCCAGCGGCATCACGACCGTCGCGAGGCCGATGAACGGGTGCCGGCTCGCCGTGACGTCGTCGAAGAGCCGGATGACGGCGGCGAGCACGAACGCGGCTGACGCACCGGCCAGGACGTACGCGGCGAGGTCGCGCAGTGGCGTCACGTACTGACCGATCGACTTGCTCTCGGCCGGCGTGGGCGGCGGTGGACTGGTCACGGTAGAACTCCCGGTCGTGCGGTGATCGAGGCCCGCCCAGAGTAAACCGCCACCCGGCAACCGGCCCGGCGACGCGGGTGGGAGAGGATGGTCGGATGCGGATCGTGGTACTTACCGGGGGTATCGGCGGCGCCCGGTTCCTCGTCGGCGTGCGCGCGCACGCCCGTGCCATCGGCGCCGAGGTCACAGCGGTGGTCAACGTCGGCGACGACGTACGGATGCACGGGTTGCAGATCTGCCCGGATCTGGACAGCGTGATGTACACCCTGGGCGGCGCGGCCGACCCGGAACGCGGCTGGGGGCGGGTCGGCGAGAGCTGGGTCGTCAAGGAGGAGCTCGCGAAGTACGGTGTCGAGCCGTCCTGGTTCGGGCTCGGCGACAAGGACACCGCCACCCACCTGGTGCGCACCACCATGCTGACTGCGGGATTCCCGTTGTCGCAGGTCACCGCCGCGCTGTGCGAGCGCTGGCAGCCCGGGGTCACGATGCTGCCGGCCACCGACGACCGGCTGGAGACACACGTAGTGGTCGATGTCGACGGCGAGCGCAAGGCGATCCACTTCCAGGAGTGGTGGGTGCGTTACCGCGGCGACGTGCCGACGCACCGGTTCGTCTTCCGCGGCGCGGAGAGCGCGAAGCCGGCCGCCGGGGTGCTCGACGCGCTCGGGCAGGCGGACGTGGTGCTGATCGCCCCGAGCAACCCGGTCGTCAGCATCGCCCCGATCCTGGCCGTGCCGGAGATCCGGGACGCGGTGGTCAACGGTTCCGCCCCGGTCGTCGGGCTCTCCCCGATCATCGGAGGTTCACCCGTGCGGGGGATGGCCGACAAGTGCCTGGCCACGCTCGAGGTGGAGGTCAGCGCGGCCGGCGTCGGCCGGATGTACGGGCCGCGGGCCGAGGGCGGCCTGCTCGACGGCTGGCTGGTCGACACGTCCGACGCCGGCGCCGAGATCCCCGGCGTGAGGACCCGCGCGGTCCCGCTGTGGATGAAGGACGAGACGCTGACCAGCCGGATGGTCGCCGACGCGCTGGAGCTGGCCCGATGAGACTGGAGATCCTTCCGGTCGAGGGCATCGGCGACGTGACCCCCGGCGACGATCTCGCCGAGCTGATCACCGCGGCCGCGCCCTGGCTGCGGGACGGGGACGTGCTCGTGGTGACCAGCAAGATCGTGTCGAAGGCGGAGGGCCGCCTGGTCGAGGTGCCGGCCGACGGCCCGGAACGTGACGAGGCCCGGGTGCGGGTGCTGGAGTCGGAGACCGCCCGCGTGGTGGCGCGTCGCGGGCCGACCACGATCGTGCAGACCCGCCACGGGTTCGTGATGGCGGCGGCCGGCATCGACGCGTCGAACGTGGACAAGACCCACCTGGTCCTGCTGCCGGCCGACCCGGACGCGTCCGCGCGCCGGCTGCGGGCCGACCTGGCCGCGCGCGGGCTCGACGTGGCCGTCATCGTCTCGGACACGATGGGTCGCGCCTGGCGGAACGGGTTGACGGACGTGGCGCTCGGCGCGTCCGGGATCGACGCTCTCCTCGATCATCGGGGGCAGACCGATCCGTACGGGAATGAACTGAGTTTGACCCAGATGGCCGTGGTCGATGAGCTCTCCGCGGCGGCGGAACTGGTCAAGGGCAAGTGTGACCAGGTGCCGGTCGCGGTCGTGCGCGGCTATCCGATCCGGCGGGAGAACGCCGACGTGGGTGTGTCCGTGCTGATCAGAGACGGTCAGAGCGACATGTTCAGTCTGGGCACCGCCGAGGCCCGCGCCGAGGGGCTGCGCGACGCCGCCCGGATGGCCGCCGACGTGCCGCGGGAAACGCTCGCCAAGCTGGTCGACGAGGGTTCCGGCACGCTGCGGGTCGGTCCTGCCGGGTCCCGGCCGGCCGATCTGGTGCGGCTGGGCGCCGATGCTCAGGCGATCCGCGCGGCGCTCGCGGCCGAGGGAATCACCAGCACGATCGAGTACGACGACGAGGGCGCGACGATCAGATTCGGAGAAGCATGAGCCTGTACGAGGATGCTGTCCGTGTCCTGACCAGCTGGAACGCCACCTCCGACGCCGCCGAGGTGAACCGCAAACGCACTCTCGGCCTGCTCGCCGACGGCCCGGTGGCGATGACCCGAGCGCACCGCGCCGGCCACGTCACCGCCAGTTCGCTGATCATGGATGAGACCGGCCGGGTCCTGCTCTGCCTGCACGGCCGGCTCGGGCTGTGGATGCAGCTCGGCGGCCACTGCGAGGAGAGCGACGAGACGCTGGCCGCCGCCGCGCTGCGGGAGGCGACCGAGGAGTCCGGCATCGACGGGCTGATCCTCGATCCGGAGCCGATCGACATCGACATCCACGAGGTGCGCTGCGGTGCGTCGGAGGGCGCCCCGGCGACCGACTCAGTTCATTTCGACGTACGTTTTCTGCTGCGCGCCCCGGCCGGTTCGGTCGAGCGGATCAGCGCGGAGTCGGCCGAGCTGGCCTGGTTCACGACGGACGCGCTGCCCAGCCCGCTCGCGTCCGGTGTCGTGCAGCAGATCGCCCCGGCCCGCGCCCGGCTGGGCTGATCCTCCCGTCTTCGTGCCGTCGAGGCGTTTCGCCCGTCCCGGCGGCCGGTCCCGGCGGCAGGATCGTCCCCAGTTGATTCACAACTGGAGGACAGGAAATGCGTACGCGGACTCTGATGGTCGCCGTCCCGGCTCTGCTCGTGCTCGGTGTGACGGCCGGGTGTTCCGGCGCGGCGCAGCCGGCCGCCGCGCCCACCACGGCGGCGCCCACCAGCGCGGCGGCCGCCACCGCGCCGACGACCGGGTCAGCCCCGGCGAAGGCCGGCCCCGCGGCGACCAAGGCCACCACGAAGTCCGGTTCCACCAGTGCGGCCGCCTGCCGCAGCGCTGACCTGAAGACCACGGTCACCCTGCAGCCGGACGGCACCGGATCCACCCTGAAGGGCCTGGTCACCTTGACCAACGGCGGCAAGAGCGCCTGCACGCTCGACGGCTGGGTGGCGATCTCGCTGGTCGACGCGGCCGACGAGGTGGTGAAGGTGCCGACGAAGAAGGTGAACGAGCCCGGCCCGGCCGAGGCGTTCACGGTGAAGCCGGGCACCTCGGCCTTCGCCGGCATCAAGTGGACCAGCTGCGACAAGGCCGACGCGAACTGCGGAGTCGGCAACACCCTGCGCTACAACCTGGAGGCGTCGACCGACGGACCGGTCGCCACGCTGGAGGGCTTCCCGAACGCGGAGAGCAGCGGGATCACCATGAAGTCGCTGCAGATCGGCACGCTGCAGCCGAGCAACCAGGGCGTCGTCGCCTGGTGACGAACGGACTGAGGGCCGCCCGCGGGCGGCCCTCAGTGACTGTCAGATGTAGCCGTGCTGGCCCAGTTCCTTGAGCTGGTCGACCAGGCTCTTGACCTCCTGCGCGCGCTCCCGCGGGCAGATCAGCACCGCGTCGGCGGTGTCCACGATGACCAGATCGCGAACGCCCATCGCGGCGACCAGGCGGCCGGAGCCGGGCACGACGACCAGGTTTTCCGTGTCGCGCAGCAGCACGGTGGGCCGATCCACCTCGGCCTCGTGGCCGACGACCACGTTGCCGGCCGGGTCGGCGGTCAGCACCTCGCCGAGGGTGTGGAAGTCACCGACGTCGTTCCACCCGAAGTCACCCGGCACGGTGGCGACCCGGCCGACCGCGGCCGCGCCCTCCATCACCGCGTAGTCCACCGAGATGCGGGGCAGGGTCGGCCAGACCTCGCCGAGCACCTCCTCCTGCTCGGAGGTGCCCCACGCCGCCGCGATCCGGCTGACGCCGGAGGCCAGCTGCGGTTGCTGACGGGCCAGCTCGGCGAGGAACACGTCGACGCGCCAGACGAACATGCCGGCGTTCCACAGGTAGTTGCCGGACTTCACGTACGACTCGGCCACGTCGTACGACGGCTTCTCCTTGAACTCCTCGACCTGGAGCACCGGGCCCTCGTGCAGCTCGCCGCCGCACTGCAGGTAGCCGTAACCGGTCTCGGGGCGGGTCGGCGTGATGCCCAGGGTCATCAGCAGGCCGTCCTTCGCGCCCACCATCGCGCGGCGGATGACGTTCGCGAACTCGGCCTTGTCGGCGATCAGGTGGTCGGAGGCGAACGAGCCCATGATCGCTTCCGGGTCACGGCGCGCGATCACCGCCGCGGCCAGCGCGATAGCCGCGCAGGAGTCCCGCGGCGACGGCTCGACCAGCACGTTCTCGTCCGGCACGGAGGCGAGCTGCCGGGAGACCGCCGCGGCATGGGCCACGCCGGTCACCACGAACACCCGATCGGGGGTGGCGAGTGTGTCCAACCGGTCCACCGTGGCCTGCAGAAGGGAGGCCTCGGTACCGGTCAGCGGGTGCAGGAACTTGGGATGACCGGCGCGGGACAGTGGCCACAGGCGGGTTCCGGTGCCACCTGCCAGAACCACTCCGTACAGCGCACTCTGTTCGTCGCTCATGGCCGGGAGTGTAGTAGGGCTCAGTTCGCGACCCGATTCCACGTTGTTACATGTACTTCCGCGCTGGAGGCCCAGGTGAACTCCTTGGCCCGGTCGAAGCCGGCCTTGGCCAGAGTCTGCCGCCGCTGCTCGTCGTGCAGCAGGTCGGCGAGATCCTCGGCGATGCGCTCGGGAGCCTCGGTCGTGTACGCCACCGCGTCGCCGCCCACCTCCGGCAGCGAGAGCCGGGGAGTGGTGAGCACCGGTGTCCCGCAGGCCATCGCTTCCAGGATCGGCAGGCCGAAGCCCTCCCCGAACGACGGGTAGCAGGCGACGAGCGAGCCGCCGAGGAAGCCGGGCAGGTCGGCGTAGCGCAGGTAGCCCGGGCGCAGCAGCCGCAGGTGCGACGGCACCTCGGCGACCGCCCGGTCGATGTCGTCGTCGTGCCCCTGACCACCGGCGATCACCAGCGCCGGCGGGTGCGGCCAGTCGGCGACGGCGCGCGCCCAGCCGCGGATCAGGTTCGGCACGTTCTTCCGGGGCTCCTTGGCGCCGAGGAACGCCACGTAGCCCGCGTCGCCGAGGCCGAGGCGGGCGCGCACGCGGGCCTTCTCCTCCTCGGTCGGCATGTGGAAGGCGGCCTGGTCGACGCCGTGGTACGCCACGTCGATCTTGGTGGGGTCGGCGTCGAGCAGCCGGATCAGCTCGTCCCGGGTGGCCTTGCTGGGGACGATCACCCGAGCGGCGCGGCGCAGCGACGTCTTGATCGCGCTGCGGAAGAACGTCCGCTTGGTGTTGTCGTAATGCTCCGGCTCGGTGAAGAACGTCGCGTCGTGCACGGTCACCGTGACCGGGACGCTGGAGCGCAGCGGGCAGGTGTAGAACGGCGAGTGCAGCACGTCCGCCCCGACCTGCTGGACGAGCAGCGGCAGGCCGGTCTGTTCCCAGGCGAGCCGGGCCGGGCGGTGCGCGACCGCCGCCGGGCCGGGCAGCACCTCGGCATCCGGAAGCATCCGGCGGTAACGCTCCGCATCCGAACGCTGGGCGACGACGGCCAGGTCCACTCGATCCGGGCCCAGCAGCCCGAGGGCGCCGAGCAATCCGTCGACATATCTGCCGACACCACCTCTGTCCGCGGGGACACTAGTGGCGTCGACCAGCACTCGCGGGGGGCGACCGGGGGTCACGAGGCATCTCCTTGGCGTCTTCGACGTACCGATGCAGCGATGGAACACGGGCGCCGTGGATACCCGGCGTCCACCCCGAGCGTACGCCCGCAACGCTTCGGGAAAGTGTCCGCGACGCCGGTGGTTGCCTTACGTTGCCGTAATCGATGCCGTGAGGACGCACCCAACTGGTGACTCAGAGTGACCGCCTAGTCTGAGTGCTGATGACTATCACCATTCCCCAGGTCTTCGCGGCGGCGGTCCGGCACGACCCGGCCGCACCCCTGCTCACCTGGTATGACGACGCCACCGGTGACCGCGCCGAGCTCTCCGGCGCGACCCTCGACAACTGGGTGTCCAAGACCGCGAACCTGCTCGTCGACGGCGTGGGGCTGGGGCACGGCGACGCCGTCGCGCTGCTGCTGCCGCCGCACTGGCAGACCGCCGCGATCCTGCTCGGCGTGTCGGCCGCCGGGCTCGCCGCCGACCTGGCCGATCTGGGCGGTGACTCGCAGCCGGTGGAGGCGCTGTTCACCACCCCGGACAGGGTGGAGCAGGCGGCCGCCTGGGCCACCACCGACCGGTACGCGACCGGGCTGCTCCCGCTGGCCATGCCGCTGCGCGAGGTCCCGGCGGGGTACGCGGACTTCGTGACCGAGGTGCGCAACCACGGCGACCACTTCCGGGGCGAGCCGGTCGCGCCGGCCGACCGGGCGTTCGCCGGGCCGATCGAGCTCAGCCACGCCGACGCGCTGGCCGCCGCGGAGGACCGGGCCAACCAGCTCGGCTTCGGCGCCGGTGACCGGGTGCTGATCGACGTCACGATCCACCCCGACCCGGTCGACTGGCTGCTCGCGCCGCTGGTCGTGGGTGCCTCCGCGGTGCTCTGCGCCAACCTCGACGAGACCAAACTCGACGCCCGGGCCAACGCCGAAAAAGTCAGTCTCGTCCTGGCGGTGTGAGCCGCGTCCTCGCCAGCTCGGCGAAGGCGTTCAGTGACTCCGGGTTGGCCAGCGCCCCCTTGGCGGCGGCGGACTCGATCGGGGTGCCGGTGAGGATCCGCTTGACCGGCACCTCGAGCTTTTTCGCCGACAACGTGCGCGGCACCGCCCGTACCGCGTGAATCGCGTCGGGAACGTGCCTCGGGGAGAGAGCGCCGCGCAGCTCCCGGGCGATCCGCGCGCGCAGCGCGTCGTCGACCTCGGCACCCTCGGCCGGGACGATGAAGAGCAGCAGCTCGCCGTTCGGGTCGTCGGCCTTGTCGAGGTGCACGACCAGGCAGTCGGCGACCTCGGGCAGACTCTCGACGACGGAGTAGAACTCGGAGGTGCCCAGCCGCACGCCGCCCCGGTTCAGCGTGGCGTCGGAGCGGCCGGTGATCACGCAACTGCCGTCCTCGGCGATGGTGATCCAGTCGCCGTGCCGCCAGACGCCGGGGAAGACGTCGAAGTACGCCTCGCGGTAGCGCGAGCCGTCGGCGTCGTTCCAGAAACCGACCGGCATGCTCGGCATCGGCGCCGTGATCACCAGCTCGCCGAGTTCACCGACGACCGGCTTGCCCTGCGGGTCGTAGGCCTCGACCCGCGCGCCGAGACTCCGGCCGGAGATCACGCCGGCGCGGACCGGGAGCAGCGGCGAGCCGCCGACGAAGCCGGTGCAGACGTCGGTGCCGCCGGAGAGCGAGAGTAGTTGCAGGTCGCGGCCGACCGATTCGTACACCCAGGCGAAGCCCTCCGGGGGCAGCGGGGCGCCGGTCGAGCCGACGCCCTTGAGCCGCTTGCCCGGGGTCAGCCCGGCTTTGCGACAGGCCATCAGGAACGGCGCTGACGTGCCGAAATATGTGATCCCGGCCTCGTCGACCAGGTCCCACAGGGTGTTCAGCGAGGGCCAGCCCGGGTTGCCGTCGAACAGGACGATGGCCGAACCGACGGCCGGGCCGCTGACCAGGTAGTTCCACATCATCCAGCCGGTGGTGGTGAACCAGAAGAACCGGTCGGACGGGCCCAGGTCGTGATGCAGCGCGAGGATCTTCAGGTGCTCCAGCAGGATGCCGCCGTGTCCGTGAACGATCGGCTTGGGCAGGCCGGTGGTGCCGGAGCTGTAGAGCACGTAGAGCGGGTGGTCGAACGGCACGGGCTCGAAACTCAGTTCGTCCTCGCCGGTCAGATCGGAAAAGTTCCCTTTTTCCTGTAGATATCCGATAGTGACGACGTGCTCGACGGAGGGCAGCGCCGCCACGATGGCCTCGACCTCGGCGGCCCTGCTGACCGACTTGTCGCCATATTTGTAGCCGTCGACCGCCACCAGGATCTTCGGCTCGATCTGACTCCACCGGTCGATCACGCTGCGCGAACCGAACTCCGGCGCACACGACGAGAAGATCGCGCCGAGGCTCGCGGCGGCCAGCATCAACACGTACGTCTCGGGGATGTTCGGCGCGTAGGCGGCGACCCGGTCCCCCTTGCCGACGCCGCGCGCCCGCAGCCCCGCCCGCACCCGCCGCACCTGCTCACGGAGCTCGCCCGGGGGCAGCGTGATCGCTTCGCGACTCTGCGAGTACGCCACGACGACCGGCTCGTCGTCATCGGCTCCGGGCATGCGCAGCACGTTCTCCGCGTAGTTCAGCGTCGCGCCGGGGAACCATTTCGCGCCGGGCATCGCGGCACTCGCCAGCACGGCGGCCGGCGGATCGTGGGCGACGACGTCGAAGTAGTCCCAGATCGACCCCCAGAACCCGGACAGGTCGGTGACCGACCACTCCCACAGCGCCGCGTAGTCCGCGAAGATCAGGCCTCGCTCGCGCTCCAGCCAGGCCAGGTAGTCACCGATCCGCGAGGTCTGCCGGACGTCGGCCGGAGGCTCCCAGAGCACTGTCATACGCCCACCTTAACGTTCACTCAGCCCGCGCCTTCTGAATGGCGGCGCGGCGAGCCAGCCGATGGTCACGGCGGATCAATGCTTCCTTGAAACGACGGTGGTCGTCCACGTCCGACGGCAACACAGGCGGCACCGGACGCGGTGAGCCGGCCACATCGACCGCGACGAAGACCAGGTACGCGGTGCCGACCCGGATCACCGGACCGACCGCGTCCCAGCGCTCGGCGACCAGCTTCACGCCGACCTCCATCGAGCTGGTTCCGGTCCAGTTGACCTGTGCATACGCGTGAACGAGGTCCCCGACCCGGACCGGCTCCAGGAACAGGATCTCGTCGATCGCGGCGGTGACCGCGGTGCCCCCGCTGTGCCGCGCGGCGGCCGCCCCGGCCACGTCGTCGACGAACTTCATCAGTACGCCACCGTGCACCGTGCCGTAGAGGTTGACATCCACCGCGGTCATGATCTTGCTGAGCGTGACGCGGCCGTGTGCGGTGGGTCGCCCCTGCAGTTCTTCCATATCCGCACCTTAGGTCAGGCCCTGCGGCGCGCTTGGCGAGCGCTTGGCGGAGCGAGGTAGCCTCCCGGACCATGCGCCACCTCCGGTCGATCTTGTACGCCCTCGTGCTCGCCCCCGCCGTCTGGGTCCTCGCCGGCGTCGGCTTCACCCATGACCTCACCAGTCGCGGGCGGGACTTCTTCACCGCCGAGTCGCTGAGCGGCCTGCTCCTGCTGATCTTCTCCGGGATCCTGTACGCGATCATGGCGTTCTCGCCGATCTCGCCGCTCGGCCCGACGGTCGCCGGAGCGGTGTTCCTCGGGGTGACGTACTGGGCGTGGAGTGACCCGTCGTCGTACGCCGGGATCTGGTCACCGGACGTGGTGAAGGACGGCTTCGACCTGAGCCGCCCGGGCTACGGCCTGGCCGCGCTGCTCGCCGTGCCGCTGCTGTGCACCGCGCTGAGCGCCCGGCGCTGGGCGCGCTACGAGCCGCCGGTACTGCCGATCATCGGTGAGATCGGGCGGTTCCGCGGGTCGGCCAAGGTGGCGCCCGGGGCCAACGTCGCCGCGGTGGAGACGACCATGTTCCGGACCGCGCAGGCGGAGAGGACGCAGCTCCTGCGCACGACCCCGGCCGCGGATGCCACGGTGGCCCTCCCCACCGCGACCCCGGCGGCGACGCCGGCTCCGGCCGGCCCGAAGGTCACCGCCGCCGGTGACGACACCACCACCGTCTTCACCACCACGCCGGCCCCGGAAGCGCCTAAAACTAATAAATCCAGCATTACCGCTAATTCAACTATTGCCGCCGAGCCCGGAAAGACATCGGCCGACGACGACAAGACCACGGTCATCCCGGCCCAGCCGACGGCGAAGGACAAGAACGACGAGGCGACCACCGTCCTCACCGCCACGACGAAAGACGCCCCGGAGAAGAACGACGACGCCACCGAGCCGCTGAAACTCCCGGCGCCCTGATTCAGACCGCGATCGCCGGCAGGGGCGGCAGACTTCCCGCCGCCCGGCCGGCGAATCCGTGCCACGCCTCGGCCATCGACCGCACCACCGAGGTCAGCACCCCGGGCTCGGCGACGAACGGGATCCGCAGCCGGTCCGCGCTCCCGCCGGACGGGTCCAGCGAGCCCCCGGCCAGTACCGCGACCCCGTGACGCAGCGCCACCTGCGCGTAGGAGGCGGCGTCCCCGTGCGGCAGCCGCACCCACAGCGTCTGCCCGCCGTCAGCCCGCTCGAACTCCCACTCCGGCAGCTGTTCCCGCAGCTCGGCGCAGAGATGGTCGTGTCGCGCGGCGAGCAGCCGGGCCCGCTCCCCGACCAGCGTGTCCAGGTCGCCGAGCAATTCCACCGCGGCGAGCTGGTCGAGCACCCCGCTGCCCAGGTCGATCACCGCTTTGAGCCGGGCGAGCCGCCCGATCAGCGCCGGCTGCGCCCGCACCCAGCCGATCCGCAGGCCGCCCCAGACCAGCTTGCTCAGTGAACCCACGGTGATCAGCTCGTCGGCATCCGGGGCGAGGGCGGCCGTCGGCGCGGCGGGCGCGGTGAAGCTCAGGTCGGCCAGCACGTCGTCGACGACCAGCGGAACCTGCCGGCGCAGGGCGGCAGCGACGATCTCCTGTCGCTCGGCCGGCGTCATCGACTGCCCGGTCGGGTTGTGACAGAGCGCGATCAGATAGGCCAGAGCCGGACGGTGGGCGAGGCCATCGCCGTACGCGGAAATCCCGGTTTTGATCGGCAGCAGGGCCGCCGCCGATTCACGGAAGATCTCCAGCGCGCCGGGGTAGGTCGGCGCCTGCACGAGCACCTCGGCGCCCGGCGCGACCAGGGCCCGCGCCAGCAGTGCGAGCCCTTGTTGCCCGCCGGTGGTGACCAGGATCTGCGACGCTGTCGTGGGCACGCCGAGCGCGGAGTACCGCTCGGCCAGCGCAGCTCGCAGCCGCGGATGCCCGGCCGGGTGATAGCCCAGGTCAGGGCCGCCGAGCGAACCGAGCGCGGCGCGATAGGCCACGATCACCGCGGGCGGCGCCCCGGTCGGCCCCGCACACGCGAACTGCGCCACGTGGTCGGGCGGGTCGAGCAGGTTCAGGAAGACCGGATTGACCGTCGGCTCGGCGGTGTTCGGCGTCGGCGGCCCGGCCGGCGCGCCCGCGACCCACGTGCCGCTCCCCTGCCGCCGGACCAGGCGGCCCTCCTGGCGCAACAGGTCGTAGGCGGCGACCACGGTCGTCCGGCCGGCGGCCAGCCCGGCGGCGAGAGCCCGGTCGGTCGGCAGCGCCGTGCCGGGTGGCAGCTCGCCGTCGTCGATCAGGGCCCGGAGGCGACCGGCGAGCAGCAGGTAGAGCGGCCCGCGACCGGCCGACCAGCGACCGAGCCGGGCGGCGAGCTCGATTGGATTCATCAGCGAACCAATATAGCGGCATTGGCCCTGTACCCAGCCGGTCACGCCCGGCGAGCATCGAGGCATGCATCCCGACACCCGCATGGTCCACATCGAGGCGCCGGCACCGGCCACGAGCAGCCCGCTGGCGGTGCCGATCTACCAGACGTCGTCGTTCGCGTTCGACGACCCGGAGCTGATCGCCGACGGGTTGAACGGCCCGGACGGCGGCTACGCGTACTCCCGCTTCAGCAACCCGACCGTCCGCGCCCTGGAGAACGCGGTCGCCGACCTGGAGGGCGGGGCCGCCGCGATCGCCACCTCCTCCGGCATGGGCGCGATCAGCCTGCTCCTGCACAGCCTGCTCAGCGCCGGCGACCACGTGATCGCCCAGCGCGAGGTCTACGGCGGCACCCACGCACAACTGCGCGACCTGGAGAAACGCTTCGGAGTCGAGGTCACCCGGATCGACGGCCGCGACCCCGCGGAACTGCGGGCCGCCCTCACCCCGCGCACGAAACTGCTCTACCTGGAGACCGTCGCGAATCCGACCGGCCACCTCAGTGACCTGCCCGCGCTGGCTCCGATCGCGCGTGCGGCCGGCGTGCTGACCGCCGTCGACAACACGTTCGCGTCGCCGATCTTCTGCCGGCCGATCGAGCACGGCGCCGACATCGTGGTGCACTCGGCCACGAAGTTCCTGGGCGGGCACTCGGACGTCACCGGCGGGCTCGCCGTCTTCGCCGACCGGGCATGCTACGAACAGGTCTGGGAGCATGCGATCGAGTTCGGTTCGACCGCCGACCCGTTCGCCGCGTGGCTGATCATTCGCGGTCTGCACACGCTGGCGCTGCGCATGGAACGGCACGCCGCGAACGTCACCCGGGTCGCGACCTGGCTGGCCACGCATCCCGCGGTCGGCCGGGTGACCTGCCCGCAGCCGGGCGCCGCCGCGCACATCACCGGCTTCCCGGGCGCGTTCTGCTTCGACCTGACCGGCGGGTACGAGGCCGGGGCGCGGCTGATGAGCCGGCTGCGGGTGATCCGGGCCGCCGCGTCGCTGGGCAGCACGCAGTCGCTGATATTGCATCCGGCCAGCACCACACATCGGCAATTGACTCCGGAACAACTGAAAGAATCGCATTTGTCGCCTGGAACCATCCGAATCGCCATCGGCATCGAGCACCCGGACGACCTGGTGACAGACCTTGAGCAAGCGCTCGACTTTGTCGATCGTTAATACGTGTGACGAATTGAAAATAGGTGGTAACCAATAGGGACTTTCGCAATCGGTCCACGATGGATACTGTGATCATCGCTTTTGGACTACGGGGGGTAACCGAAAAGCGACTGCCTGGAGGCCCCCTGCCCCTCCTTGTGGAAGGACCACACCTTGACCGAAACCCCGTTGTGGCTGCAGGGCCGGGACGCCGTCATCGAGGCCGCCGATCCCTCCGAGTTCCGCCACGGCACCCCCGACTACCACCTGTCGCACGTCGTGATGCCCGGGCAGCGCACCACGGACCACGCGCCGGGTTCCCTCGAGGCCGTCGTCGAGTCGATCGTCCAGGTCTTCGAGATGGAGGTGTCGCACAAGAAGGATCCCGCCACCTGGGTCTCGATGGTGTCCGAGCACTTCCGCACCAACATCAACGGCGGCGGCTGGGCCTCCGCGCAGGACATCGCCGACCAGGGCAGCTACAACGTGCTGATCGGCGACAGCGCGTTCTACAAGCCGGAGTCGTTCGACGGCCAGCACGACGTCTTCCACGGCGCCTTCCCGAACGGTTTCTACTGGGAGGTCCTCGAGGTCCTCAGCCCGCCGCCGGTCGTCACGTTCAAGTGGCGCCACTGGGGCTCGTTCGACGGCGAATACCACGGCCACCAGCCGAACAACAAGACCATCGAGATGTTCGGCATGAGCGTCGCGAAGGTCAACGACGACCTGAAGCTCCTCGAGGTCGAGCACTACTACGACCCGAACGCGTTCCTCGGCAAACTCACCGGCGGCTGCCCCGTCGCCCACTGACACACCCGGATCAGCCGGCGTCACCCGAGTCAGGGTGGCGCCGGCTTCCCACATCCGACGATCACGATCTTCATGTCCCCTCTCCGCTGTGGTCGCCCTCCGCCGCTCCCGCGGGGACCCTTCCGGGCCCCGCAGGGCCGTGGCCGGCCCAGAACGCGAGGCCCGGAAGGGCGGCCTCCGTGGCGGGTCGAGGTCAGAGCAACAAACCCGTCCACGGCGCCCGCGTCGCATCCGCCCGTCGCGGGTTCGCGCCGGCCGCAGAGTCCCGCCAGTGACGGTCCGCGAAGGCGACGTGGGCAGCGCAGGCAGCGTGGACAGCGAAGGCGACGCAGGCGGCGTGGAGCGATCCGGGCTCCGACGCTGCCGAAGGCGAGCTTGTGGCGCGCCTTCGGCAGGCCGGCGGTTGACCGCCCCTACTCAGTCAGCCGTAGGTAGTCCAGATTGAACCCACCGGTTTCACAGTAAACCGCAACTGTCTGATCACCATCGGCCAGCGAGACCGGCAGTTCCACCGATTGGTAGGTGGACCATCCGCCGGTGTCCGGTGCCGAGACGGTGCCGAGCACGTTCCCGGCGGCGTCCCGGATCGAGATCGCGCCGGTCGCGACCGCCCCGGTGCCGTTGGCGACGCGCAGTTCGAGACGGTGCCGGCCGGCCGGGACGTCGAAGCGGTAGGACAGCCAGTTGCCGGGCGCGGTCCAGCCGATGTTCTTCCCGCCGCTGGCTGCGGCGTTGCTCTCGACGAAGTTCGCGCCGCCCTCGGACCAGCCGTGCTGCGCGGTGTACGCCTCGGCCTCGACGATCGCCCCGACCGGCGCGCCGTGCGGCTCCGTCGTCACGTGCACGGTCGTCTCGGCGTGTGCCTTCCCGTCGGTGACCGCGACCGTGACGTCCTGGGTACCGGGCACCACCGGGTTCAGCGTGAGCACCCCGGTGGTGGCGTCGACGCTTGCGCCGGCCGGCAGGTCGACCGCGTAGTACGACAGACGGTCGTGATCAGGATCGGTCGCGTGGAGCTGGACGCGAGTGGTGCCGTACTGGTCGGCGGTCATGTCCGGGACACCGGCCAGGCGCGGGGCGCGGTTGTGCCGCGGGTCCGGTTCGCGGGCGGTCCAGCGATAGGTGGCGTACGCCCCGGCCGGCACCGACGTCGCGAACGAGCGCCCGCCGACGATCACCCGGGTGCTGGTCGCCGTGGTGTTCGCGTTGCCGAGCACGACCACCCAGTCGTTCCCGTCACGGAACACCACGCTGCTCACGCCGTGGTCGGCCGCGCTCGACTCGACGCGCACGTGATCCGGCGTCAGGTACTTGGCGAATTGTCCGAGGGGGTAGAGCTCACGGCGTACGGAAAAGGTCCGGGTCTCGGTGTTGACCTTGACGAGCCGATCGGGCCACTTGCTGGTCCGCGCGACCTCGTCCCAGTCCACATTGTTGTTACGTTCGCCGGTCCAGTGCAGCGTGCCGCCGTCCTGGTCGGTGGTCTGCGCCCAGAGGACGTAACTGCCGGCGTCGAGCCGGAAGTAGGAGAGCACCGTGGCCGGCGAGAGATCGCTGGTCTCGGTCATGTGCACCGGCTTGCCGGTCTGCTGGTACGCGTCGCGCATCACCGTGGGATCGCCCCAGTACGGGTGGAACGCGATCGCGTCGGCGGCCGCCGCGGCCTTCGGGTCGTTCAGAATCCGGTGATAGTTCTTGGTCGTGGTGCTGTTCGGGTCGCGCCAGTCCCAGAAGTTGAAGTCGTGCACGTAGAGGTCGGTGCGCAGCCCGGCCTTGTGGAACTCCCGCTTGATCGCGACGGCGAGTTTCTGCTGCTGCTCGACGCTGATGTCCATCGCGGGGTAGACGACGTCCATGCCGGGCTCGTTGAGCAGCGTGATCGCGTCGACCCGGATGCCCTGCCGGGCGTACGCCCGCAGGTATTTGACGTAGTAGCGCGCGAAGACGTCGATGCAGTCGTCGCGCAGCTTCCCGGCCTGGTAGTAATCGGTCGTGCTGCCCGGCTTGAGGGCCACCTCGCCGAGGAACTTGTTGTTGGTCTTCATCCAGGCCGGCGCGCTCCACGCCGACGCGAAGAACGTGGCCCGCGGGTTGTACCGCTGGATCAGCTTGATCGTGTCGACGATGTGCAGGTCCAGGTCGCGCTGGATGGAGAAGTGCTCGAGGTTCCAGTCCTCGCCGGCACTGTCGTCGTAGGACCAGAACGGCAGGTGCTCGATCAGGTCAGGGCTGCCGATGGTCAGCCGGAATCGGTCGAGGCCGGCGCCGGTGCGCGGGTCGGCGAGCAGGCGGATCGCCTTCTCCCGCTCGGCCGGGGTCAGTTTCCACAGGTTGGAGACGCTGGTCTCGTCGATCGAGAAGCCGATGCCTTCGTAGTTCTGTTCGGTCCGGCTCGGGTCGACCACGACGGTCGCCGTCGCCGACTTGCTCGATCTGTCGAGATAGGTCGCGGGAAGTTCCTGCCAGTGCGCGGCACCCGCCGAGTAGGCGCCGGTGACGATCGGCGATCGTGCCGGAAGATGCGCGGGCACGATCGCCACCACAGCCGCCACGGCCAGTTTCCACAGCATCAGTTGAGCACCCACTTCTGATTGGCGCCGGCGGTGCACGTCCAGATCTGCAGCCGCGTCGCATCCGCGGACGAATTGTCCTTTACATCAAGACATTTGCCGGAATACGAGTTAACGAGACGCTGGGTCGTGCTGTCATAGGTCCACTTCTGCGACGTGCCGGTGTGGCAGTCCCAGAGATGCGCGAGGGTGCCGTCGGCGTTGCTCGGCCCGACGATGTCCAGGCACTTACCGAGCGAGCTCAGCGTGCCGTCGGCGTTCCGGGTCCACTTCTGCGCGGCCGAACCGTTGCAGGTGTAGAGCTGGACCGCGGTCCCGTTGGCGGTGTTCGCCCCGGCCACGTCGACGCATTTCCCGCCCAGCCCGGTGATCGTGCCGGCCGGGCTCGACGCCGCGGTTCCCGACCAGGTGAAGGTCGCCGTCGTCCGCGCCGGCAGGGTGTAGGTGAACGACTGGCCACCCCAGTTCACCCGCACCGACTGACTGGACGTGCCACCGTTGTGCGCGATCAGCGCCTTCGAGCCGTCCGGGTTCCTCCAGGCCACGTTCCGGACCGCGTTGCCGTCGTTGGTGCCGATCCGGACCGCGCCAGGCTTCACGAACTTCGTCAGGTGACCCATCGTGTAGTACTCGATCGTGTAGTCGACCTGGCCGGCCCGCGAGCCGCCGTTCTGCACGGTGATGAAACCGGTGCAGGTGCCGCAGCCACCGTTGTGCGGGCCCAGGTTCTGGTCCACGCCCAGGCTCCACTTCACCACTGAACTGCCCCAGTTCCGGGTGTAGTCGATGATGTTGTTCAGGTCCTCGTTGTGCTGGTCGGTGATCCAGGTGCCGCCCGAGTGCTCGGTCTCGAACTGCTTCACCGTGGGATACGTGGCGTGCACGTCCGACCCGATCGTGGGGCTGCCCGCGTAACCGTGCCAGGCGATCCCGCCGAACGCGGAGTCACCGCGGATCCCGGCGTCGCCGAGAATCCCGGAACCGAAGCTCGCATAGTCGCCGTAGTTCCAGTCGTGCACCAGCACCTTGGTGTTCAGGCCGGCCGCGTGCAACGCCGGGTACAGGTTGTTCTTGGTCAGCTCGACCAGGCCGGACGGGTTCCAGCTCATCCCCGGGTAGTTCATCGCCGTCGGGTTGCCGGCCTGGCAGCAGTTCGGCTCGTTCTGCACCGACAGGTAGTCGACCGGGACGCCGGCCGCCTGGTAGCTCTGCACGTACTTGACCAGGTACTGCGCGTACATCGGGTAGTACTCGGCCTTCAACCGGCCCATCTGGTCCATCCGGCCGTTGTCCTTCATCCAGCCCGGCGCGCTCCACGGCACGCCCATCACCCGCAGCGCCGGGTTGAGCTGCTCGGCCTGCTGGGTGAGCAGCCGGACATCGGTGTCATAGCCGTTGCTGCCGAAGTCGTTCAGGTCGCAACAGGTGTCGTCCAGCGAGACATTGCCCGGCCGCGAAAGATCAGAGGCCCCGATCGGATTGCGTACGAACGAAAGCCCGATCCCGCCCGTGGGGCTGAACAGTTTCGTCATCACGGCGTCCCGGGTCGCCGCCGTGACCACCCCACCCCGCAGCAGGTAGGCGGTCGTGTCCGTGATGGACGCGCCACCACCCTCGAACGTCTGGTAGGTCGCGCCCTCGTTGACGTCGACGGTCGTGCCGGCGCTGCCGCCGGCCGGGCCGAACGCGACGCTCGCCTGCTGCTGCAGCCCGCGCGTGACGGTGCGGCCGGCGCTGTCCGACGTGGTGGTCAGGTAGACCTGGACGGTCTCGCCGGCGGCGATCGCGGCGGCCGGGGCGATCAGCACGCTCGCGGCCAGCAGGGAAGCGGCGAATATCGCGGGGGGTCTCATGACTGGCAACTCCCTCAGGGGAAGGGATGGCGTAACAGGAAGGAAACCTTCGCCAAATACGCCAGTCAATGAGTTGGCGGTTCCGGATGCTTCGTTTCGGTTCCGGAACCGTGAAACACGTCAATCCGGGGCGGGCCCGGTCGAGTCCCGCACCACGAGCTCCGTGCCCAGCTCGATGTGCAGCGCGTCCAGCCGGTGCCCGCCGAGCATCCGCAGCAGCAGGTGAACCGCCATCCGCCCCATCTCGCCGAGGGGCTGCCGGACCGTGGTCAGCCGGGGGTCGCACGCCGAGCCCAGATCGATGTCGTCGAAGCCGGCCACTGACAGGTCCCGAGGCACCTTGAGGCCCCGCTCAGAGGCCGCGCGCAAGGCCCCGACCGCCATTTTGTCGTTGAACGCGAGCAGCGCGGTCGGCCGATCCGGCAGGTCGAGCAGGTCGGCGGCGGCCCGATAGCCCAGCTCGGTGTTCGGCTCCGCGACGAACCGGGTGAGTTCCGGCCCGGCGAGCACACCGGCGTCGGCGAGCGGCGCGAGGTAGCCGTGGAAGCGGTTGTCACTGGCCAGCCAGTCGCGCGGGCCACCGATGATGCCGATCCGCCGGTGACCCAGTTCGATCAGGTGCGAGGTCAGCGCGCGGGCGCCGGCGAAGTGCGCGGCGGAGACCGCGGCCACGTCCCGGGGCGGGGAGATCCGCGGATCGACCAGCACGAACGGGAAGCCGCGGTCGCGCAGGCGGGTGAGGTCGGCGCCCGGTTCCGGCGGCAGGATCAGCACCGCGCCGGCCACGTCGCGCCGCTCCGGCAGGGTGGGCAGGACGCGGGTCTGCTGCGCGGCGGTGCCGGCGTTCAGGATCACGTGCAGGCCGTGCGGTTCGAGGGCCTCGGCGACCGCGGAGACGATCAACCCGAAGTAGTCGGTCAGCACGTACGGACAGCGGACGAAGACGCCGGCGCCCTGGACCCGCCCGCCGCGACGGCGCGGGGCCCGCTCGCCGAGGCTGCCCATGGCGCGCAGAACCCGGTCGCGGGTGGCCGGTGCGACGTTGGCCCGATCGTTGAGGACCCGGGAGACAGTGGCGATGGAGAGGCCGGTGTGTGCGGCGAGGTCGCGCACGGTCACTCTTGTTTCATCGCCCTGTTTCACGCAGCGAAGCATAGACCAGGGTCTTTGCGTACCCTACCGCAGGGCGATGCCGTAGCACCCAGGTACTACGGCCGAGTTCCCGCCACGGACTGACGTTCACGACCATCGCGCGCTCCTACCTTCACCGCACATCGCCAGAACGGCGTGCGAGGGGGACGTGATGAATCGCTTGTGGATCGTGGCCTTGGTGCTGCTGGTGGTGCCCGCGGCGTGGCTGCTCGGGCCCACCGAGGCGGTCGCCGATCAGCTGCCGGGCGTGCAGGCGTGGCGGGCCGACGCACGGCACCTGCCGGATCCGGCGACGGCCACGCCGGCCGCGGTCGCGGCGTTCTTCGCGGGGCTCGCGCCCGGTGCCGCCACCGCCCTGGCAACCGAGTATCCGCAGGTGGTGGGCAACCTGGACGGGGCTCCGGTGGCGCTTCGGTATGCGGCCAACGGCGCGACGACGTACGCGGGAAGGCAGATCCTGGCTCTTGACCGGCGTGGCGACGGGCGCATCGTGGAGGTGCTCGGTGACCTCGAAACGGCCGATCGGGTGGTGATCGTGATCCCGGGCGTGGACAACACGCTGACCGATTTCGACACGGGTCTGGGCGGAGTCGAGCGGCGCGCCCCGTCCTGGCAGGCGAGGCAGCTGTTCCAGCAGGCCGGCGCCGGTGACGGTGTCGCGGTGATCGCGTGGCTGGGCTACGACCCGCCCGAGGGGGTACGTCGTGCCGCCCTCCGCGAGGACCGGGCCGCCAGTGGCGCGCTGGCCCTGGAACGCTTCGTGGACGGCCTGGTCGCCACCCACCCCGGCCAGCGGATCACCGTGGTCGGGCACAGTTACGGCTCGATCGTCGCCGGGTGGGCCGCGGCGCACCTTCCGGCGCAGGTCACCGACATCGTGGCGATCGGCAGCCCGGGGATGGGCGTCTCGTCGGCCGCCGATCTGCACACCGGGGCCCGGGTCTGGGCCGGCAGCGCGCCCGACGACTGGACCCGCAGGCTGCCGTCGATCCGGGTGTTCGGTCTCGGTCACGGGCGGCTGCCGATCGACGCGGCGTTCGGGGCGCTGCCGCTGCCGGCCGCGGACGTGACCGGCCACGACGGTTACTTCCTCCCGGGCACGTCGACGCTGCGGGCCATCGCCCGGATCAGCGCCGGCCGGGATCAGGTCACCGCCACGGCCTAGCCGTCCTGCCCAGCCGTTCTCCCCGACCGGCTGTGACCAGCACAGAGTCGGGACATGACAACTCCGGAGGCGCTCGGCGGGAAGGCCTAGGCGCGGCGCTGGCGGGCCGCCTCGTAGAGGACGACGGTGCCGGCCGCGGCGGCGTTGAGGGAGCTGGCAGCGCCGGTCATCGGGATACGCAGGACGTGGTCGCACGCCTCCCGCCAGGCGCTGCTCAGGCCGCGCGTCTCGTTGCCGATCGCGATCACTTTCGGACCGGTCAGGTCGTGGTCGGCGAGGTCCACGTCGCCGGCCTCGTCGCTGCCGAGGATCTCCACCGGCAGACCGTTGCGGCGCAGCGCGATCACGTCGTCGACCACCTCCCGGTGGCTCGACACCTGGACGACCGGCACGGCGAAGAGCGAGCCGGTGCTGGCCCGGACGGCCTTCGGGTCGTACGGGTCGGCGGCGTGACCGGTGATGATCAGCCCGGAAGCGCCGAACGCGTCGGCCGATCGGATCAGCGCACCGATGTTGGCCGGGGTGCTCGGCCGGTCGAAGACGAGCGTCAGCATGCCCGGCCCGGCCTCGATCCGGGACAGGTCGTCGGCCGGCATGCCGACCACGGCGAGCAGCTCGGGGGATTCCTCGTCCTTGCCGCCGAGCTCGTGCATGAGGTCGGCGTCGACCGCGAACCGGGACACCCCCGGGGTCTGTTCGAGCACGTCCCGGCTCCACTGGGAGAGCCGGCGGGTGTCGTCGAGCAGGATCGCGTGGATCGGCCAGCCGTGGTCCAGGGCGAGCGTGATCGGGCGGACGCCCTGGACCAGGAACTCGCCGGCCCGGTGCCGCTTGGTGCGGTTGGTCAGCAGCGCCTGCCACTGCTGGAAGGTCGCGTTCCGGCTGCTGATCCGCAAGGTCCTGGACATTCCCACTATCCAAGCAGTCCCTGGACGGCCTGTCGGCGTCGGGTATCGTCCCGGCCGTGACGCGTTTCGTGGCGCTGCTCCTCAGCCGCCACGGCGGGGCCTGATCCGACCGGCTCCCCGCCGTGGGGGCTGTTCGTGCTTGCCGGTCGTTTCTCCTTCCGGCAAGAAACGGAGCCCCATCATGATCAATTGGAATCCTCAGCAGCCCAGCCCGATGCCGTTCCACCGCTACCGTGCCGCGCACGAGCGGGTGGACGTCCCGATCACCGACCGCACCTGGCCCACCCGACGGCAGACCGCGGCGCCGCTGTGGGTGCCGGTCGACCTGCGCGACGGCAACCAGGCGCTGGCCGAGCCGATGGACGCCGAGCGCAAACTGCGCGCGTTCCGGCTGATGGTCGCGATGGGGTTCAAGGAGATCGAGGTCGGCTATCCCTCGGCGAGCGGCCTGGACCACGACTTCGTCCGGTTACTGGCCGACCGCGAGGATCTGGTACCCGACGACGTGACGGTGGTGGTCTTCACCGCGGCCCGGGACGACCTGATCCGCCGTACCGTCGCATCGGTCGACGGGTTGAGAAGAGCGGTCGTGCACATGTACACGGCGACCGCGCCGACCTGGCGGGACGTGGTCCTGCACGCCTCACGGCGGGAGCTGAAACAGAAGATCCTGGCCGCCGCCGACGTGATCCTGTCCGAGACTGATCGGCTGCGGGACACGTACACCCGATTCGAGTTCAGTCCCGAGGTCTTCAACCTGACCGAGCCGGAGTACGTCCTGGAGGTCTGCAACGCGGTCACCGCCCGCTGGGACGCCACCCCGGACCGTCCCGTGATCCACAACCTGCCGGCCACGGTCGAGATCGCCACCCCCAACGTGTACGCCGATCAGATCGAGTGGATGAGCCGCCACCTGGACCGCCGCGACGACGTGATCCTCTCCGTGCATCCGCACAACGACCGTGGCACCGGCGTGGCCTGCGCGGAACTGGCCGTGCTGGCCGGCGCGCAACGCGTCGAGGGCTGCCTGTTCGGCAACGGCGAGCGCACCGGCAACGTCGACCTGGTCACGCTGGCGATGAACCTGTACGCCGGTGGCATCGACCCGAAACTGGACTTCTCCGACATCGACGAGGTGCGGCGGACCGTCGAGTTCTACAACCGGCTGCCGGTGCCCGACCGCCACCCGTACGCCGGTGACCTGGTCTACACCGCGTTCTCGGGAACCCATCAGGACGCCATCGACAAGGGCATGATCTTCCACGCCAAGCGCGCCGCCGAGCTGGGCGTCGAACCTGCCGAGGCGCCGTGGGAGGTGCCTTACCTGCCGGTGGACCCGGCCGACGTGGGACGCAGTTACGAGGCCGTGATCCGGGTGAACAGCCAGTCCGGGAAGGGCGGCGTGGCGTACCTGCTGCGCACCGAGCACGGGCTGGACCTGCCGGCCGGGTTGCGGGCCGAGGTGGGCGCGCTGGCCCAGGCGGCGAGCGAGAACCGGGCCGGCGGCGGGGAGCTGAGTCCCGACCGGCTGCTGGCCCTGTTCCGGGAGGAGTACCTGGTCACGCCCGGGTTCTCAGTGAACCTGGACGGGGTCGAGGTGATCGAGGAGGTGACGCATCCGTGGCGGGACGGGCTGATCACGTACGTCCGATGCCGGATCGGCACGGACGAGCGCTGGGGTGCCGGGGTCGCCGCCACCGCGCCCGCCGCACGGGAGGCCGCGGTGACGAGCGCCGCGGTTCGTTGAGCGAGGCTCCCGCGACCTAGCATGGCGGCCGGACGCTGAGCGGCGGGAGGAACGGATGAGCGGCGCCTGGCCGGACACGGCGCTGGACATCGGCGCGCTCATCCGGGACGGCTGGCGGCCCACGCCGTTCCGCGACGTGGTGCTGAAGGTGCATCAGCGCTGCAACCTGGCCTGCGACTACTGCTACGTCTACACGATGGCCGACCAGTCCTGGCGTGATCGTCCGGTGGTCATGGACCGGGAGACGTGGCGGCTGGCCGCCCGGCGGACCGCTACGCACGCCGACGCGCACGACCTGGCCGGGATGCGGCTGGTGCTGCACGGCGGGGAACCGCTGCTGGCCGGCGCGGCGCGGCTGGACGAGCTGATCGGCGACTTCCGGGCGGCGTTCCCGGCCGGGCGGCGCCTGGAGGTGCTGATCCAGACGAACGCGACGCTGCTCGACGAGGAGATCGTCGCGGTGTTCCGGAAGCACGACGTCCGGGTGGGTGTCAGCCTCGACGGTCCGGCACCCGCCAACGACCGGCGGCGACGCCGGCACGACGGGCGGGGCAGCGCCGCGGACGTGGACCGCGGGCTGGGGCTGCTGCCGGCGGACCTCTTCGCCGGGCTGCTCTGCACGATCGACCCGGCCTCGGATCCGATCGCCTGCTACGAGGCGCTGCTGCGCTACCGTCCGCCCGCGATCGACCTGCTGCTGCCGCACGCGAACTGGGACGCTCCCCCGGCCGCGGGCTGCGCGCCGTGGCTGATCAGGGTCTTCGACCGCTGGTACGACGCGCCCCGCCAGGAGACCTCGATCCGCCTCTTCGA
Organism: Actinoplanes sp. NPDC020271; assembly: GCF_044388125.1. Lineage (NCBI taxonomy): Bacteria > Bacillati > Actinomycetota > Actinomycetes > Micromonosporales > Micromonosporaceae > Actinoplanes > Actinoplanes sp. NPDC020271. The sequence goes on from NZ_JBIRWQ010000004.1 coordinate 434,395, forward strand.
GGACGTGATGACGCTGCTCCTGGGCGGCCCGGGCCGGTCCGAGCAGGTCGGGCTGAGCCCGGTCGCGGTGGTCGTGGTGGAGAGCGACGGCGCGATCGAACTGGTCGACTCGCTGAAGTCGGCCTACCCCGGGGCGTGCGCCACCGGCCGCAACGTCGCCGGCGACGAGTTCGACGCGGTCCTCGGCCATCCGGGCGTGGTGGCCCGGCAGATCGGCGCCGACGCGCTCTGCGACACCTGCCGCGCCTGCCCGCTGCACCGGGTCTGCGGCGGCGGCCACTACGCGCACCGCTACCGTTCCCCCGCCGGTTTCCGCAACCCTTCCGTCTACTGCGCCGACCTTGCCGACCTGATCCGGCACGTCCGCCGCCGGATCAGCGCGGATCTCCACAGTTCTTAAGGGCAGATCATTTGCCCGTACGGGAACCAAGCCCCTCCCGGGCCCAGGATCCGCGTTAACGTCGGGCGGGGGATCAGTCGGGTGTGGAGGAGGCGTCGTGGGCAGTCACCGGGAGCCGGTCGAGAAGCGTGCGGCGATCCGGCGGGACGTCACCGCGGCCCGACCACCCGTGGCCGGCGCCATGGATCTCCCGACGCTGCAGCGCCTGGCCGGCAATCGGGCCGTCGGCGATCTGCTGGCCGCGCGCAGCCACGACGCCGGGTGCGGTGACGGCTGCGGGCACGGCGGCGGCGACGGGGCGAATTCCCTGGTGGAAGCGGCCCTGCGAGGCAGCGGGCGCCCCCTGGAGACCCCGTTCCAGCGGGAGATGGAGTCGACGTTCCAGTCGGATCTCTCCGGAGTCCGGGAGTTCCGCGGACCGGTCGCCGAGCGGGCCGCCGCGGCCGTCGACGCCAAGGCGTTCACGATCGGTAACTCCATCGTGTACGGTGCCGGCGGCCAGTCCCGGGAAACGCGGATCCACGAGCTGACACACGTCGTCAAGCCGATCACCACGGCTGGTTCCGCGGTCGGCGGGGTGAACGTGACCGACCCCGGCGGGGCCGGGGAACGCGAGGCCGAGGCGAACGCGCGCCGGATCGCGGCCGGTGGCGCCAGCGCGGTCGTCGGCCCCGGGTTGCCGGAGCTCCACGAATAAGGCCTGCGCAACTGTTCAATAGTGAGACGTCCGGCACGGCCGGATTTATGTGATTCGAGCGACATGAATATGGGCTTGCACGGCTCTGCGTCGAATTAAAACAGTTTCTTATCAGTCGCCGATCACCGCAGGCCGCGGGCCGAATCGCCATCTTTCACAAGATCACCGACACTGCGATGTTCCCGAACCGATGCCTGGGCGTCGTTACCCGCGAGTTCCGGAACCACAGCCCGATCGGCCAAACTGTCGGTCCAACCAGGTTGATCCGCATTGCCCGGACGGTCGAGGTACACCGGGAGGGGACATCATGACGCTGCGCTGGTTCTGCTTCGGCGGCTTCCGGGTCGAGGACGACGGGCGGGAGCTCGACCTCGGCGCCATCCGGCCCCGCAGCCGCACCCTGCTGCGATACCTGGCCGCGGCGGCCGGGCCGGTGCACCGCGAGCAGATCATCGACGCGCTCTGGCCGGAGATGACCACCGGCACCGCGGTCAACAGCCTGCACGTCGCGGTGTCGACGCTGCGGACGTTCCTCGAACCCGGCGTCAAACGCGGCGCCTCGCGCTACATCGTGCGCGACGGACCGACGTACCGGCTGGTCACCGGGGCGCAGTCAGACGTGACGACGTTCGCCGAGGCGTACCGGGCCGGGCGCCGGACCATGGACCGCACCGAGGCGATCCGGGCATTCCAGGTCGCGCTGCAGTGCTACACCGGCGATCTGCTCCCGGAGGACGGGCCGGCCGACTGGGTCGTCCCCGAACGTGAGCGCTATCGGACACAGGCCGCCGACGCTGCCGCGATGCTGGCCGAGCTCGAACTCGAAGCCGGGCGCCCGGTGGCGGCGGCCCGGGCCGCGCGGCGGGCACTGGACCTCGACGACCACCACGACGCCGGGTGGCGGCTGCTGATCGCGGCCCAGATCCGCGGCGGCGACCGGGCCGCGGCGGAACGCACCCGCCGGCAGTACGAATCGGTCCTGCGCACGCTCGGCGTCTCACCCGGCACCTCGCCCGGCGCCGCCCTCAGGGTCGCCTGAACACCTCGACCTCCGCGATCGCCGGCACCTTGCCCGCGGTCAGGCCGTAACCGGACACGACGGTCAGCCGCATCCGCGACACGTCGCCCACCGCCAGATCGAACGTCTGCGCGCCGGCGTGATCGACCAGGTGCAGATCCTTCTCGGTCACGGTTCCGTCGGGTGTCCACATCTCCAGGCGTACGTCCGAGGGTCGCCCCTGCCGGGCATACTCCTGTTGCTCCGGGGAGACGCCGCCGGTCACGATCACACTGAGCACCCGGATCGGCTTGCCGAACGTCAACTCGACCCACGGCTGGCTCTCGCGGCCCGGCTCCCAGAAACGGTTGTTGAGACCGTCGCTGACCAGGGACGCATCGTGACCCTTGGCCGAACTCGACGCGGTCACCCGGCTCGGAGTGATCAACTCGGGCGTGGCCAGCCGGTCACGGACGGCGTCGACCGCACGCGGGCCGTAAGTCACGCCGGCCCAGACGAGCGCCGCCACCAGCAACAGAATCGCCAGGATCGCCAGCAGGCGGCGGAGCCGGCCACGCCCCTTCGGCCAGGAGAGACGCCAGCGGCGGCGGGACTTCTCGGCGGCCTGGTCGGCGCGCAGGGAACGCCCGCACTTGCGGCAGAACGCGCGGTCCGCCGGGTTGAGGGTGCCGCAGTTCGGGCAGGCCATCTCGCCGGTGGTGTCCGGAACGTCGGTGAACTCGCGGAGGATCGGACGGGGCGCGACCGGTCGGCCCGGCTGCACGGCTCCCGGTTGATCAACACCCCCGACCTTTTCCGGTACGACGACGGGGGTGACCACGGGGCGGTCGGTGGCCTCGGCCACGGGCACGATGAGCGCCGCCGCCCGGTTCCGCACAGGCGGCGCCTCGACCCGTGGCGCTTCAGGGCTTTCGTCCATTTTGTCGCCGGTCGAGGGCGTGCCAGGCTCTGACTCGGCAACCTCCGGCGACCCGAAAGGCGGCTCGACGGCCCCCGAAGACGCGGAAGGCGGCTCGACACCCCCCGAAGACGCGGAAGGCGGCCTGCCGACCTCCGGGGACGCGGAAGGCGGCTCGGGATCGGTCGTGGCGACAGGCGCCGCGCCGGCACGGGGAGAAGCCGCACTGTCGGGAGCGGCGACGGTCGGGGAGGAACTGCCGGCCTCGGGAGCCTCGACGGCTGCGGACGGCGCGGGTGCCGCGGGCTCGGACACCGCAGACCGGGCAGCCGGTGAGATGGCGGCCGGTGAGTTGGCGGCCGGTGAGGTGGCGGCCGGTGAGGTGGCGGCCGGTGAGGTGGCGGCCGGTGAGGTGGCGGCCGCCGGTGACGGGGCGACGGTCGCAGGCGCGGGGGCCGGCGACGGTGCAGCGGGCTCCGGGCCGGCGATCGTCTTCGGACCGGCGGACCAGTCCAGGAACGCGCCGCAAACACCGCAGAAGGCGTCACCCGGAGTCACCGGGGAGCCACAGTTGTCGCAGAGAGTCATTCCGGCAGCACCTCGACCCGGCACGGCACGTGGGCCGGCCGATTGGCTTCGACGAATTCGCGCAGGCGGGCGGCGAGTGGCTCCGGCACCCGGACGCGGACGAGCAGATCCGGCTGCTGGCTGCCCGGCAGCGCCGACCCGGGGGTCGCCGACCAGGACGTCCCGCCGCTCTCGACGACCTCGGCCTCCACGCCGAACAAATCACGGATCTCGGCCCGCAACCCGGCCGCGGTCCCGCGCAGCCGGTGGGTCCCGACCGCGTTGACGACCGCGGCCCGCCGCTGGTCAGCGGGCTGATCGGGCCGGACTGTGGCCCCGACCCACCCGCCGAGCCAGGTCACGAAGTCGTCCGGCGCGAGCGACGGCGTCAGGTACGCCCACAGGTTGTCCAGCGTCGCGTGCACCGGCGCCAGTACCTGGTCGAATCCACCGGTGAGCCGCTGCGCGAGATCGTCCCCCGCGTAGACCGCCGGAAGTCGCCGCCCCAGCGGATCCGGCGACGGCAGTCCAGGAATCGCCGCCCGTTGCCCCGGGTTCGGCGCCCGCCAGCCGACGGAATCGCTGCCGAGGTCGCTCATCGAGTCACCTCCGCTGCGCTCCGGCGCCACGATGAGTTGAACACTGTGCCTACTGATTCGCTCGCGAGCTCGCTCATCGCTCCTCCACGCGGATCTGGTGCCGGTGGGAGAAGACGAGCGCGTGCCGGTCCAGTTCGATCCGGGTCACCTCGTCACCGCGCCGCCCGGTCAGCGGGTCGGCCGGGAACATCCGCACCTCTTCGACGACCTCGACGCCCGGCAACCGCTGCAGCACCCCGAACACCTCGCCGGAATGCACCGGCCGCCCGAACGGCCACCCCTGCCCGTCCGGCCCGCCGTTGATCGGGTCGAGATACTGGTAGAGGGCCTCCTCGGCGAGCGCGCGAAGACGTACCGCGGAGATGTCGGCCCGCGGCCGGAGCCGCGCCACCACGGTGACGCCCTGGTAGAACGGCGGCTCGACGACAAGCCGGGCCCCGATCGGCCGTCGCGCGTCGAGGTCGGCCGCGATGGTGGCCAGCATGGTGTCGTCGGGCACCAGGTCCTCGAACGGGAGCCGTCCGGTCTCGTCCGGCACAGCGGCCGGCACGACCAGGAGTCGCACTCCCCCGGCGTCGCTGCCGTCCCCGGCGGGCAGGCAGCGGACCCGGGCCGCGGCCGGTGCCGCCTGCCGGGCGAGCAGCTCGTAGTCGGCGGCGGTCACGGCACGGTCCTGCGCCCGCAGCTGCACCGGGCCGCGCATCCGGGCCTCACCCACGGTCTCGCCGTCGACGCCGCCGAGGGCCGGGCCGCGGTTCTCGACCGTACTGACGTAGGGAATCGAGGTTCTGAGCACGGTCAGCGCGCGCCGGGCCACGTTGCCCGGCCGGCCCCCGCCCGTGCGGTATTTCCGGATCCGGATCCGGGCGCCGACGGTCGGCACCGCGCCGAACTGCCGTAACGTCCCGTCGGCCTGCCGGACGGCCGGGCCGAAGCCGATCTCGCCGCTGGTCCGGTCCACGGTCACGTGCCGGTCGAACGGCTCCGAGCCGGCGAAGCTGTCCACCTCGGTCCAGTGTGTCCACGCGTCGCCGTCGGAGGTCTCCACCACGATCGGCTCGCCGTCCGCGACGATCGGCGGGCGCGCCACCAGGAACCGTTGCCCCGGAACACCCTCGGAGTCGCCGAGCATCTCGTCGATGATCGTCTCGGCGTGCACGGCCGCGACCGTCCCGCCGATCGTCGAGACCGCGACCGCGCGCACGGTCGGCGACTGGGCGTAGAACGGCTGGCCCGGTTCCGGTTCGACGAGCCGGCAGCGCAGCCAGGCCGCGGACTGCCCGGCCTGCACCGACGGCGTGTGCCCGGCCGGCACGTGCAGGATCACGTCGCCCGGCCGGTTGAGCCCGCCGGTCTCGTCCCGGTCGACCTCGCAGGCCGTCCAGTCGTCCCCGGTCCACGCCTCCCAGACGATCGGCGGCTGCCGCGGGTCGACGCCGACACCTTCGACCCGGCTGTCCAGTTCGAGCAGCACCGCGCAGGACGGCACCGCCGCGGAGAGCCCGACGAGCAGGCTGTCCCCGGCCGTCGGGGTCGTCTGGAAGACCGGCATGTCGCGGCCGTCGGTGACGCCGTCGAGCAGGTCGACCGGGGGACCCGCGGCCGGGTGGCGGCGCAGCCGGGTCAGCCGGCTCGGCACGATGGCCAGGTCGGTCGCGGTGGTGAAGACGACCGCTTCCTCGGTGGTGGTGCGTTCGGTGGCGACCTCGGCACCGGCCGGGATCACGACCAGCTGCTCCTGCGGGCCGGAGAGCCAGAACGTGATCCCGCCGCGGGCCGCGGCCGGCGGGAACAGCCGCACCCCGATCAGGTCGAGGAACGCCAGGTAGTTCTTGTCCGGCACCCGGTTCAGCCGGTAGAGCAGCTGGTCGACCATGTGCGCGAACGCCTCGATCAGCGTCACGCCCGGGTCGGAGACGTTGTGGTCGCTCCACTCCGGGGCGCGCTGCTGGATGAATCTCTTGGCCTCGTCGACGAGCTGCTGGAAGCGCCGGTCGTCCAGGTTCGGTGCGGGCAGCGGCATCAGGCGGCGCTCTCTTCGGCCGGGTCGTCGTGCGACGGGATGACATAGAACGGGAAGACCAGGTTGCGGGGGTCGTTGGTGCCGCGGATCGTGTAGCGCACGTCGATGTAGAGCACGCCGGCGTCCTCGTCGTCGAAGCCGACCAGCACGTCGGCGACGTCGATCCGCGGCTCCCAGCGGTCCAGCGCGCGGCGCACCTCGAAGGCGATCCGCCCGGCCGTGTTCTCGTCGGCCGGGGCGAAGACGTAGTCGTGCACGCCGCAGCCGAACTCGGGCCGCATCGGGCGTTCGCCGGGCGCGGTCGCGAGGATCAGCCGGATCGCCTCGGCGATCTCCCGCTCGCGGCTGACCAGGGCGATCCCGCCGGTCGCGTCGACACGCAGCGGGAAGGCCCAGCCGTTGCCGATGAACTGTTCCGCCACGATCAGCCTCCGATCACTGTCCGGGCGATGAGCTGTTCCGGCACGATCAGCCTCCGATCAGGACGGTCGGGGCACCGGCCACGATCCGGGCGTTGCAGACGAGCTGGTCGAACTGCCGGGCCGCGGGGAAACCGCCGATCAGCACCTGACCACCGACGCGAGGCGGTGCGGGCGGACGGACCACGTTCGTGACCAGCAGTTCGTAGTGCGGGGTGCAGACGCCGGCGGTGCCGACCACGGCGGCCGGCTTGCCGGCGATCAGCACGGTCGGCACACCGGCCAGCGGCGGCACTCCGGGCATGCCGAGAACCCCGGTGGGCGGGCCGGGCACCATCGGGGCGGCGAGGTCACTGATCGGGTCGCCGAGCCGGGCGGCGGGCAGATGCGGCATGGGTGCTGCTCCTCGTCAGTTCAGCTTCACGATGGGCGCGTGGATGTCCGCTTCGAGGGCGCCGGCCACCTCGACGCGCCGGCCCTTGAGAGTCAGGTCGCCGCGCCCGGCGTCGAGGGTGATGCCGTTACCACGTACCTCGACGGAACCTGTCGCATCGATCTCGATCTTGCCGTCGGCGTGCACCACGATCTTCTTGTTGCCGCGGTCGAGGAAGACGACCAGCTTGTCCTTCGCGGTGGCCAGCCGGATCCCCCGAGGGTTCAGCCGCGAGTCGAGCAGTTCCATCCGGTCGCCGGCCCGGTTGGCCAGGGAGCGCCGGTTGACCTTGCCGGTGGTGCCGTCGATCAGGTCCGACTGGTGCGGCGAGGGGCTGTCCTTGCCGTTGTAAAGACCGCCGATGACGTACGGCCGGTCCAGCAGCCCCTGCTCGAAACCCACGAGCACCTCGTCGTTGATGTCCGGGCTGAACACGCCGCCGCCGCCGACACCGCCGAGCTGGACCGTCCGGACCCAATCGGTCTGGTATTCCGTGTCGTCGGTCAGCCAGGGGAAACGCAGGCGCACCCAGCCCTGGTTCCGGTCCTTGGCAGTGGCCTTGGTGTCGGTGACGATGCCGATCGCCATCCCCGGCACGCGCACCGGGCGAGCGGGCGCGGCCGAGCCCCCGGCCAGGCCGAACACCGACCGGTCCTGGCGGCCGCTGACCGTCACCCAGGTCTCGTAGACCGAGCCGGGCGCGAAGACGTGCCGGCTGGCAGTGATCGTGTACTTGCCGTCGAACTCGGTGCCGATCTTCTTCAACGTCATCGGCACCCCGGCGCGCAGCTCGGGCCGGCCGCGCACCCCGACCTCGACCTCGGCGAGCGCGGCGGTGACGTCGGCCGCCACCGCTCGGGCGACCACCCGGGTCTCGGCCTCGGTCTCGTACGGCACGTCGGTCACGTTCAGCCCGGCGCCACCGCGGCCGAACGGCTGGATCGCCTTGCCCGGCGTGGTCTTGATGTCCAGCTCGGTGGAGGTGGTGACCGGCAGCTCCGTCTTGATCGACTTCTTGCGGGCCGGGTCCCAGCCGCGCACGGTCACCGACGGGATCTGCCCGACCGACGTGACCGTCGAACGCACCGAGAGCACGTTGTTGCCGGCCTCGATCACTTTCGGACTCTGCTCGGCGGTCAGCCCCGTGCCCGGCGCGGTCGACGCGCGCTCGCTCGTCCGGAAGTAGAACTTGCCGTCGATCACCGCGACCTCGGCCTCGTTGTCGACCGCGAGCATCTTCAGGAACTCCCAGTCGCTCACGTTCGGCTGGGTGATCATGTCGTAGGTGCGGGTGAAGGAGTCGACCTTGCCGATCGGCAGGCCCGCGGCACCGGCCAGCCGGCGCGCGATCACCGACGGGGTCTGCTTGACGAAGCTGCGCACCCGCTGGCCGCGCATCAACCGGTGCGACAGGTCGAGCGCGCGGATCACCGAGAACGTCCCGTGCCCGTCGTGCTGCGACTCCAGGGTCACGACCTCACCCTTGAAGAGCAGGACCGAGGCCGTACGCCCGCGGCGGACCCGCAGGGTCACCTTCGTCCCGATCTCCACGCTGTTCTCGGAGTAGAACACCCCGTGCTCGTCCCGGAACCGCAGCTCGGCGACGGCCGCCAGGTTGCTGCTGTCCTCGACGGTGGCCGAGACCAGCCGCCGCTCCCACTTGCGGCGCACCTGACCGGGCAGGCCCAGCTGCAGGTTGTTGACGTGATCGGTGCCGGCGCCCACGCGTCAGCCCTCCACGGCCGGGAGCAGCAACTGCCGCCCGGGACGCAACCGCGTCGGGTCGTCGATCTCGTTCGCCTCGGCGATCACCCGCCAGATCGTCGGATCGCCGTACTCCCGATAGGCCAGCATCTCCAGCGTGTCCCCGGCCACCAGCCGATGCACCCGCTGCGCGGTGAGCGCCCCCGACGTCGGGTTCTGCCCCGGCGTCGAGCCGCTGATCTCGGTCAGCGTGAGCGTGCAGGTGGCGCGCAACGGCGTACCGTCCGGGTCGAAGAGCTTGTAATTGGCGTCGATCTGGCTGACATACGAATAGAACGAAACCGTCTGGAACTGCCCCCAGGTGAACTTGACCCACGGCGGGGACGGCGCCTTCGCCGCGATGCTCGCCTTCGTCGGAACACAGCAGGTCAGCAGCTTCTCGACCCGCTCCTGCACGGACCGGTCGTGCTTCTCGGTGGCGTCCAGGAAGATCGTCAGGCTCAGCGTCCGCGGCCCGGAACCGCTGAACTCGGCCACGCCGACGTCCTCCGCGGCCCGCGCCACGTGCGGAATCCAGTTCGCCGATTTGGAGAGCGCCAGCTCGTTCGGGTTGAACATGAACGTGATCGGTCCACCGAGCGGCCCACCCGGCTGATCGCCACCGGCCGGCGGGGGCTGGAACAGCTGGAGGCCGGCGGCCACCTTCCCGGTCCGCGCCATCAGCCCACCTCGGTGAAGCCGTGATAGGCCAGCTCGATGCTCTCCGACGCGACCTCCGACCGGCTCGGGTCGAAACTCGGCCCTGACCAGCGCACCAGCACCACGTCGGCGAGGCCCCACTGGACCAGCATCGACCGGTCCGGCCGCAGCGCGGCGATCTCCGCCGAGCCGCGGCGCACCCGCTGCGGCAGCTTCGAGAGGTAGCGGAAGACCTTCGCGGTGTCAGCGGTCAGCGGCCGGGTCAGCGTCACGTTCGTGTAGACCAGCCGCGACGGCAGCTGCCACACGAAATCGTTGTTACCGCCCTCCTGGTGCTCCTCCAGCTCGACCTGAATGCCCAGGCCCTCGCAGGTGTTCCAGTCACCGAGGTCGATGCTGTCGATGCGCAGCCGGAAGTGGACGCTGGTACCCGGATCCCCGCTCATCCCATTCCCGCTCTCACCTTGGTCGCCCGCTTCGTCATAGCCCGCCCGATGGCTGCCCTTTCGGTGCCCGCTGTTTCGGTGGCCGCTGTTCCGGTGGCCGCTGTTCCGGTGCCCGCTGTTCCGGTGCCCGCTGTTCCGGTGCCCGCTGTTCCGGTGCCCGCTGTTTCGGTGCCCGCCTGTGTCGTCATCGCCAGCCGTCCCGCAATCGCGCCGACCGCTCACGGCTGGTGCGCATCTCGGCCCGCAGCAAACGCTGAACCGGATCGGTCAGGCGATGCGCCAACTCGTCGAGCTGCTCCCGCCGCAGCAAGCGGACGAGCTTGGTCAGCTGCTTGTCGTCGAAACGGCTCAGGATCGCATCGACGTGCCGCGGTTCCAGGCGCTTGAACAGGGCATCCAGATCTGGCGGCGGCGTCGCGGCGGGCGCAGCCGGCTTGGACCTGCCCGCAGGCTGCGGCGGGGACGAGCGCTGCGCCGGCGACGACGCCGAGGTCGCTCTCGGCTTCGGCTGGGGCGCCGGGGCACGCTGAACCACCGGCGGCGGACCCGCGGGCGCCGACCGGGCAGCACGCTGAGTCACCGGCGCCTGCGGCGGGCTGATCACTAACGGACGCTCGGCCGACGCCTGCGGCACGCTGTCGCGGTGGTCCAGCTGGTCTTCCCGCTGCGGCCGCCACTTCGGCAGAACCGAAAAACCCAATTTTGGTACGTCGGAAATACCGCGCCCGGCGCTCGGCGCCGCCCCGGCTCCGGTCGCCGGTGAACCCGGCCCCACCGGAAGAACCGCACGCTGCACGGTCTGACCGAGCGGCCGTCCTCCCCCACCCCGGTTACCCGGTTCCGCCCGAAGCGCCGCGCCGGCCCGAGACGTCGAATCAGCCCGAACCACAGCACCAGCCCGAGAGGCTGAATCAGCCCGAGACGCCGAACCAGCTCGGATCAGTGAGTCAGCCCGAGACGCCGCATCGGCCCGCAACATGGAATCGGCAGGGCGCGGCGCGGCCGGCCGGATCGGCACGACCTGTCGCAGCACCGGGGGCTCGCCCGTTGCGGCGCGGGCCCGAGGCGGCTGGTCATCGGGCGTGGACCGCTGGATGAGCCCCGGGGCAGACGGCGCGTTCGGCCCGCCCCTCGACGCCGGGCCGCTGTGGACTTCCGGCATCTGCTCAGCCGGCAAGGACGGCCGCGACAGTTGGACCACCGGACGCCGCGCCGATTCGTGAGCCGTGTCCGGAGCAGCGTCCCCGGCAGCCCGCCTGGCGAGCGGAGCGGCCGCCCCGGCGGTTGCTGAACTGCCCGGATTCGGGTTGGCCGAACTGTTGGAGACGACCGGCCCGGTCGCATCGGCCGGTGTCGGCAATGGCGGCTCAGCCGGGCTGACGGCACGCGGAGCCGGGGACGCCGGAAGGGTAGGCGTGACCGCACGCTGCACGGGTGCTGCACCCGGGCGGCTCTTCCCGGGAGCGGCCGGCGGCGTGGAAGAAATCGACGACGGCGGCTTCGACAGCGGAGCGCCGAGACCAGCCCGGCGCGCAGTTCCCGGATCGACGGCGGGCTTCGGCCGCACGACCGGAGGCCGGACGCTGTCGCCCGGCGCCGAGCCGGCGCCTGGCCGCGGGCCGGCGGTTGATGACGGCCCGGTGGCCGGTGACGGCCCCGTGGCCGGCGACGAGCCCGTGACTCCTGACGAGGTTGTGGCCGGCGACGAGGTTGTAGCCGGTGACGAGGTTGTGGCCGGTGACGAGCCGACGACCGGGATGGCAAGGTCTGCAGGCTGCGCTGGAGGGGTCACGCGGCTGGCAGGCCGGTTCGATGAGGACGGTGGAGTCGCGTCATCCGCGCCCAGCAACGGATCGCGCTGGATCGGGCGGGCAGTCACCACCGGTGGAGTAGCCGCAGGAGTCCCGGACGGGTTCACCGAGACGGCACGGGAGCGCGACGCCGGGGCACCGCTGGAAGCGGTGGACTCGCCCGGGGCGGGTTGAGCCACCACCGGAGAGGTAGGGCCTGATCGGGCGGACGACGGGCGGCGTGGAGTGCCGGACGGATCGGCGGGGCCGAAACGGGCCGTGGCCGGGGCACCCTCCATCGGTTCACCAAGGCCGAGAGGGCGGGGCCTCCGGACCGGAGGAGCGCCCGCAGCACGCTGAACCAGCGGTCCGTCCGCCCCACGCCGGACCGATGGCTTGTCGGCAGCACCCTGAACGGGCGACCTGTCGGCAGCACCCCGAACAAGCGGCCTGTCGGCAGCGCGCTGAACCGGCGACTCCTCGGCGGGCGCGGCACGCTGCACCGGCGGCATCCCGACCGCGCGCGGAACCGATGGCTCCACGACAGGAGCAGCAGCCTGCAGCAGCGGATTCTCGGCGGCGCGCGGGACAGACGGCCTCTCGACAGGCGCGGCCGGCTGGACCGGCGGCTTGCCAGGAGCACGCTGGTCCGGTGCCTTTTCTACAGCGGCTCGTACTGCCGGGGCCTGCGGGTCACCTGTCCGATTCGAACCAGTGGTGTGCTGGGCCGGGTCCGCAGAGTCGGTGTCCGCGCTCGGGTCCACCTGGCGCGCGACCGGCAGGGTCGGCGACGTGGCCCGCGGCGGGCGGGGGCGGACGGGCAGGCGCCGCGCGGGTTCGACCGGCCGCCCGGACACCAGGGAGCGACTGCGAGCGGGGGAACGCGCCGGCACGACGGCCCGCGCCCCACCGGAGGACGAGGCCTTGACCAGCGAAGACGCGGCGCCACCGGACGCGGTCGAAGATGCCGGCGTGCCGCTGGACCGAGTCGCGTCAGATGGGGCCACGCCAGGGGGAGCCCCGCCGGACCGAGTCGCGCCGGACGGCAGCACTCCAGGCAACGTCGCGCTGGACGAGGTCGCGCCAGGCGGGGTAGCGCTGGACCCGGCCACGCTGGGCGAGGTCGCGCTGGGCGGGGTAGCGCTGGACCGGGTTGCGCTCGACGAGGCCGGGCCGGGCCGGGTCGCGCTGAGAGGACTCCCGCTGGACGAGGTTGCGCTGGGCGGGATCGACGGCACGTCGTCGGACGGGATCGAGGACGTCTCGGCGCGGTGGACGAGCGGGGTGGGGTGGGGACGGGTTCGCGGGGCTCCGGCGGGACGGAGCAGGTCGCGGACGATGCCCGGGGGCGCGGCGGCGTCACGGGACGGTGCTATGGCCGTACCGAACGAGGGGTTCTGCTGGGTTGTCAGTGATGCGACGAAACGGGCGCCGTCGCTGAGCAGGTCGACGCCGCCGGAGGCCGCGGGGCGCAACGGGGGCAGCGAGGACCAGCCCGGGTCGGAGGCCGCCGGGGCGACGGGTGCAGGCTCCGGGGGCACGGCCCGTGAACCGCGGCGCCGCAGCCTGTCCCATACCGCCATGGTGTTACCGAACCTCGTTCATCCTGGTGTTGATGCGCGCTATCTCCTCGACGTGGCGGGCGCGCTCGGCGTGGGTCAGGCCGAGGATCTCGGTGCGCGGCCAGTGGAAGTGGTAGGCGACGTACGCGACCTCCTCGTGGAGCCGGTCGGTCCCGTACGTCACGATTCCCCCAGGCGGCTGCCGGCCAGGTCGACGTCGAACGACGTGTCACAGTTCGGGCAGGTCACCTCGGCGAGCGTGTGACCTTCCGCGTTGATCCGGCGGTACAGGTCCTGCAGGAACGCCAGGTCGGAGGCGAACAGTCGCTCGATCGTCTCGGTGCGGATCGTGGTGATCGTGCCGATCCGGGTCACGACGAGGCTGAGCAGGACCACCGACAGGTACGCCGGGTTCTGCTTGACCCGCACGTCGATCAGCGGCGCGAGTTCGTCCCGCGCGGTGGCCAGGCGCATCGAGCCGTCCCGGTGCACCTGCCCGTCCTCGTCGACGTACCCCCGCGGCAGTTGGAACGTGAATTCGGTCTGCAACCGCGGGGGCGGCGGCGCGACCGGCGCCACCACGGTGTCGAGATCGAGATCCCCGTTGCGCCGCCTCATGACGTGCTGATGTCCTCGTAGACCACGGTGACCTTCTCGGTCGCGGCGGTGGAGTCACCGGCCTTGAGGCTCGGACCCTCCCACTTGTTGACCCACGCGTTGGTCAGCTCGAAACGCCGGCCTTCCTGGCGCTGCGAGTCGTTGATGATGATGCTGATGTGCTTGCGGGCGTCGTCGACCGCGCCGTTCAGGAACGTCTTCTTGATCCAGTCGGTGAACGCGCTGCTCTTGTCGAGACCGCGGGTGATGGTGCACTCGCCGCCCTTGCGCGCGCCCGGGATCTTGCGGATGACCAGCTCGCCGGTCGGGGTCACCTGCTGGACCTCGATCGCGTCGAGCTCGAAGGTCAGCCCGCTGACCTCCTGCACGTATTCGACCTGGATTCCACCGAGCTCCACGGAGAAGCTGTGGACGATGAGGGTGTCGCCACCGGCCATTTTCGTCGCCTTCCTCTACTACTCGTTGACCAGGCTGGTGCTGTCGGAGAACTGCGAGAGGCGGAAGACCACGAACTCGGCCGGCTTGACCGGGCACAGGCCGATCTCGCAGACCACCTGACCGCGGTCGATGACCTCGGGCGGGTTCGTCTCGCTGTCGCACTTGACGTAGAACGACTCGGCGGCGGTTGCCCCGAACAGCGCGCCGCGCCGCCATTCCTCGGTCAGGAACGCGGTGATGTTGCGCCGGATGGTGCCCCAGAGCCGCTGGTCGTTCGGCTCGAAGACGATCCACTGGGTGCCCAGCAGGATCGATTCCTCGATGTAGTTGAAGAGGCGGCGCACGTTGATGTAGCGCCAGGCCGGGTCGGACGAGAGGGTGCGGGCGCCCCAGACCCGCACGCCGCGGCCCGGGAACGACCGGATGCAGTTCACGCCGATCGGGTTGAGCAGGTCCTGCTCGCCCTTGGTGATGTTGTTCTGCAGGTCGACGACGCCGCGCAGCACCTCGTTGGCGGGCGCCTTGTGCACGCCGCGCTCGTTGTCGGTGCGCGACCAGAGGCCGGCGACGTGGCCGCTCGGCGGCATCATCACGTTGCGGCCGCCGGCCGGGTCGAAGACCTTGACCCACGGGTAGTAGAGCGCCGCGAACTTCGAGTCGTAGCCCGCGGTCTCCTGCCGCCAGACGCGCACCTGCTGGGCGCTGAGACCGGGCGGAGTGTCCAGGATGGCCAGCCGGTCACCCATCTGCTCGCAGTGCGAGATCAGCGCGAGCTGCGCGGCCTTCACCTCTTCGAGGCTGAGAGACCCCTGCTGGTACGCCGCCATCAGGTCGGGTGCCACAACCATCGTGATCTCGTCGATCGCCTCGAGACCACCCAGCCCGGTGCGGGTGTCGAGGTCACCGGCGAACTCGTCGACCGAGACGGCGGACGGCACCACGTCGGCGCCCGGGGCGGGGGCCGGCAGCGTGACGGTCTGGTTCGCCGGGCGGGCCAGCGCGTTCGCGGCGGCCGCCTCCTCCAGCACGATCAGCTTGGAGTGCTCGCGGACCTGGGTGACCACGTTGTTGTCGCCGCGGCGGCGGAACGAGCCCTGGAACACCTCGGCCTGCTGACCGTTCTGGTGCACGATCAGGCGGAACTGGTCGTCGCCGGTGCTCTCCCCCTCGGGGTCGGCGATCTCCACGGTGACGTCACCCCCACCGGGCAGCGCGGCCGCGCGGAACGTGCCGACCTGCGCGGGCGAGCCGTTGGGCAGCGACTTCTGACCGTTCGACGAGGCGTTGCCGGTGGCCGGGGCGCCGACGCGGACGACGTAGGCGACGCCGCCACCGTTCGCGAAGTAGCCGTACACCGAGTTGGCCAGGTAGGTGCCCTCGACCATGCCGCCGAAGACCGCGACGTACTGACTCCAGTTGGTGACGAGCGTGGGCGCGTGGAACGGGCCCTTCTCGGCGAACCCCACGAACGCCGTCACGGCGGTGCCGACACCCTCGATGGGGCGCGAACCGCTCGGCGCCTCCTCCACGTAGACGCCGGGAGACAGGTACGTCGGCATGCGGAACCCCTTCAAACCCGAGATGGTGGACCATGCCAGCCTCGCCGGGCGATCAGGTCGCGCCAAGGTCCATGGGGGCGCCGTGGAGGGCAGAAAGGGTGCCCGAGCGCTTGCCGGGGGCGGGCCACGCGACCGTGTTGACTGGCGGGATGCACCAGCGAGACGTGGTCAGGCAGGCTGATCCGGCGGCGGCCCGGCGCGACCGCGGTCCGAATCGGACACATCTTGCACCGGATGCGGCGCGAGCGCATCTCCTGCAGCGCACGATCGGCAACGCCGCGGCCGGGCTGGTCCTTCAGCGCGCCCCGCTCTCACCCCAGGAGACGCAGAGGCGCGAGGGCCTGTTGCAGGATGTCATCAAGGTGACCCCGGACGGTTACGCCGCGGCGTACGGCGCTTCCGACGTGACCGCATTGAACCGGCAGCAGATGCTGGACTACCTCGTGATGGCGATCGTCGACAGCGTGCAGGCCGCGCAGGCCGAGGCGGTCGAGGAGGCCGACATCGCGGAGCTGGAGCCGCTGGCCGGACAGGTCGACGCGCTCCTGACCGCCGTGCTGGCGTTGCCGAACGGCCGGCCGGTCGGCAACCAGGCGGCGTTCCTGACCGACGTGGTGCCGGTGGTCAACCGGATCCTGCGCGGCAAGCCGAACCGGGACAGCCGCTACAACGTCCACCCGCGGCCGGGCCACGACCACAACACCAAGAACCAGCGGCTCGGAACGAAACTGATGTCGACCACCTGGGCCGATGATCCGGAGATGTGGGCGAAGTCCGGGAAGAAGCTCGGCAACCTGAAACTCGACGACGACGCACGGGGCACGCCCGCCGGCGCCGGTCAGCTACCGGTGCGGAAGCTGACCTGGAACGAGGCCCGGGGCGTCCTGCCCCGGCCGATGCTCAACCTGCTCTTCGACGTGCGGTACCAGTTGGAGAGCGGCACGCTGGTCGACGAACGCACCCCGGACGAGCGGAACCGGCGGGTGAAGAGCCCGACCGCCCCGGGCACGCTGCGCAGCTGGCACCAGGACGACGCCGGCAAGCTGCCCGGCACCGGCATCGAGCGCGGCACGCCGGCGCAGGTCACCGGCAAGGTCGAGCAGCACGGGCAGTTGCTGCACGACCACTACGAACGGGCGTCGCAGAGCGGCGCCGGCTCGTCCGTGCAGAACGCCGCGCAAGGCCCTCGTGGTCTGGCCGAGTACACCGGGACCGGCTCGAACGGCGAGCACAACACGAAGGTCGTGCTGGACTACCAGACCAAGCGGGTGTACCTGACGCTCACGCACTACCAGTTCTGGGCTCTCGCCGGGAGCGGTACGTCGGCGGAGTTCTGGCCGCTCGGCACCCAGGATCAGGCGGAGGCCGAGGGCCTGATGAACGCCCGGCTGAAGAGTGCCGGCGCGGACAAGGCGACGCTGATGAGCCCGTGGATCCAGATCGTGATGCCGACCGAGCGCGAGCGCGCCTCCTGACGGTCAGCCGATCGGGAGCAGGCGGCCGAGTTTGCGGTATTCGCGTTCGGCCGCCGCCACCAGCTGCGCCATCGTGACCGGCCCGCCGGCCGTCGCGGCGAGGTAGCCCGCGGTGACCGCGCAGGCCCGGATCGCCCCGCCGGACAGTTCGTAGAGCCGGGCGCACCGGTCCAGGTCGACGTCGTCGGCCCGCGGCAGGTCGGTGCCGAGGCAGTGGTCCCACAACGACCGCCGCAGTGCCTCGTCGGGCACCGGGAAGTCGACGATCACGTCGAGCCGGCGGATGAACGCCTCGTCGAGATTCGCCCGCAGGTTCGTGGTCAGGATCGCCACGCCGTCGAACGACTCCATGCGCTGCAGCAGGTAGGCGCTCTCCAGGTTCGCGTACCGGTCGTGCGCGTCGCTGACCTCGGAGCGCTTGCCGAAGATCGCGTCCGCCTCGTCGAAGAGCAGCACGCCGTTGACCCCGGCCGCTTCGGTGAAGATGCGTTCCAGGTTCTTCTCGGTCTGGCCGACGTACTTGTCGACGACCGTGGACAGGTCGACCACGTACAGGTCGAGGCCGAGGTCGGCGGCGATCACCTCGGCCGACATGGTCTTACCGGTGCCGGAGTCGCCGGCGAAGAGCGCGGTCACGCCCCGCCCCCGGCCGCCGCCGGGTCGCAGCCGCCAGCCGCCCAGCACCTGCTCCCGGTGGCGCACCCGGGCGGCCAGTTCGTGCAGCTGCCGGTCGGCCTCGGTGGGCACGACGAGGTCGTCCCAGCCGACCGCGGGCTCGACGCGGCGGGCGAGTCGTTCCAGGCCGGCTGCGTTCTGGCTGCGGACCCCGGCGCGGATGTGACCGGCGCCGACGTGGTCCGCGCCGTCGATCAGCGCGAGGTGGCCGGCGACGGTCGCGGCTTTCCGGGCCTGTGCTGCGTCCAGTGTGTACGGCGCCAGTTCCCGCGCCACGTCGACGCCGTCGGCCACGGGGGCGCCGAGCGCCGACCGCCACAGGTCGAGGCGTTCGGTGCCGACCGGCGGCGCGGTGACCAGCACCGGCGCCTGCTCGGCCCAGAGCGGGTCCCACCGGGTTCGCCCGGTCAGCACGACCGGTGCCGCCGCGTCGAGCAGCCCGCGCAGCGTGCCCATCCGGTCGGGTTCGACCGGGCCTGCGACCAGGCCGGAGCCGGTCAGCCGGGCTTCGCGGACCGCCGCCGCGACTACCTCGGCCGGCGCCGGGCTCGCCGCCACCGCGTCCAGGTCGAGGCGCAGCGCGGGCCGGCCGGCGAGGGTGAGCGCGGCGACGGCGAGGTCCTCGGCGGCGCCGTCGTACACGTAGGACAGGTGGTGACCGGCGCCGATCGCGGCGGCCAGCCCGTCGGCGCCGGCGGGTTTCCAGCCCGGGTCGGGTAGCGGGTGCAGCAGCCGGGTCAGGCTCGGGTCCGGCCGGTCGTCGCCGAGCAGGTGCCCGAGCACCCGGTCGGGAACGCGCAGGGTCCGGGTCAGGAACGGGCGGTCGGCGTCCTCGACGAGCAGCAGACCGCCGTCGACCAGCGGGGATCCCGCGGTCAGCCGGGCGCGGGCGGCGCCCAGAACCGGCAGGACGCCGCACAGTTCGAGCGCCAGCCCGGCGGTCGCCCGGGGGCGGGTGACGTCGTCGTTGAGGTAGCCGTAGAGCTTCTCGTACCGCCGGTCGAGGTCCGGCAGCATCGCCACCAGCAGGATCTCCGAGTCGAGGGCAGGCAGCCCGAACTCGCGGGCCAACCGGCGCAGCGGCACGATCTCCCCCGCCTGCTCGGCCCGGTCGGCGACCTGCTCGGCGGCCTCCAGCGCGTCCCGGTCGACCAGGTCCGGCAGCGGCCCGGCGGCCGGATCCTCCAGCAGGCGGCGGGCCGCGGCGGCGGAGATGTGCAGGCCACGCAGCGGGTCGCCGGGGTCCGGGTCGGTCTCCTGCCGGACGGCGACGGCCTGACGGATGCGCTGCTCGATCAGGGAGAGCCGGACCCCGAGGTATTCACTCACCGGTGCGGCCCGATCGGCCGGCTCCCGCCACGACGCCGGCGTTCGCCGGGAAGATCACGTTCCCGCGGTACGCCCATCGCCCGCACCTGCTCCTCGTCGGCGAGTTCCGGCTGGTTGAGACGTCGGGACTCGTCCACGCCGGTGTCCGCGTCCCGGGTCGTCAGCCGCAGCCCGTCGGTGACGGCGGCCGCCGCGCGCACGCTGCCACCGGCGAGCGGGGCGAGCACCACCAGGTCGAGTGACGGTTTCAGGTTGCCGCCGAGCGCGCTCCAGATGTCGGCGAGCCCACGGTCCCGCATCGGTGGGACGGCGATCGTCAGCGAGACCGGCAGGGCGAGGCCGGCCAGGGTGCCGGTGAGCCGCGTGGGCGGGACGGCGTCGTGCCGGACCAGCCCGGCCAGCAGCACGGACAGGATCCGGTGCTCGTCCTGCGGGCGGCTCGTCCACGCCGTGACCAGGTACGACAGGGAGAACCACCGCGGTGCGTCGTGTTCGGCCACCGCGGCGCCGTCCGCGTCGTACTCCAGAGCCGAGCCCTGCTGTCGCAGCGACATGTCCTCCTGGATGTCGTAGAGGAACAGGTTCACCGTCGGCGCGGTCCGCCGGGCCGTCCACTCCTTGGTCGGCGCGTCGAACGCCACCTGGAGGTCCATCCCGGCCAGCGTGTCCTCGGTGAGCAGCGCGAGCAGTGCCGCGTCCACCTCGTCGATCATTTGCGCAGCACCAGCCCGGGCGGCTGCTGGGCCGGTTGCACGACCCGGAAGTCCGTGGTCACGCGGGCGAAGCCGGTGCCGGTGGCGACGACCTGCCGCGGGCCGAGCTCGTCCTTCCAGAGGACCAGCAGCTGCGCGTCGAAGCCGCCCTTCGCGTCGGGCACGGCCGGGTTCGCCGCGACCGTCACGCCGGTGTCCCAGGCCAGCCGGACGGGCACCCCGGGCGGGAAGTCGAAACCTCGGATGATCGTGACGAAGCCGGGCGGGCCGAGCTCCGGGTTGGCCACGATGCGGGGCTGCAGCACGCGCAGCGGGGTCCCGACGGTCTGCGTCACGAGGGTGTCGGCGCCGATCACGCCCCGTACCGTCGTGGTGATCCGCTTGGGCGGAACCAGCACGAAGGTGAACTGGCGCGCGGTGCCCGGGTTCAGGTCGCCGACGCGGCAGATCGTCGTGTCGCAGGCAGCCGGGCGGGTGACGACCGGGATGCCGGCCGGCAGCTGCGGGGTGATCGTGACGCCGGTCGCGGGGCTGCCGCCGACGTTGCGCACGGTGTAACGGACCGTGGTGCGGTGGCCGACCCAGGTCGGGGTCGGCGTGATCACGACGCTGACCTGCAGCCGCGGCGGGGCCGGGGGTGCGGGCGGCGCGGCCGACTCGCTCGGCGACGGCGCCGGTGGCGCGGTGGCGGCCAGGTCCACCTCGGCGGTGTTGTCGACCGGGGCGGCGTCGGCCGACCAGCCGCCGGCCGTCCAGCTCAGCGACCCCTCGGCGGCGGTCGTGGCGGTGATCGTGACCCGGACGCCGACGGCCACGCCGATGCCCGGCGAGCCGAGTTCGCAGCTGAGCGCGGTGAGGTCGCACGTGCCGGTGTCCGCTTCCAGTTTGCTGACCTGGAAACCGGCCGGAACCGTGAGGTCGACGTGCACGCCGTGCGCGGTGACCGGGCCCTTGTCGGTCACCGAGAGCGCCACGGTGGTGGTGTTGCCGGCGCTGAACTGCTGGGGCTTGCGCACCACGGCGGTGGTGATGTCGCTGGCGCCCTGCCAGGCGGGCCAGCGCTGCCGGCCGGGGATCTCCCAGGTCAGGCCGTCGCGGACGCCGCTGGCCAGGTCGTACGTCTTGACGTAGTCCGGCTCGGTGACCGCCGCGTACCGCCGGGCCGCGTGGGCCAGCGTCGACCCGTCCGGCGACCAGACCACCTCGCGCGGGTGGTGCGGCCCGGTGTCGGGCGCGATCAGCGTGCCGCCGCAGGTGTTGTTCACCGGCACCAGCGCCCGGCAGCTCTTGCCGGCCAGGTCGATGGCGAGCATGCCGTCCGGCGCGCGGCCGAACGCGATCTGGTTGCCGTCCGGTGAGAAGCCGGCGCCGTAGTCGGCCCGCCCGGCCCCGCCGGAGGCGAGCGTGAGGTCGGTCTGCGGGCCGGTGCCGTCGGCGGCGACGAGCCAGAGGTGGCTGTTCGCGGCCGCGCCCTCGGTCTGCCCGCGGTCGAAGACGAGCGACGCACTGTCCGGCGACCAGGCCGGCTGGGTCTCGCCGACCGCGTCTCCCCCGGGTGGCATGGTGGCGGCCGGCTCGCCGGTCTCCGCCTTCACCACGACGATCCGCGCGGGCGCGCCCGGGGTGCGCAGCGAGTACGCGATCCGCGTCCCGTCCGGCGACCAGACCGCCTCGGTCTCGGAGCCGGTCGCGGTGCGGCCGGGCAGGTCGAGGCGCTTGCCGTGGCTGCCGTCGGCCCAGACCACCCAGAGCCGGGCGACCCGGTTCGCGCCCTCGGTCTCGAACCGGCTGACCAGGATGCGCTGCCCGTCCGGCGAGTACGACGGCCGGGCCGTCCACGGGTCCCCGTTCACCGGGTTCCACAGCAGGTCGGGGTTCGCGCCGGCGCCCGGGTCCTCGCGGAGCACGGTGACGCCGAGGTCGCGCGGGTCGACGGCGTCCGGCCGGACGTCGGAGAGGTCGGCGGTGAACCGGTCGGCCGCGGTGGTCCGGGTGATCAGCAGCCGGGGACCACTTCCGTCCGGGTCGTACCAGCTGGGCGGGCCGATCGAGCGGTCCTCGCTGTACTGCAGGGCGGCGATGCAGGGGCAGCCGTCGTCGCGCGGCTGGCCACTGTAGAGCAGGTCGGTGGCGCCGAGCGCGCCGTCCGGCTGGGTGCTGCGGCTGACGAACGCGACGGTCAGGCCGTCCGGGTTCCACACCGGCTCGCGGCTCTCCCACTCGGTGTGCAGCATGAGCCGGTCGTTGGTGCCGTCCAGCGCGCTGATGTGCACCTTGCGGTCGTTCGCACTGCCCGGCGCGGCGGTCCAGGCGATCAGGCCGCGGCTTGCGACCGGGTTCCACGACGGCTCGCCGGCCCCGCCCGCGACCTGGGTGACGAAGCGCGGCGCGCCACCGGTCAGCGCGATGCACCACACCTGCGGGACATCGGAATTGATCCTGCCCTCGAAGGCGAGCTCGGTGCCGTCCGGTGACCAGGACGGCCAGTAGTTGTCCCCGGTCCCGTCGGTGACCCGCCGCGGGGTGCCTCCGTTGACGCCCACGACCCACAGGTCACGGGCGCTGCCGACGCCGTCGCGGGTCATCGCGTAGGCGATCTGCGTTCCGTCCGGCGAGACCACCGGGTGGCTCGCCACCTGGGCCGTGTCGGTGGTCAGCTGCACCGGGTTGCCGCTGCCGGCCTTCGACCAGACCTGGGCGAGCCGGGACGTGCGGCGGCTGACGAACGTCACCGTCGCACCGCGGGCCGAGGCCTCGTCGTCGAAGTGCTGCACGCTCGTGGCGAAGAGCGGGTCGGAGGTGGTGGCGCCGGCGACCACGCCGATCGACCGGTGCGCGGTGCCGACGTAGGCGACCCGCAGGTCAGCGGCTTTCAGCGGCGGATCGCCGGGGGCGGCACCGGCGACCACGGCCCACACACCGGACGCCGCGACGAGCGCGGCCAGGGCAAGGGCCGGGAACGCCCGAGACTTCAGCACGGTGTCATCCTGGGTGACGGACCCTGGCGCCCGCACCGGACGCCGGGGCAACGACGAGGGCAGAGAGACTGCCCTCAGATCAGGTCGTGGCGCAACGCGTACGCCACGGCGTGCGCCCGGTTGCGCAACTGGAGCCGGGTGGTGAGCTCGTGCAGCACGTTCTTCACCGTGCGCTCCGAATAGGACAGCTTCGAGGCGATCTCGCGGGTCTCCAGCCCTTCCGCGACCAGGCGCAGCACGTCCACCTCGCGGGTGGTCAGGCCGCGCAGGGTGAGGCCGCGCGGGTGCAGCACCTCGCGCTGCAGCCGGCCCATCTGCTCCAGCAGCCGGCCGAGCAGGTCACCGGGGACGCTGCCCTCCCCCTTGGCCGCGGCGAGCAGCACCTGGATCAGACGGCCGGTCGGCACCTCGCCGCGCCGGACGACGCCGACGACGCCGCACTCGACGGCCTGGGAGAGCTGCGCGTCGTCCAGATCGGACGCGACGAGGACCAGCCGGCTCGCACCCCGGCGGAGGTCACGCAGCGTGGCGAAGGTTTCCTCGGTCACGGTGTCGGCGACGACCACGGTGACGGCGGCGGATGCCCGTTCGGCCTCGGCGACGACCCGGATCTCCGGACGGCCGGCCAGGTGGCTGTTCATCCCCAGCAACGTGATCGGATCCTCGGCCTGGACAAACACCGGCACGCGCTGCATGTTTGAACCCCCTTCGTCCGGGGCATTCTGCGCTCTCCCGCTTACCAACCACTTAGCGTGCACTTAACGGGCGGCGTGGCGCGAAACACACAGACCGGACGGGCATCAGATCTGCCCGTGCCGGTTCCCCGACGGACCTGTTCCGTCGCGGCGTAATCCTTACGCTCAGCTACATGCGTGCATCCGCGAACCTGGGGACCGACTCCGTCTCGGTGTCCCCCGGCTCCACCGTGACGGTCCCGGTGACCGTCCGCAATTCGGGCGACACCGTGGAGGCCTACCGGATCGAGGTCCTCGGCGAGCCCGCCGACTGGGCCGTGACCGAGCCCGCGGAGATCACCCTCTACCCGGCCGGCAGCGAGACCGTGACGGTCACCTTCGCGCCGCCGCGGTCCCCGCGCGTCACCGCCGGCGAGCGCCCGTTCGGCGTCCGCGTCGTGCCCTCCGAACACCCGGACGCGACCGTCGTGCAGGAGGGCGTGCTCACCATCGAGCCGTTCTCCGAGGTCACCGCCCAGTTGCAGCCCGGCTCGCAGTCCGGCCGCCGGCAGGGCCGCTACCGCATCGACACCGACAACCACGGCAACGTCGCCGAGGAGCTGGCCTTCGCCGCCGCCGACGGGACCGACCAGGTCACGTTCGCGCTGCGGCCGGCCGCGCTGCTCGCCGCGAACGGCACCCGGGCCGAGACCCGCCTGACCGTCAAGGCGCGCCGCTGGCTCTGGTGGGGGCCGTCGCGCGAGTTCCCGTTCACCGCCGAGGTGCAACCGGCCGGTGGCCGGCTCCTCGCGATGGAGGGCGTCTTCGTCCAGAAGCCGATCATCTCGGCCGGCCTGCTCAAACTCCTCGCGGCGCTGCTGGCGCTCCTGTTGGCGCTGCTCGCGCTCTGGTTCGGGCTGGTCCGGCCGGCGGTGAAGACCGCCGCCAAGGAGGCCGTCGACCAGAACACCGCGCAGCAGAAGGCCGCCCAGGAGGCCGAGTTCGCGACCACCCCGCCGGACCCGACGCCGACCCCGGCCGCCACGGGCGGCTCCGGCACCCAGGGCGGCGCGCCGGGCGCCGGCCAGCAGAGTGCCGGCGCCGGCGCCGGCCCGGGTGGGAACGGTCCGGGCGAGCAGTTCTCCGCGGCGATCACGTTCCGGACCAACAAGGCCGGCTCGGCCGAACGCAGTTACACCGTGCCGGCCAAGCAGACGTTCCTGCTCACCGACTTCCTGGTGGACAACGTGCAGGGCGACGAGGGCACGCTGCGGGTGACCGCGAACGGCGTGCCGGTGGTCACCTACGCCCTGGAGAACTTCCGCAATCAGGACTATCACTCGGTCACGCCGATCCGGGTGCCGGCCGGTGCGAAGGTGAGCATGCAGGTCGCCTGCCGCACCCCGGGCACTCCGGCCAACGCGACCGCGGCCACGCAATGCCGCGAGTCGCTCTACCTCAACGGCCTGATGCAGAAGACCAAATAAGACACCCGGGAAAGAGGAAGACCCGATTTCGCCGTACGGGAAATCGGGTCTTCCGCTTTGCCGAGGGGAAGCACCTCGGGCGGCCGGCGCCGTTACTCGGCGGCGACGACCTTCTCGCCGTCCGGGCCGGCCGCGAACCACGTGCCCCCACGCCCTGCCCGTTCAGGTCACCCGGCTTCGAGTCACCGGAGCAGCGGTAGATCGGCCACCCGCCCACGGTCAGCTGCACGGTGCCGCCGGCCCGGCGGATCGCCCCGACCTGCTTCGGGTCGACGCCGGCCAGGTAGACCGAGCCGACCACTTCCAGCTGACCGTTCCCGGCCGCCGGCGCCGAGGATGCCGCGGCCGAGGTGGTCGCGGGCGCGGCCGGCGGCTGCTTCCGGTCCGAGTCGGTGATGGTGATCGTCTTGCCGCAGCCGGACATCAGGGCGGCCGCGCAGAGCAGCACCGCGGCGGACGGGGGTCGAAGCCACGCCGCACACACGAGACCGGCGGCCCGGATGGTTCACCCCGCTTGAACCATCACCGCGGGCTGTCTCGTGTGTGCGGCATGGCCGATGACGTCAACATCCCTGGCACCGAGCTGAAGGAGGCCCAGGACATGCTCACCTTCGTCCACGACTTCATCGACATCGGGCATCACACGTTCGACTTCGACGCGGCCTTCGGCCGGGACCGGCTGCGGCACTCGGCCCAGCACTTCGAGGACCGGTGGAACGACGGCCGGTTCCAGCTCAAGCGGCAGATCGCCGGCGTCCGGGACGCGAACGGCAACATCCTCGACTCGTTCGAGAAGACCGACCAGGACGCCGCCGAGAACCTCCACGAAGGACAAGGGTGACACCGATGGCGACGACCACCGCGCGGCGGTTCCTGCTGGACGTCCCGGACCTCTGGGACCAGGTCGACCTCGGCGGCGAGGAGCTGGCGGCGGTACGCGCCCAGGCGCTGGCCACCACGACCGACCCGCGCGAACGGATGCGGATCAACGACATGTTCCGCCAGGCCCGGGAAGTCAGCCGGGCCGCCCGGCGGCAGGGGGCGCTGCTGGCCGCGGGGACGGCGACGGTCTACGACGAAGGGCTCTTCATGGCGTACGGCATGGTCTTCGCCGTCACCACCCCACCCGGTCAGGAACTGACGCTGCCGGTGCTCTCCGCGCAGGCCGGGGTGTCGGCGGCCGGCATCGCGCCGAAGGACCGGATCATCTCGTCGGTCCGGCTGCCGCACGTCGGCCCGGTCGCCCGGGTGACCGGCACCGAGACCACCCGGCTGACCGGGGACATCGACGTGAAGCTGCTCACCATGCACACGATGATGCCGGTGCCGGGCCGCGCCGAGGACTTCCTCGTGGTGACCCTCGCCAGCCCGAACCTGCCGCTGAAGAACGAGGTCTACGACCTGTTCGACGCCATCACCAGCACGTTCCGCTTCGTCGAGTAACCACGCACCAGCCGCCCGGCCGCACCGCGGCGTCCCGGGAGGGTGAGCCGCGTCGCCGGGAGGAAGCGGGGCGGCCCGTTGCGTCTTGGCCAGCTTGTCCGGCAGGTCGTCGCCGACCTTCTCACGCAGCTTGTCGACGGCCGAGCCGCGGCCTGCCGCGATCGAGCCGTCCTTCTTGAGGACGCTCAGCGCCCGCTCGGCCGCGCCGGCGATGTCGGAGTAGCGCTGGACCACGCCCTGGATCTGATCCGGATCACCGGGTGTCGGGTCCGCGCTCATCCCGACCAGGTCGAAATCCGCGGGTGTCGCGTGCTGCCGCGCCATCCTCCACCTCTCGCCGTGCGCCTGCGTCGGGGGATACCCGGGACGGGCCGCCGGAAGGGTTCGAGCGTTTTTCGTCGAACCATCCGCCGCGGGCGTTCCGTGTAGGTGGCATGTCTTCGCTCCTGCGGACCGCGCTGGTCCTGGTCATGGCGGGCTGGGTGGCGCTGCTCGGCGCCGGGCCGGCCGCGGCCGACGACGGCCTGGTCGAAGTGTTCGTCGTCACCGAGGCGTCCCAGACGCTGCCGTCGATCGCCGCGAGCACCCTCGGGGACCAGCGCCGGGCCCGCGAGACCGGCGGCCAGAATCAAAGCCAGAATCAAAATCAAGATCCGGTTTCCCGTACGGCGGTGACCTTCCCGCTCGCCGCCGCCCTCGCCGTCGTCGCCGCGGTGTTCCTCGCCCTGATCACGGTCCTGATCGTGAGTCGTCGCCAGGTGACCGCTCTCGCCCGCCGGGTCGCCCGGGCGATCACCGAGCCGGGCCGGCGACGCCGTCGGCTGGCCGCCCGCCGCGCGCTCGGTGCGCGGTTCGCCGCGGACGGGGAGGCGCTGCTGGTCGATCTGAGCCGGCTCGACGGGGTGCTCAGCGTCACCGGCGATCGGGCGGTCGCGCGGGACGTCGTGCAGCACCTGCTCGGCGAGGTGGCCCGGCTGCGCCCCGGTACGCCGGTGCTGATGCTGCCGGCCACCGACGGGCCGGCGCCGCTGGTGCTTGCGGGTGGGCTCGAACACGTACCGCCGATGGTGACGCCTCCACCGCGGACCGCGAGTGAATCGCCGGGTCCGCTGCGCGGCGCCGCCGTGCGCGGGCCGGTCCGGGGCCTGATCGTGCTCGCCGGTGAGCCGGACGAGCAGCAGCGGGCCGCTCGGCGGGAGCGGCGGCGCCGGATGGACCGGCCTGGTCTGCGGCGACGCCGGGGAGAGCGCGCACTGGCGCCGGCACGCTGCCGCCGACGGTTCGCTGGAGATTCCCGTGCTCGGTGTGGCCCTCACCGTCCCCGCTTGACCCAGGCCTTCCGGAGGACGTTGAGGGCGTAGTGCTGTCGCGATTTGATCGTGCCGACCGGGACGCCGAGGATCGTCGCGGTCTCGGCCGCGGTGCGCCCGGCCATCGTCGTGTGCAGCAGGACCGTGCGGTGCTCGGTGGAGAGCCGGCGCAGCAGCGCGGTGACCTCGGCGGTCGCGACGATCGCGTCGGCGTGGTCCGGCACGGCCGGTTCGGCCGGGCGGTCCTCGACGGTGAGACTCTCCCGCCGGTTGCCGGCGCTGCGCATCCGGTCGATGGCCAGGTGGCGGGCGACGGTGAGCAGCCAGCCGCGGATCGAACCCTCGCCGGTGAACAGCCGCTCGCTGTGCCGCCACGCCCGGATCAGCGTCTCCTGCGTGAGGTCCTCGGCCAGGTAGTGGTCGCTGACCAGGGTCCGGACGTAGCTGAGCAGAGCCGGGCCGTGCTCGATGACGAGCGCGTCGAACTGCGCCTGCTGGTCGGTGACGGTGGTGGTGGCCATGGTGACGGGGTCCCTGTCTCGCGGCGACGGTCGGGCGCGACCGTAGGCAGAGGGAACTTCCGGAACTCTGACCAAGTTCTGACCGGGCGGTCAGAACTACGCGACGGCGCGCACCTCGCGGCGGCGCAGACGGGCCCGGATCTGCGGTGCGTCGGGGTGACCGAGGTCGTCGAGGATCGTCAGCGCCGCACGCCACGACGCCTCGGCCCGCGCCGCGTGACCGGCGGCGTCGTGCGTGTCACCGATGTGGACCAGCGTGTCCGCCTCCAGGTAACGGTCGTGCACCAGCCGATAGATGCGCACCGCGTGACCGAAGGAGATCAGGGCCTGCTCGTACGCCCCCAGGTGGTGCTCGGCGTACCCGACGCTGTCCCAGGCGGCGGCCTCACCGTTGAGGTCCCCGATCGCCCGGTGCTCCTCGACCGCCCGGCGGCACTCGGCCAGCGCCTGCGAGTAGTCCCCGAGCAGGATGTGCGTCCAGCCGGTCTCGTTGTGCACGTGCGCCAGCCCGGACCGCCGGCCGGACGCCCGGTACAACTCGGTCGCGGCCCGGTAGTGCGCGATCGCGTCGTCGTGCCGTTCCCGCTGGTTCAGCAGGAACGCCAGCAGCCGGTGGGCGCGGGCCGCCCCGTTGCCGTCGCCGATCTCGGCGAACAGTTCCAGGGAGTGCTCCAGGTACCGGTCCGCCTCGGCCCAGTGGCGCAGGCGGCCCTCGGCGAAACCGAGCGAGCGTTCGGTGCAGGCCAGCGCGTACCGGTCCACGGTGGCCAGCGCGGACGCCCGGGCCAGCGCCTGGATCTCGCGTTGGACCAGCCACGCCCCGGTGCGGTCCAGATACATGTCCAGCGCGCCGGCCAGCTGCCAGGCATACCCGTCCCGGACGGTGGCGTTCTGCTTGACCGCCGCGATCAGGACCGGCCGCTCGCTGTCGAACCAGGCGGCCGCCTCGCCCGCGTCCCGGAACGCCGTGACCAGGGTGCCCGGCGCCGGCGAACCCAGTGGCAGCCGCTCCCGCGCCGGGAACAGCAGCGCCGTCGCGTCGACCGCGGTGTGCAGGTAGTGGTCGAGCATCCGCTCACGGGCGCCGTCGTCGTCGCCGTCCAGTTCCCGCGCGTACGCCCGGAGCAGGTCGTGCACCCCGAACCGGCCCGGTTCGGTCGCCACGACCAGGTTCGCCCGCAACAGCTCGGCGAGGGCCCGCCGGACCCACCCGAGCGGCTCCCCGGCCAGGCTCGCCGCCGCCGCGGTCGAACACTCCGGGCCCGGGTGCAGCGCGAACAGGCGGAACAGGCGGGACGCGGGCGGGGTCAGCACCCGGTACGACCAGTCGAAGACCGACCGCACGCCGGAGCGTGCCGACTCCCCCTCGAACGCGTCGAGGCTGCCGTCCGACTCGCGCAGCTCCCCGGCGATCGCCGCGAGCGAGAACCGCGGGTTCATCGCGGCCCGGGCGCTGACCATCGCCAGGGTCAGCGGGATCCGGCCGGCCAGCTCGGCGATCTCCGCGGCGGCGGCCGGCTCACGCGCGACCCGCTCCGCCCCGATCCGGCGGGACAGCAGCTCGATCGCGTCGCCCGACGGCAGGTGCTCGCAGGTGATCGCGGTCGCGCCGTGCTGCGAGACCAGGTCGTACAGCTGATGGCGGCTGGTCACCACGGTCAGGCAGCCGGGCGCCCCGGGCAGCAGCGGCCGCACCTGCTCGCTGTCCCGGGCGTTGTCCAGCACGATCAGCACCCGGCGACCGGCCAGCAGACTGCGGAAGAGCGCGGTCTGCGCCTGCAGGCTGGCCGGGACCTCCCGGGCCGGGACGCCGAGCGCCTCCAGGAACGAGTGCAGCGCGTCGGCCGGGCTGATCATCGCCCGGCTCGCGGAGAACCCGTGCAGGTCGAGGTAGAGGTGGCCGTCCGGGAAGTGCTCGGCGATCCGGTGGGCCCAGTGCACGGCCAGGGTCGTCTTCCCGGCGCCGCCCATGCCGCTGACGGTGACCACCACCGCGGCCGGGCCCGGCTCGTCGCCGACCGGCGGGAACAGCTCCAGCTCGGGGCCGCGCCCGGCGAAGACGGCCAGGTCCGGCGGGAGTTGGGCGGGCCGCTTGACCGGCCGGGTCCCGCCCGGGGCGGGGGGCTCGGTCTGCTGCCGGAGCACCCGCTCATGGGCGTCGCGCAGATCCGCGCCGGGATCCAGGCCCAGCTCCTCGGCGAGCCGCTCGCGGGTGGCCCGGAAGACCTCGAGCGCCTCCGCCTGCTTCCCGGTCGCCGCCAGGACCAGCATGAACCGCGCCTGCAGCAGCTCGTCCAGCGGATGCTCGGCGGCGGCCGCACGCACCGCGAGCAGCACCCGCCCGGCCACCTCGGCCCCGGCGGCCGGCGCGTGCTCGGCGGCCGATTTCAGCGCCGCCAGCCGCTCGCCGTCGGCCAGCGTGAACGCCGGCCCGGTGCGCACGTCGGCCGGGATGTCGGCGGCGATCGGCCCGTGCCACAGCTCCAGCGCGTCCAGCAGGATCGCGGCGGCCTCACCGGGCTCACTCCCGTCGGCGTCGCGGCGCGACTGCCGGAACCGCAGCAGGTCCACGGCCTGCGGATCGACGTCGAGCCGGTAACCCCAGGAGCCGCGGACCAGCACGCGCGACGCGCCCCGGCCGGTCAGCCCGGGCTCGAGCAGGCGACGCAGCACCCCCACGTACCGGTGCACGAGGTTGCCCGCGGTCTCCGGCGGCTCGCTGCCCCAGAGAGCGGCGACGATCTCCCGCAATGACAGAGGGTGACCGATATTGATCAGCAGAACGGCGAGGAGCGCCCGCTGCTGCGGTGGCCCCAGATCCAGCTCAGCGCCGTCCCGCCAGGCCCGGACCGGCCCCAGCACCGAAAACGTCAGCGACATCCCGCCTCGATCATCCGTTTGCTGTCCGTCATCAGAGTAGGTCCGCAGCGGGGTCCCGACCAGAACGGTCCGAAGCCCGACACAAACCCCCCACCGGCCGCCGACCCCTGGTGTCCACCTTCGGCGGTGCCCGGCCGGAGACCGGTCTCGCCGGACGACTCACCCGGCCCGGCGACTGCTCCGACGAGCACCGGGAACTTCCGGGAACGCGGGCAGATCGAGCGCGACCAGGGCTTGGCGCCGGAGTTCCCGGCGGGCTGAATGCGTGAGCGCCGGAAGGGCCGGCCCCCGACTTCCCGGAGGCCGGCCCGCGCCGGTCGTCAGCTCAGCGCGAATTTCTGCGCCGCGCTGCCGTTGCAGTCGTAGATCTGCAACCGGGTGCCGTTGCCGGTCGCGCCGTTCGGTGCGTCCAGGCAGCGGCCGGACTGCGGGTTGAGCAGCGACCCGTCGGCCTGCTGCTGCCAGACCTGACCGCCGACCCCGTTGCAGTCCCAGAGTTCGACCTGGGTGCCGTCGGCGGTCCCGTTGCCGTTGATGTCGAGGCAGCGGCCGAGCGTCCGCAAGGCGCCGTTCGACTGGTGGAACCAGTGCTGGTCCACGGCATAGGACTGGCAGTCCCAGATCTGGACGGCCGTGCCGTTGCCTCCGCTGTCGTCGCCGGCCACGTCGGTGCACTTGGCGCCGGGCGTGCCGACGACGCCACCGGCGTTGAGCGCGAACTTCTGCGCGGCCGCGCCGTTGCAGTCCCAGAGCTGCAGCCGGGTGCCGTTCGCGGTCGCGCCGTTCGGTGCGTCGAGGCAGCGACCGGACTGCGGGTTGCGCAGCGAGCCGTCGGCCTGCTGCACCCACTTCTGCCCACCGGCGCCGGTGCAGTCCCAGAGTTCGAGCTGCGCGCCACCGGCGGTGCCGTTACCCACAACATCAAGACACCGATGGAGCGTACGCACGGTGTTGTCCGCGAAATGCGTCCAGCGCTGGTCCTCGGCGTAGCTCTGGCAGTCCCAGAGCTGCACCGCGGCCCCGTTCGCGCCGGTGTCGTCGGCGGCCACGTCCACGCACTTGCCGCCCGGTCCGGTGATCGTCCCGGCCGGCCCGTTCGGCACGTTCGTCTGTCCGGAGTAACCGACGGCGACCACGTTGGCCTGCACCGCGTTCTCGGCCGCGTCGGTCGGATAGCCGGCGACCATCGCCCCCTCGAACCACGTGCCACGGTTGCGGTTGCTGTTGTCCCCACCGATGCCGAGGATGATCCCGCCTTCCTGGTGCATCGGCTTGTAACCCGCCTTGTCGGTCGGCAGGGACCCGTTCCACCACGTCGTCAGCGCGCCCGATTGTGAATTTCCACCCTTGAGCGCGTACGTCGTCTGGCCGTTGTTCTTCAGAACGGCCGTCACGAAGGGGGAGTTGTTGCCCGGGTTCGGGTTCGACCCGTTGCCGCCCTGGAACATGCCGTTCTCCAGGTCGGCCTCGATCCACGGCCCGGAGCCCTGGCACGGCGCGAAGTAGCAGGTGGTGGCGATGCTGACGGCGTCCATGTGACCGTTGCCGGTGTCGTAGGGCGTGGACTCGGCGTTGCCGTAGTCGAAGCAGCAGTCCGAGCCGACGTGCGTCCCGCTGGCCACCATGTAGACGCCCTCCGGCCGGCCGTTCACCGCGACGCCGGACGCCACCCCGGTGTAGCGGTAGCCGACGCCCGGGGAGACCCAGAGGCCGTAGACCTTGTGGCCGCCGGCGGTGACCGCGATCTCGCTCGCGTCGGCGCCACGGTCGCCGCTGCCGGCCCCGCCGTCGGGTGCGATCGAGAGGTCGTTGTGCCGGCTGGTCTGGTCCCAGACCTTGGTGATCCGGCAGGTGGTGCCGTTGCAGAAGGCGTCCTGGCCGGCGGCGTCGGCATAGCCGCCGGCGGTGAGCGTCCCGACGTCGTGGGTCGCGCCGTCGGAGGCCCGGGTGACCTGGTAGAGGCGGCCGCTGTAGGCGCCGAACAGGGCCCGGGTGGTGCTGTGCGCGGCAACGCAGGACGTGCCTGCCGCGGCGTAGATGTCACAGGGCTGGGAACCGGCCGCGACGGCCGGGGCGGGTGCCGCGAGCAGCCCGGCGATCAGGCTGACGGCCGCGGCTGCGAGCAGGGCGAGAGAGCGCTTTCTGGACATGGTCGATCGGCTCCTGTCGGTGGGAACGGAGCGGGAAGGACATCGATGAACGTCAGGTCATCGATGTTTCGAAAATTACGCCGACCTGATCGAACGAGTCAATATGCGGTCACTGATGTTCGATAATGTTTGTTGCCTACACCGGGGCGGCCGGGCGCTCGGGCATACTTGGGCGCAGTCCAACCCGGCCCCGGCGCGGTCCCCGCGACCGGGCACCCCAGCCCCGTTCCGGCGCGACCCCGGCCGCTCCAGGTATGGCCGGAACGGTTCGGGCGGCGCGGCACGGAACGGGCCGGCCTCGGATGCGCGCCGCCGTGAGCCACGGGAGCGGGCTCACGGCGTACCGAAATCGGGGGTTATCGCATTTGGGAGACCCGGTTGCGCAGATCCTGGGTGCGGCGCCGGCTCTCGCTCGTGGCGCCGAGGAAGATCAGGACGATGCCGACCGGGACCAGCATGAGCCAGGGGCCACCGAGGCTGAAGATGAACTTCAACGCGGCCACGATCGTCGCGACCGCGCCGATGACCACCGGCGCCTGCTGTCTCGTGCGGGAGCCGATGATCAGCGTGGCCACGCCGCCGAGCAGGAGCAACACTTCGCGGACGTCCTTGTGGCCGCCGCCGGTGATCACCAGCGCGATCGACGGGACGAACGCGGCCAGCAGCGCCGGCCCGTAGGCCGCCCAGCTGCTCAACTCGGGGCGGTGGTGGGCCTCGACGATGCCGACGGCGAGGGCCAGGGCGGCGAAGGGCAGCGTGTACGCCTCCGGCAGCGCCACCTCGGCGAGCGCGATGAACAGCCACCAGCCGACGATCTCGAAGCCGACCGCCGCCCAGAACAGCATGCGCCGCTGACCGGCCGTCCGGTCCGGCCGGGACGCGGTCAGGCCGAGCACCGCGCCCCAGGCGGCGAGCAGCGCGGCCAGGTGCGCCGGCGAGTCGAAGGCGAGCGCCCCGGCGATCGCGGCCGACGCGTAGCCACTCCACTCGACGGTGACCGCCTCGGCGCGGAACTGGGCCAGGCCCAGCCGCGGCAGCAGCGACTCCAGGGCGAGCAGCCCGGCGCCGACGGCGAGCACGCCGAACGCCGCCCAGTGCCGGTCCAGCCCCAGCGAGATCGCCCCGGCCAGCACGAACATCTGACCCATCAGCGCGGCGAAGAGCCAGCCCAGAAGGCGGGCGGTCGACGTGCGACCGGCGATGGCGGCGACCAGGCCGACGCCGACCGCGGCGCCGAGCGTGAACAGTGTCAGGTCGGAGCGGGCCAGGCTGCCGGACAGTCCGGCGCCCCCGGCGAGCAGGCCGATCACGAACACCACGGTCCGGGTGCCGCGCAGCATCGGCGACCGGCTGGCCACCGGTGGCAGGGTCAAGGCGAGGCCCAGCATCGAGATCGTGAAGACGGCCAGCGCCGCGCCGGTCGCCGCCGGGAAACCGGCGTGCAGCGCGATCGGGGTGATCAGCAGGGTCAGCGCCACACCGGGCAGGATCACCGGCACGGTTTCCGCCGGGCGTCCGCCGAAGCCGAGCGCGGCCAGAGTGGCCGCCCCCGTGAGCAGGACCGCGGCGAGCGCACTGGTCGCGTCGACGTTGCCGGCGTCCGGGGTCAGCAGGGCCGGCACCGGGCCGTCCCAGATCGCACCGAGCTGCTTCAGCGGGTCCAGCAGGGCCGCGCGCAGGGCCGGGGCCAGCGAGAACAGCGCCAGCACGGTCGGCAGCAGGGCGAGCATCACGGCGCCGGTGGCCGGGTCGCTGCGCCAGCGCTGGAACAGGCCGCCCCCACGCAGCCGGCGGGCCCGCTGGTAGCGGATGTCGCCCGCCGGGAACTCGTCGACCACCTCCGGGCTCAGCGGGGCCGGGACCGCGCCGCGCAGCATTTCCGCGAGCACGCCGAGCAGGGCGGCGGCCGCGGCGTAGAGCGCGGTGGGGTACGACGTCGGCACCGAGACCAGCGCGGTCACGGTCGCGCCGAGCACCAGCCCGATCGTCGCCCACGGCAGGTACTGCGGGACGTGCCGGCCGAAGAGCGCGAGCAGCGCCAGCCCGAGGCTCGAACCGGCCAGCGCGGCGGTCAGCACCACCTGGGCGCTGTGCCCCTGGTCGGCGGCGAACGAGGCGAGCGCGCCGGGCAGCGCGAGCAGGACGGCCCCGGTCGCGGCGCCGCCGATCTGCGCCCGGTGCGGGAGCAGCAGCGTTTCCCGGCCGCGGGCGGTGACCGCCACCAGCGCACCGAGCAGCACCACGGCGAGCAGCACCATCCCGGTCGACCACGGGCGGGCCAGGCCGACCACGGCGGCATGCAGCAGAACCATGGCGGCGACCACGGCACGCGCCCGGGCCGCCTGCGGCTCCTGGGTGGCGAGGCTGGCCAGCGCGTACGCCGTGGCGACCGCGGCACCGATCAGCAGCGGCGACCACCAGGGCAGCCCGAGGGCCCACGGCGCGCCCATCGTGGCCAGCGCGGCGCAGGTTCCGGAGGCGTAGTGCGACCACGGTTTCGGCAGCGCGATGGCGGCCGTGATCGCGACCAGGACCAGCGTGAACGGGGCCTGCCAGGCGCCGGGCGGCGGGTTGCTGACGAAGTGGTCGACGTCGGCCGCCCAGAGCGGGCCGGGGGCGGAGAGGATCCGCAGGCTGCCACTGACCGCCTGGACGGCGGCGAGCCCGGCGACCACCAGCGCGGCGATGCCCAGGCCACGGGACGGGCCGCGTTTCCAGTCCTCCATCAGCACGGTGACACCCATGCCGACCAGCAGGATCACCACGCCGGCGACGGCCAGCGGAGCGCTCGGGAAGGCCAGCGCGGCAACCCGGGCCAGGGCGCCGCAGATCGCGACCGTGGCGGCCGCGGCGGCCCAGTCCGGCCCGTCCATCATCCGGTCGGTGCGGCCGCGGTCGTCGATCGTCTTCGCGAAGAACAGCAGCAGCGCGGCGGCCAGCAGCAGCGCGCCGACCGCGACGTCGGCCGGGGCCCGGCCGGGTGCCACGATCGCGGCGGCGGCCAGCGCGAGCGCGCCCAGGCCGGTGCCGGCGGTCAGCGGGAGGCTGATCTCCCGGCGGGCGACCTGGAACACCGCGGCGTAGCTGAGCGTGCCGGCCACCGCGAGGAAGCCCGCGGCCAGCGCGGGAACGGTCGCCGCGGCGGTCGGCGGCGGGCCCTGCCCGGTGTCGGAGATGGCCAGCGCGGCGGTCACCGCGGCCCCCGGGATGGCCAGCGCGGCCGCGCCGGACGCCCAGTCGCCGATCACGAACGCGTAGATCTTGAACGGGATCTGCCGGGCCGCGAACGTCACCATCACCCCGGCCCCGGCCAGCGCGGTCAGCACCGCGGCGGTCAGCCAGGTCGCGGCGAGCGCGGCCCCGGCCCCGAACAGGCCGACCAGCCCGGCCGCGGCGACGTGCGTGATCGCGATGCGCCGGGTCGTCGACCACAGGCCACCCGCGCCGATCGCGATCGCCACCAGCACCAGCGGCCAGGGTGCCTCGGACCAGTTCAGGCCGAGCGAGGCGGGCACCGCGAGGCCGGTCATCGCCACGCCGAGCACCGCGCCCTCGTGCCGGATGCCGGCCGGTAGGGCGAGCGCGGCCGCGATCGTCACCAGCAGCGCGGCGAACACCAGCAGCCAGCCGGACGGGCCGACCGCGTCGGAAAGCGTCCGGGCGTAGTCCGCGGTGTCGGCGTGCCAGATGGGGCGGGCCGCGGCGACCGGGGCGATCGCGGCGCGGATCGCGTCGATCGCCACGAACAGGCCGATCAGGGCCAGGGCGCCGGTCGACGCGTACTGCGGACCGGTTCGCCCCTGCTCGGGCAGCAGGCCGGCCACGGCGCCGGCCAGCGCGACCGTCGCGGCCGCGACCACCAGCGTCCAGCGCGGGTCGACCACGTCGGCGAGCCGGGCCGCGGTGCCGATCACGGCGAGGGTGAGCACGCCACCGGCGACGTGCCGGACCAGTGGCTGGCCCAGCAGCTTGGCCGCGGCGACGCCGGTGAGCGCGGCGGCGATCAGGATCAGGCCGGAACGGAACGCGTCCGCGAAGACCTGGGCCTGCAGCAGGGCCACCGAGGAGTAGAGCAGCGCGCCCGCGCACGCGACGCAGAGCAGCGCGAACGTCAGCTCGCGCAACCAGTCCGCCGAGGGCGGCTCGGCCGGCGGGGCGAGCGGGACGGAACCGGCCGGCGGGGCGCCCTCCGGCCGCGGCCCGGGGAAGATCCGGGTCGGCATCCAGCGGCGGCGCTTCGGCTTGAGACCGGAAATGATCAGATCCGGCTCTTCCGGCTGTGACTCCGGCCGGGGATCGGGCTCGGCCTCCGTCTCGGCCTGCCTCGCCCGGTCGGCGGCGGTCGGCCGGCCCAGCGGCCAGCGCGGCACCAGCCGGCCCTGCCTGATCACCCGGGTGAGCAGGAGCAGGTCGAGCACGGCGACCGCGGTCAGGGCCAGGCCCCAGCCTGCCGGGCTCTCGATCCACCGGTACGCCAACAGGGGCGCGACCGGCTGGGTGGCGATCACCGTCGCGTACCGCGGGATGGCCAGCCGGGTCGCACCGGCATAGAGGAAACTCGCCACCGCCGTGACCGCGAACGTGATGCCCAGGTAGAACGGGACCGCGATCTCCGCACCGCCGCCCAGCGGGCTGCCGTGCAGCGTGTAGAGCGTCATCGGCAGCAGGATCAGGCCGATCGCGGCGATCGTCTCGGCGGTCGAGGTCAGCGTGCGGCGGGCCACACCGGGCGCCACGCTCAACGCGATCGCGGTGAACAGGGCCAGGATGACCGCGCGGGCCATCGGATTGGAGAAGGCCACCCCGGCGAAGACCACCGCGGCGATGCCGATCAGCAGCGCGCCGAGGCCGAGCAGGATGTTCTGCACCGATTGGGTGGACGCCTCCGGCCCGTGCTCCAGCGGAGCCATCGGTTTGCGGGCGGACCGGCGGGCGGCGCCTTCCGGCCCGTCGGCGGTGGGCCGGCGGGGTGCGCTCTTCGCCGGCTGTGGTGGTGGCTCCTCGTCCGGGCCGGCCTGGCGCGTGCCGGGCGGCGGCGGGGGCGGGAACTCCTCGGCAGTGCGGCGCGCACCGGCCGGGACGCGGCGCGACTTGCCGGCCTTCTGCTTCTGCGCGTGCGCCAGGATGTCCTTCTGGAACTGGGCGGCCTGGATCTTGCTGGCGATCTTCGTGCGGGTGGAGGCGGCCTCCATGTCCTGCTGTTTGAGCGCCGCAATCGAGGCGTCGATCCGAGCCAGCTGCTCGCCGTAGTCAGGCTCCTCAGCCTTCGCCACCGGTCCTCCTCGCCAGCGTGCCGCTCCGTAGTTAGAGCATGCCGGTACGCCACACCATTAGAACAGCCTCAACCGGGTGGAGATCTGTTGAAACGACCCCGAACCCGGCAGTGACCTCGCTTGCCCGTCAACCGCGGCGATATTCGGCACAGTCCTGTTCCATTGCTCGGCGTACGCTACGCGCCAGTAACATTGCGGGCGGGTTCGTTGAATAGGGGAAGGGCGAGGGACATGTCTGATTTCGACGTCTACCGGCTGCCGGAGGATCACGAGACCATCCGCGCCGCCGTGCGCGAGGTCTGTGACGCCCGGGTGGCTCCGAACGCGGCCGAGGCCGACGAGACCGGGGAGTTCCCGAAGGCGTCGTACGACGCGCTGCGCTCCTCCGACTTCCACGCCCCGCACATCCCGGTGGAGTACGGGGGCGCCGGCGCCGACGCGCTCGCCACCGCCATCGTGATCGAGGAAGTGGCCCGGGCCTGCGCCGCGTCGTCACTGATCCCGGCGGTGAACAAGCTCGGCTCGCTGCCGCTGATCCTGTCGGCGTCCGAGGAGCTCAAGCAGAAGTACCTGACCAAGGTGGCCGCCGGCGAGGGCATGTTCTCGTACTGCCTGTCCGAGCCCGAGGCCGGCTCCGACGCCGCGTCGATGACCACCCGGGCGGTACGCGACGGGGACTCCTGGGTCCTCAACGGCGTCAAGCGCTGGATCACCAACGCCGGCGTCTCCGAGTTCTACACGGTCTTCGCCGTCACCGACCCGAGTGCCCGCTCCCGCGGCATCTCGGCGTTCGTCGTCGAGAAGTCCGACCCGGGCGTCAGCTTCGGCGCGCCGGAGAAGAAGCTGGGCATCAAGGGGTCGCCGACCCGCGAGGTCTACTTCGACAACGTACGCATCCCGGCCGACCGCATGATCGGCGCCGAGGGCACCGGCTTCGCCACCGCGATGAAGA
Organism: Actinoplanes sp. NPDC020271; assembly: GCF_044388125.1. NCBI lineage: Bacteria > Bacillati > Actinomycetota > Actinomycetes > Micromonosporales > Micromonosporaceae > Actinoplanes > Actinoplanes sp. NPDC020271. The sequence continues at coordinate 474,125 of NZ_JBIRWQ010000004.1, forward strand.
CCCTGGACCACACCCGGGTCACCATCGCGGCGCAGGCCATCGGCATCGCCCAGGGCGCGCTGGACTTCGCCCTCGGGTACGCCAAGGAGCGCAAGCAGTTCGGCAAGTCGATCGCCGAGTTCCAGGGCCTGCAGTTCATGCTCGCCGACATGGGCATGAAGCTGGAGGCGGCGCGGCAGCTCACCTACACCGCGGCCGGCAAGAGCGAGCGCGGCGACGCCGACCTGACCTACTTCGGCGCGGCGGCCAAGTGCTTCGCCTCCGACGTGGCCATGGAGATCACCACGGACGCGGTGCAGATCCTCGGCGGGTACGGCTACACCCGCGACTACCCGGTCGAGCGCATGATGCGCGACGCCAAGATCACCCAGATCTACGAAGGCACCAACCAGGTCCAGCGCATCGTCATGGCCCGCCAGCTCCTCAAGTAGGCCGTCGGCCTGCGTTTTAGCAGGCCAATGGCATGATATTCCCCCCGCTCCGGATGCTGTCGCCGTCCGTCGGGTGCTGGCCCGCCGGCATCCGACGGCACGGCGTGGCACGTCCGGTGTGACGGCTGTGCCACCCTTGAGACACCCTTCGCCGACGCGCCGCGCCGGATAGTTCTTGAACCGGTCGACCAGGCCTGGCCATGTTCTTCTGTCCGACGATCGGTTCCTGCCAGGTGGCGGCGTGGGCATACTCCGATACCGTCCGGCGTGACCAGCCGAGACGGCGGGCGATCTGCCGGAAGCCAGCACCTTGAGTGAGCAGCCCGTGAACCAGGCGTGATGGGTTCGGCGGCGGCCGCCCCAGCAGGCTAAGCGAACCGACGGTGGAGATCCTGACGGTGCCCCACACCGCATCACTCTGTTTCCAAGGGCGAAGCACACCACATCCCATCCAAAATCATTGTTCTTGAGGGCAGGGCATGGGCAAGGCCTGGTGATACCTACCCATACTCATGTCGAGCGATGCGTTCGAGGTGCAGTGTGAGTGCGCGGCCTTGCCGATATCCGGCCGCTTTTGTCACATCCTCATCACACAGACAGCGATAGGCGAAGGCTGAAGACATCGGCCTGACCGCCCCTCCCCTGACACCGTCGCAGAGGCCGAGCCCGCACGCGCAGGGCGCCCGGCCGAAGGCCCGGGCGAGCAGCGGGCTGCTGAGACATCCCGGTACATCGTTTTCCACCAGCGCCTTCACGCGAGCCGTCTGGGCACTGATCCGGTCCCCGCCTCGTCGGATTCGTGCCTCTACGAGATTGAGAACGATCGTTGCGCTCGCAAGGACCTCCAATGCCTCAGGCGCCAGGTTACCGCCGGCACCCGCCAGGGCCTCTGTGTCATCAGGCCAAACAATCCGATGTACCACGTTGTTGAGCCTTAAGTCAGGCTCGTCGAGCGTTCGGAGGACAAGGTCGATGTACCGCAGGATGAGCGGGTGCGCCGACCGTCTGCCGACCGTCCGGCAGCAGGAAACCACGGCGCCGATAAGAACGTTTTCCACGGCGGCCGCGAGAACGAGGGCCTGCAAACCCAGGATCTGCGAGACCCAGGAACGGCTTTCCGAGATGAGGACGAGGAGTTGCCGGACTAGGACGTCAGGTAAGGGCTCGTCCCGGACGAGGGCCAAGTACGCCATGTCCTTCGTGCCCTCGGCCAAAGAGATCTCGATACCGATGTCCGGCTCTGGCGTTGTCTCCGGGCCCCCGCCTGGCACCGCCAGGCCCGTCAGGCGTTCGAGTAGACGGCACGCCTCAGGGCTCCCACTGGTCAGCGCAACCGCTGGTAGCAACCAGCCCAGCGATGCCAACGCCGAGCCGTACGCTTTCCACGTCGAGGTGTGCCGCTGGTGCCAGGCCAGTCCGCCATCTCGCCCGTGCTCGATTAGCTTTCTCCAGTCGGAGCCGAGACAGTCCCAGGCTTGGTCGCCGGCTGCGCCGAGGTGTCGAGCGATCGTACGACGCACTTGGTGAGGTGTTCGTACGAAGAGTGGTGGGACCAACCGGCGCCAGAGGTACCGCACGTGATCGTCATGGATCCTCGCAGGCAGCCGACGAACGAACGTCGCCCGTTCCCGATCGTCAGCGGCATCCCACGCCTTCGCCAGCCAGGCTGCAGGTAGGTCCGGTCTCATCATGGCAGTAAGACGGGAGAGCACGGAGGCTGCCTCGGAGGCGCATGTCAGTAAGCCGTCATTGGCTGTCTGCTCAAGTACGTTCTGCCAGGTGCGATCACGCCGATGGCTGTCCAGCATTCGGCCGACAACCTCACCGACGAGCGCGGGCGAACCGCGACGCGCGGCATGTGCGAATGGAAGCCGGGCACGCACCACACATACGCCGACCACGAATTCTCGTACCAACGGCTCGGCGAACCGGATCAGGACCTCACCGCCCTGGTGTATCCGCTCGACGATGACCAAGTGCTCCAGCTCCGCCAACCCCGTGATCATCTTGCTGACCTCGGCACCGTTTTCGGCAAGCAACACGGCAAGCGCCACCTGTTTGCGCTCATAAGTCAGAAGATGTCGCCCTAACCGCTCCAACGCGGCGGCCGCCGGAGACTGCTTTCGGCGGAGGCTGCGTGATGGTGTTCTGAGGAAACCGATGTCCCAGAGCCGCTGTGTGGCGAACGCCGTCGGCCCGTTGTCACTTAGTTCGGTACCGACCTGGTCGAGGGTGGTGGCGGCGATCGTATCGTTACGTTCCTGCCGCCGGACGCGTACGGCGTCGCCGACGGTCCGGATGTCGAGGCCACGAAGTTGCAGTGATCCGGCTAGACGACGTGCAGCACCCAGCCGGGCCCGGGCTGCAACCCAGTCAGGTGGGAGATGTGGCGGCAGACCCGCAAAGGTGAGCACGGCCTCCGGCCCCGCCATAGGCAGCCTTACTCGAATGTGGTGCCATTTCGACGGAGTCGAGCCCGGCTCCAGCAATGCAACGATCGGTATCCCGGTGAGCGTGAGCGTCTCCAGCCGGTCGGCCATGGACGATCCGGAGAACTGCATGCTGACCGGCTGATCTGGGCCATCAAGTCCCTCGATCAGTGCGACGACCTGCCTTCGACCGGCCAGGTCCTCGACAGTGCGACCCAGCGGAGCGTCCTCAACCCCTGCTGCCTGCACAGTTCTACGCACGGCCCCTGTCACAGCTTCGACGAGACTCTGACCTTGAAGATCGTCTTCTCCCACTATTACGCCAACCATCTGGCGGTCGGCCATCACAGCAGAGAGTCCTTGCAAAAACGCGCCTCGAGAGCCATCCGGTGCGGCCTCTACGAGGACCACCCCTTGCGAGCGCCGGTCGCGGATCTGCGCCGCGATGGCAACAGCTTGTGCGTGTTGGTGGCTTCGTAGATCGGCGTTCCGCTCCCCTGCCGCGGCTAAATCAGCTCGTCGAAGGGCGAGCATGCGGCGCAGCGCACGACGCCGAGTGCTGAGCAGAAATCCGGCGACGGCCGTGCCGGCTACAACAGCCGAGGCTGCGACGTTGACAGCGAGATCAGCACCCAGTGAGAGCCAGCCGCCGGTCATAGCTGCCGATAACGATCCGAGACCTACGAGCAGGCCGACCGCCAACACGATGAGCAGTCGAACGGTAAGTTGCTGTGACAACTCAAAAAGTGACGCCCAAGCATCGGTCAATCTGATCCGTATCGCAGGCCATCGGCGCATGCTCGACGCCGTCAGGGCCGGACGAGGCTTTGCGCGGCGTCTGCGATGGTGATGGTTCCGGTCACCGCTGGGTTGTCCAGCCCGACCGCCACGAGAGCACTCGCTGCCTCATCCGGGCTGAGTACGCGGCCACGGGGAATCTTTGCGCCAATCCGGCTGAAGTTCGCCTCCCTGCCGAGTTCACGGGCAATGCGCCGATAGTTCTCTGTTTCGGTAGTGCCCAGAGCTACGGCGTTGATACGGATTCCATCAGCTCCCAGAGGAGCGGCCAGAGCCTGCACTAATCCATGCAAGGCAGCCTTCGCCGCCGAGTAGCCCGGTGCGCGGTAGCCGCCGTACGCGTTGGTCGACGAAACCAGCGTGTACGACCGGTCCCCGTCCGCTTCGCGAAGCTGGTCAACGGTCGCCTGAATAACGGAGAACGCGGAGAAGAGGTTGAGCCCGACCGATCGACGCAGTGCGCTCAACGGAACCTTAGCCAGGTCCTTCGTGGACAACTCCTCGACGTCGGAGCCTCCAACCACGTGGAAGATCGCTTTGAGTCGGCCCGCTGTCACGAGCCGCTCAGCGGCATCCGTCGGGACTTCGTCGCCAGAGAGGTCGACCACCTGCCAGTCAAGTAGATCAATGTCGTCCGGCGGCGAGGCGATGTCCCAGCCGACAACGGCGAGACCGGCGGACTGCAGCCGCCGACAAAGGGCTTTTCCGATGTCTCCACCGGCGCCTGTCACCAGCGCTATGCGGTCGCCCTCCGGCATTGTGACCTCCTGGTCGTCCTCAAAACGCCGCGCCGCAGCTCATCAGCACTGGCCCGGTCATTCGTCTGATAGTTGCGCACCGCCGCGTTCAGACTGATGCCGAATGCCGCCACCTGGTCGGTCAGCACGCGCAGATCGGCAAGCCACACCGTCTCCGCCGCTTGCGCGGCAGTGACCGCCGCCGAACCCGGCTGGGTTGCAGGGGCGAACCCGAAGCCCGCAGTCTTCACGGCGTCCCGCGGGATGCCTGCGGGACCCGTGACCTCTGTTCCGGTTTCGCGCAGGGCCTCGACATCGACCCTCAGCCGTCCGGGTTGCATCGGCGCGCCCTTCCCTCGTGGGTGCGAAGTCAGCACTCTACCGGGAGTACACGAATGTCGATGCCACAGTTCAATCCCGCGGAGGGTCAGGCGGTCAGCTTCCGCCGAAATGTTCCCTCCGGAGCGTCTTCCTTCCATAATGTGGCGCGGGCGGCCTACGCCAGCTCGTCCAGGGCCACCTCCGTCCGCGACGCGCCTTCCTTGGTCCTCTCCTGGAGGCGTGCACGTAACTCTTCGGCTCGCTCTTCGGCTTTCTCCCGGGTTCCGCAGTGCTCCTGTTTGCGATCTCCTTCGCCGGTTTGCCGCCGGTCCAGTAGCTGACGCGTCCATCGGCGTAGATCCGGACCGGGTCATTGTCCCGGCGGCGGGTCACCTTCCGCTTGGTGGACACGAGCACCCACCCGCTCCCGCGGCTTCGGCTCCGGCTCCGGCTTCGCCGGCCCTGTTTCTCGTCCCGGCGGTGGGAGACCTCTGCTGGCCGGACCCATCCGCGCGGGCCTCGGCTCCGAATCATCGCGTGAGCATCGAGCGCGAGCTAGGGATGGTTCTTTGATGGCTGAGCGCGGCACGATCCGCCGGGTGGAGCATCTGACTCCGGTGCCCGGCCCGGGACCGGCGGGGCCGACCGGCGCGGACGAACTGCTGCGGGCGGTCGGCCGCGGCGACGAGCAGGCGTTCGCCCGGCTGTACGACCTGGTCGCACCCCGGGTGTACGGGCTGATCCGGCGGGTGCTGCGCGATCCGGCGCAGGCCGAGGAGGTCGCCCAGGAGGTGCTGGTCGAGGTGTGGCGCACTGCGGCCCGGTTCGACCGGGCCGCCGGGTCGGCGACCTCGTGGGTGTTCACGATCGCCCATCGCCGGGCGGTCGATCGGGTCCGCGCCGAGCAGGCGGCCGCCGAGCGGACCGTCCGGGCCGGGGCGGCGTCGCTGGACACGCCGTACGACGAGGTGGCCGATGAGGTGTCCGGGCGGCTGGAGCGTCAGCAGGTGCGTCACTGTCTGGACGATCTGACCGAGCTGCAGCGGCAGGTGGTCACGATGGCGTACTACCAGGGGCATTCGTATCCGCAGGTCGCGGAGTTGTTGAAGACGCCGCTGGGCACGGTGAAGACGCGGATGCGCGACGGGCTGATCCGGTTGCGGGACTGCTTGGGTGTGGAGGTGACGGCATGACCGCGGACATTCACTCGCTGGTCGGCGCGTATGTGCTGGATGCGGTGGACGATCTCGAACGGGTCGCGGTCGACCGCCATCTGCGTGAGTGCGACGCGTGCCGGATCGAGGCGGCCGAGTTGCGGGAGGCCGCGGCCCGGCTGGCCGACGGCGCCTGGTCGGTGCCGCCGCCGCGGCTGCGTGACAGCGTCCTGGCCGCGGTCGCGACGACGCGCCAGGTTCCGGTGGAGGTTTCGCGCCGGCCCCGGCGCGCTTACCGCTCGCGGTGGATCGCCGCGGCCGCCGCGGTGGTCGCCGCCATCGGCGCGGGCACCGGTGTCTTCGCTGTTCAGGAGCAGCGCGTACGCGATGAACGCACCGTCGCCGAGGCGGCTCGCGTCCGCGAGGCCCAGGTGCAGAGCATCCTCAACGCCCCGGATGTGGTGCTTCACGACCAGGCGTTGAGCAGCGGCGGCAAGGTCACGCTGGCGTACTCCCGGCTGCGTGACTCGGGGGTGATCCTGATGTCCGCGGACGCCGCGCCCTCGGACGGGCGGGTGTTCCAGCTGTGGACGGTGCGGGCCGGCGGGCCGGTGTCGGAGGGGGTGCTCGCGGTCGGCCAGACGTCGGTGGTGAAGGTGGTCGCCGGGATGTCGTCGGCTTCCGCGGTTGGTGTGTCGGTGGAGCGGCCCGGCGGATCGCCCACGCCGACGCTGATGGTGGCCGGCGTGAAAACAATCTGAGATTCGACCAATCCGCGGCCGGACCGGCTCCGAATCATCGGTGTAAGTGCCGATAAAGAGGAGCAAAACGATGCGTGCAACGAAGCTGACTGCCCTGGCCGCCGCGACCGTCTTCGCGATTTCCCTGTCCGCCTGTGGCAGTGACTCCGACGACAGCAGCAGTGGCGGGACGACGGCTGCGGCGCCGACGATGACCTCGGCGGCGCCCAGCATGGCCCCGAGCATGGGGGCCACCGACATGGTGAACTTCGGCCCGGGGTGTGCGGCGGTGCCGACCGACCCGGCCGACGCCGGCAGTTTCGAGGCGATGGGCAAGGTGCCGGTGGCCACTGCCGCGTCCGGCAACCCGCTGCTGTCCACGCTGGTCACCGCGGTGAAGAAGGCCGGCCTGGTCGACTCGCTGAACTCGGCCGACGGGGTGACCGTGTTCGCGCCGACCAACGACGCGTTCGCGAAGATCCCGAAGGCGGACCTGGACAAGGTCCTGGCTGACAAGAAGACGCTGACCAGCATCCTCACCTACCACGTGGTGCCCGGGAAGCTGACCCCGGCGGACCTGGCCGGCACCCACAAGACGCTGCAGGGCGACGACCTGACGGTGACCGGCAGCGGCGAGGACTTCAAGGTCGGCGCGGACAGCGCGTCGGTGATCTGCGGCAACGTGCAGACGGCCAATGCGAACGTGTACATCATCGACTCCGTCCTGATGCCGAAGAGCTGATGAGCCGGCTGCGCGGGGCGATCAGCGGGATCGTCGCGGCGGGCGCCGGGATCGCGGCCGCGGAACTGCTCGCGGCCGCCGTCCGGCCCGGTTCGGGTCCCCTGGTGGCGGTGGGCGGCGCGGTGATCGATGCCACCCCTACCCCGATCAAAGAATTTGCCGTACGGGAGTTGGGCACCCACGACAAGCCGGTGCTGCTCAGCGTGATCGGCGCCGTGCTGGTCCTGCTCGCCGCGGCCACCGGTATCGCGGCGGCGAGGTGGCGGGCCGCGATACCGGTCGGCGCGGGAGTGCTCGGTGCGGTGGGGGCGGCCGCCGCACTGGCCCGGCCGGCCGGGACCGTGCTGGACGCGGTCCCGGCCGTGTTCGGGGCGGCGCTGGCCGGGCTGGCGCTGTGGTGGCTGCTGCGCGAACCGCGGAACGCTGCTGACGACGTACGGGAAAATGGGGTTGATCGTCGGCTGGTTCTTCGCCTGTCGCTGCTGGCGGCCGGCGCCGGGGTGGCAGAGGTCGCGGGTCTGGCCGTTTCCGGTCAGCGCGAAACTGCGGCCGGCAAGTCCCGGGAGGCGATCCGGCTTCCCGCGGCGGCCGATCCGGCGACGCCGCTGCCGAACGGGATCGCAGCGGACTTCACCACACCGAACGCGAACTTCTACCGCGTCGACACCGCCCTGACCGTGCCCCGCGTCGATCCGTCGAGCTGGCGGCTGAGGATCCACGGGATGGTCGACCGGGAGATCGAGTTGTCGTTCGCGGATCTGCTGCGCCGGCCGATGATCGAACGCGACATCACCCTCAACTGCGTGTCCAACGAGGTGGGCGGCCCCTACATCGGCACCGCGCGGTGGCTCGGCGTGCCGCTCGCGGCGCTGTTGAAGGAGGCCGGTGTGCAGTCCGGCGCCGACCAGATCGTGGCCCGTTCGGTCGAGGGAATGACCATCGGGACACCGGTCGCCACCGCGCTCGACGGCCGGGACACGATGCTCGCGGTCGGGATGAACGGGGAACCGTTGCCGCTGGAGCACGGTTTTCCGGTGCGCATGCTGACCCCCGGGCTGTACGGCTACGCAGGCGCCTGCAAGTGGGTGACGGAACTGGAGCTGACCACTTTTGATCGCTTCGACGCCTACTGGGTCGAGCGCGGCTGGGGGCAGCAGGGCACGGTCAAGACCGCGTCGCGCATCGACAAGCCGAAACCGTTCGCCCGCCTCGAGGCGGGAACGGTGACCGTGGCCGGCGTCGCGTGGGCCCAGCGGCGCGGCATCGCCGCCGTCGAGATCAGCGTCGACGGCGGGCCATGGGTGAAGGCGGAGCTGCTGCCCACGGCATCGATCGACACGTGGACGCAGTGGCGGTTCAGCTGGAAGGCGACCGCCGGGCCGCACTCGCTCGCCGTGCGCGCCACCGACCGCAGCGGTGCCGTGCAGCCGGGAACCCGCGCGACCCCGTTCCCGGACGGCGCGACCGGCTGGCACACGATCAGCGTCACCGTGAGCTGAGCGAAGGTGATGGCGCCGAGGCGTCGTGACCGATCCGGGCCCCGGCCGGCTCCGAATATGTCCTGGCGCCGGCCGCCCCGCCGGCTGAGCTGACCATGACGGACACCGGCACCGCGCGGCCGGCCGGGAAGCCGCTGGGGGCCGGCCCACCCTGCCTGAACCGGCGTCGTCGCCGCGTGACACCCGGCGACCGGCGGCCGGATCGGGCCGGTACTGTCGCCGTGGGGGCCCGGGACTTGCCGTGCGGCCGCAGGCCAGGAACGCTAGTGGTGATCCCCCGGGAGAGGACCCTCGGTGCCGGCAGCTGCGCAGCACGTTCCTGTCTGTCGGCGTGCGCCGCGCCGGCTTCGCGTCTCGTTCCTCTCCGGGTCCGACGGCACGGCCGCCCGGTGAGCGACGAGGACGCACCGCACGATCCGGCCCGGCTGAACGCGCTCGCCCGCACCGGCTTGACCGCCGCCCCCGACCCGATGTTCGACCGGTTCGCCGAGATGGTGCGCAAGGTGCTCGACGTCCCGGTCGCGCTGGTGTCGCTGGTCAAGGAGTCCCGGCAGGTGTTCCCCGGCGCCCGTGGGCTGGCCGAGCCATGGATGGGTGAGCGTCAGACGCCGCTGTCCCACTCGTTCTGCCGGCACGTCGTGACCGGTGGCCGGCCGCTCGTCGTCACCGACGCTCGCCTCGACCCGCGAGTCTCCGGCAATCCGGCCATCACCGATCTGTCAGTGGTCGGTTACGCCGGGATGCCGTTGACCGACGCCGACGGCAACATCCTCGGGTCGCTGTGCGCGATCGATACCCGGCCGCGGCAGTGGACCGAGAACGAACTCGGTCTGCTGTCCGACCTGGCCGCCGCCTGTTCGGACAGCCTTCGTCTGCGCATCGCCACTCACGCCGCCGGCCGCCGGGAGAGCGCGGCCCGTGATCGGGAACTCGCCGCCGCCGCAACGGCCGTTCGCAGCGGGCTCCTGCTGCGGGCCAGCGTGACCCTGGCCCGGACCACCACGGTCAGCGACGTCCTGAACGCCGTCCAGGAGCTGCTGACCGGAACCCTGGATCCTGACTACGTCGGTGTCTCGCTGATCGACGTGGCCGGGCGGATCAACCTCATGTCCGGTTCGCTGCTGCCCGCGCCGATCGCCGAGCGCTGGGCCGATTATTCGCAGAGCGCCCGATCGCCGTCGGCGCTGGCGATCCGGTCCGGGCGGCCGGTCGTCCTGCCCGACCTGACCGCGGTCGACGATCTGGCGTCCGACGCGGCGCCGGCCTTCGCCGAGATGGGCTGGCAGGCCGCCGCGAGCGTGCCACTGCCCGGCACGGACGGCCCGATCGGGGCGCTGACCCTCGCGTGGAGGCTGCCGCACACCGCCGACGACGGCGAACAGACAGTCCTCGCGGCGCTGGCCGGCTACGTCGCTCAGGCATTGCAGCGCGCCGAGTACCTGTACTCCCGCGAACAGGTGGCCACCCTGCTGCAGCAGGCGATGCTCAGCGACCTGCCCGAGGTCGCGCCGTTCGAGCTGGCCGCCCGTTACGCCCCGGCGGCCCGGGGCGAGGACGTCGGCGGTGACTGGTACGACGCCGTACGCCTGGACGCCGACCACCTGGCTCTGGTCGTCGGCGACGTGGCCGGGCACGACATGCGCGCCGCCGCCCGGATGGGTCAGCTGCGCAGCATGCTGCGCGCCTACCTGGCCGACCGGCACGAACCCCCGTCGGCTCTGCTGCGCCGGCTGGACAACGCGATGGAGATCCTCCACGACCGGACGATGACCACCGCCGTGCTCGCCTACGTGCTCCGGGACACGGCCGGATACCGGCTGCAATGGGCCAACGCCGGTCACCCGGCGCCGCTGCTGATCGAGACCGACGGCACGGTCAGCACGCTCGCCGGGCGGGACATCATGCTCGGCGTACGGCGGCACAGCCCGCGCACCGATCACAGCCGGATCCTGCCGCCGGGCGCGACCGTGCTGATGTACACCGACGGGCTGGTCGAGACCCGCACCGATGTGATCGACGACCGCAAGCAGCAGCTGCGCGAGATGCTGAGCGGCCTGGCGCAAGCGACGCTGCCGGATCTGCTCACCGCGACCCTGGCCCGGTTCGCCGGCCAGGACCACGAGGACGACATCGCCCTGCTCGCCCTGCGGATCCCCGACGCCGGGGACGGTCGTGTTCCAGCGGGCGCATGAGGTTCCGGCCACCGCTCATCGCCCGTGGTGACCAGCGAAGGCTCACGCGATGCCCGGCGGCGGGCCGGTCGCCGAGGCACCAGCGCTCGGTGAGCCCACGCGATGCGGGAGTCGCATCTCGCATGCCGGAGTGGGGCCGGGCCTCGCGTGGCCGTGCCACGGGACCCGGCTCACGACGTACCGGAAAGCAGTCGAAGCCCGGCCGGAGCGGAGCCGGCGGCGACCGGATCAGCCCAGGAGTTTGGCGCGCAGCGCCGCGTCCTTCTCCCCGACCAGCTTCTCCAGGCCGGTCTGGAAGTCCGACATCTTCCGCCGGATCGCCGGGTCGGACGCGCCGAGGATGCGCACGGCGAGCAGGCCGGCGTTGCGCGCGCCGCCGATCGAGACGGTGGCGACCGGGACACCGGCCGGCATCTGCACGATGGAGAGCAGCGAGTCCATGCCGTCGAGGTGCTTGAGCGGCACCGGGACGCCGATCACCGGCAGCGGGGTGAGCGCCGCGACCATGCCCGGCAGGTGGGCCGCGCCGCCGGCGCCCGCGATGATCGCCTGGATGCCGCGGCCGGCCGCGGACTCGGCGTAGTCCACCATTTTGCGGACGGTCCGGTGGGCGGAGACGACACCGACCTCGAACGGCACCTCGAACTCGGCGAGTGCCTCAGCGGCCGCCTCCATCGTCGGCCAGTCCGAGTCGCTGCCCATGATGATGCCGACGACGGGTGCCATCATTCACCTTCCTGAAGCCACTTGGCGGCCCGGCCGGCCCGGGCGCGCACCTCTTCCAGCGAGTCACCGAGCACGGTCACGTGTCCGATCTTGCGGCCGGGGCGGACCTGCTTGCCGTAGAGGTGCACGCGCGCGTCCGGGATCTCGGCGAACAGGTGGTGCAGACGCTCGTCGATGGAGATGCCGCCCGGCTCGCCACCCAGCACGTTCGCCATCACGACGACCGGCGCGGCCAGCGCGGTGGAACCCATCGGGTAGTCCAGGACAGCGCGCAGGTGCTGCTCGAACTGCGACGTCCGCGCGCCCTCGATGGTCCAGTGGCCGGAGTTGTGCGGGCGCATCGCCAGCTCGTTCACAACGATGCCGGCGTCGGTCTCGAACAGCTCGACCGCGAGCAGGCCGACCACGCCCAGCTCGGTGGCGAGGTCGATGGCGAGCTGCTGGGCGCGGAGCGCGACGTCGTCGGCCAGGCCGGGAGCCGGCGCGATCACCTCGACGCAGATGCCGTCCCTCTGCACGGTCTCGACCACCGGGTACGCCGCGACCTGCCCGAACGGCGACCGCGCGACCAGCGCCGCCAGCTCGCGGCGCAGCGGCACCTTCTCCTCGACGATCAGCGGGATGCCGGTCGAGACCAGATCCTCGGCGGCCTCGCGGGAGCCGACCATCCAGACGCCGCGCCCGTCGTAGCCGCCGCGGGTCGCTTTCGCCACGACCGGCCAGGAGCCGCCCGCGAAAGCTTCGATCTCGTCGGCCGTGCTGACCCGCGCCCACCGCGGCACCGGGGCGCCGAGCTCGGCCAGACGCTCCCGCATCCTGCCCTTGTCCTGCGCGAAGACCAGCGCTTTCGACCCCGGGAAGATCTTCACGCCCTCGGCTTCGAGGGCGTTGATGTGCTCGGTCGGCACGTGCTCGTGGTCGAACGTGACGGCATCGCACCCCTTCGCGAACTCGCGCAGTGCGGCGAGGTCGGTGTGCGACCCGATCGGGACGTCGGCCGCGACCAGCGCGGCGGAGTCGTCAGGCTTCTCACTGAGCACGCGCAGTGACTGGCCGAGGGAGATCGCGGCCTGGTGGGTCATCCGGGCCAGCTGGCCTCCGCCCACCATGCCGACTACGGGCAGACCGGTTCTGGTATCCATCGCCCGCCCAGCCTAGCGACGCCTTTTCCCCGACCGGAAATCAACCCCGTTTCCCGCGTACGGCCGTAGGCCGCCATCAATCGCACAAGTCGGCTGACGTGGTCGACCAGGGTGACCACTACGATGGGCGCATGAGCGCAGAGGCATTCGCAAGGTCCGTGCCACCTGTCGTCACGCTCAATCACCTCACCGACATGATCGAAGCTGACGAATACGGTCATCGATTCGAGCTGAGTCCCGAAGGAGCGATCACCATCACCCCGCCACCGGACACCGAGCATGCCGGAATCGCCAGCGACTTGTTCGCATGGCTTCTTGCCGCCGGATGGCCGGCGCGGCAAATCCTGCAAGCGGTCGGAGTGCGGATTTCGCTGTCGGACGGCGACGGCGGGCGCATCCCGGATCTGACCCTCTGGGCGCAACGGCCGCAAGGAATCTGGCCGCCGGTCACTGATCTGCTGCTGGCAGTCGAGATCGTCTCGCCCAGTTCCCGATCCATGGACCGGGATCTCAAGGTCAAGGAATACGCCGAGGCGGGCATCCCTCGCTACTGGGTGGTGGATCGCGATACGGCCAACACCGTGACGCTCTACCATCTCGCCGACACCGGCGCCTACGACTTGGTGACCAAGCTTCCGCTGGCCTGGCTGCTGCAGTCGTCGCCCGAGGATCACCTGCCTCCGGCAAACTGATCCTGATCAGCGCTGCAAGCGGGCGATCAGCTCCTTCGGGGTGGTGACCGGGCGGTCGCAGACGAACCCCCGGCAGACGTACGCCGTGGCCCGCCCGTCGATCATCGGGCGGTCGGCCAGCAACGGAACGCCCGGCTGATCCGGCGCCCCCACGACGATCACCGTCCCGCCGGGTGCCTCCCGGTACGCCTCCATGACCAGCGGATCCGTCCGGTCGTCGGTGGCGACGGCGATCTCGTACGGCCCGGTCAGTGCCGCCTCCGCCACCATCGCCGAGTAACCCGCGAAGCGCGGATGCCCGCCGATCAGCGGCCCGGCCGTGGCCAGTGCCGCCTCGGCCGCCTCCCGGTACGAGGTCTCCCCGGTCAGCGCCGCGTAGGTCACCAGCGCCGCGCACACCGACGCCAAACCTGACGGCGTGGCGTTGTCGGTCGGGTCGGCCGGGCGGGTGAGCAGCTTCTCGGCGTCGTCGGCGGTGTCGTAGAAACCGCCCGAACCGGTGCCGAAGCGGGCCAGCGCGACGTCGAGCAGCGAGCCGGCCGACCGCAGCCAGCGCGGATCCGCGGTGATCTGGTGCACGGCCAGGAACGCCTCGGCCACGCAGCCGTAGTCCTCGAGGACCCCGGCGGGCTCGCCGGCCTGCCCGTCCCGCGAGACCCGGCGCAGCCGCCCGTCGACGACGTGCCGCTCGGCCAGCACCTGCGCCAACGTGATCGCGGCGTCGCGGGAAGAATCAGAACCGGCCAGTACGCCGTGTTCGGCGAGCGCCGTGACGGCCAGCCCGTTCCAGGAAGCGACCACCTTGTCGTCCCGTGCCGGCTGCGGGCGCTCGGCGCGGGCGGTGCGCAGGCGGACGCGCACGTCCTGCCAGCGCGCCACCAGGGCCGGGTCGGCGGAGTCGATGTCACGGCCGAGGACCAGCACGCTCTTGCCGTGTTCGAACGTGCCGTCCGGGGTGACGCGGAACAGGTCGGCGGCCCACGCGCCGTCCTGCTCGTCGAGCGCCTCGGTGAGCTGGGCGGGCGTCCACGCGTACGTCAGGCCTTCCACCCCGTCGGTGTCCGCGTCCAGCGCCGACGCCAGCCCGCCGGCCGGGGTGCCCAGGTCACGCAGCAGGAACGCGGCCGTCTCGTCGGCGATCCGGCGGGCGAACAGGTCACCGGTCACGCGCCACAGCTGGGTGTAGACGCGCAGCAGCAGCGCGTTGTCGTAGAGCATCTTCTCGAAGTGCGGAACGGTCCAGTGCGCGTCCACCGAGTAGCGCGCGAAACCGCCGGCGAGCTGGTCGTAGATGCCGCCCCGGGCCATCTGCTCGGCGGTGTGCCGGACCACCTCCAGCGCCTCGGCGGAACCGGTCCGCTCGTGGTGGCGGAGCAGGAACAGCAGATCCATGTGCGGGGGGAACTTCGGGGCGCCGCCGAACCCGCCGTACGTCTGATCCTGCTCTTCGACGAGACCCTGTGCCGCGGCCGCCAGCATCTCCGCCGAGATCGCCGCGGTCGGACCACCCACGAGCTGGGCCCCACCCACCGCCTCGACCACTGCGGCGCCCTGCTTGAGGACGTCGTCGCGCTGGTCCCGCCACGCGGTGGTGACCGAGGTGAGCAGGCGGGTGAACTGCGGTTTCGGGAAGTAGGTCCCGCAGAAGAACGGGTCACCGCCGGGCGTGGCGAACACGGTCATCGGCCAGCCGCCCTGCCCGGTCATCGCCTGCGTCGCGGTCATGTAGACGGCGTCGACGTCGGGGCGCTCCTCACGGTCCACCTTGATCGCCACGAAGTCCGCGTTGAGCTGCGCCGCGACCGCATCGTCCTCGAACGACTCGTGCGCCATGACGTGACACCAGTGGCAGGCGGCGTAGCCCACCGAGATCAGCACCGGCACGTCCCGCCGGCGCGCCTCCTCGAACGCCTCCGCCGACCACTCCCACCAGTCCACCGGGTTGTCACGGTGCTGCTGAAGATAGGGCGACGTGGCTTCGGCGAGACGGTTGGCCATACCCCCAGCCTCTCACGGCCGGGAGGAGCGGCGATCAGGAAGCGCCGTCGGCGCGGAGCGGCGTCACCGTCGCGGACGAGGATTTGCGCAGCTGGGAGAGGGCCTGGACGATCTTGTCAGCCGGCATCGGCTTGCAGAAGTGATAGCCCTGGGCCGACGGGCAGCCCAGCGCGATCAGCGCCGCCCGCTGCTCGATCGTCTCGATGCCCTCGGCCACCACCCGCACGCCGAGCCGGGCACCGAGTTCGACCGCACCGCGCACGACCGCACCCGCGGCCGGCTTGTCGATCATCTCGTCGACGAACGAACGGTCGATCTTGATCTCGTCGACGGGCATCCGGGTGACCGAGGAGAGCGACGAGAACCCGGTGCCGAAGTCGTCCAGGGACATCTGCACCCCGGTGGCCCGCAGCCGCGCCAGCACCTCGTCGACGATGTCCTGCTCGCTGACCGCCACCGACTCGGTGATCTCCAGGACGAGGCGGGACGCGGGGGTGCGGTGCCGCCGCAGCGCCTCGGTGACCTGGGCCGGGAAGGTCGGGTCGGTCAGGCTGCGGGCGGAGACGTTCACCGACACCGGTACGTCGATACCGGCCGCCGACCAGTCCGCGGCGGCCGCGAGGGCCAGGTCGAGGACCCGCCGCGTGAACGGGATGAGCAGCTCGCTGCGTTCGACCGCGGGCAGGAACTCGCCCGGGGAGAGCTGCCCGCGCCGCGGGTGCCGCCAGCGGACGAGGGCCTCGCAGCCGGTCGGCTCAGCGGTGATCAGGTCGACCGCGGGCTGCAGGTGCAGCACGATCTGGTCGTCGGCGGCGAACGCGTCCTGCAGCTCGGCGAGGAGCGCGAGCTGGTCGGTGCTGCTGGCGTCCTGGCTGCTGTCGTAGGTCCCGACGGTCAGCCCCTGTTCCTTGGCCCGTCCCGCGGCGAGCGAGGCGCGCCGGACCAGCTCGGTCACCTCGACCTGCCCGGCCGGGGCGACGACCGCGCCGACGGTCACCTCGACGGCCAGCCGCACCCCGGCGACCTGCATCGGCAGCCGCAGCTGCTCGACGAGTTCCCGGGCGCGGCGCAGGGCCTGGGCCAGGCTGTGCGGGGCGCCGTGGGCCCAGCCGGCCGGGTCGGCGAGCGCGGTCAGGGCCGGCATCAGCAGCGCGAACTCGTCGTCGCCGACGCGTGCGACCAGCTCGCCGGGCCGGGCCTGGTCGGTGAGCCGCTCGGCGATCACGCGCAGCACGTCGTCGCCGCCGCGGTGCCCGAGCGTGCTGTTCACGCCACGGAAGTCGACCACGTCGAGGAGCAGCAGGGCGGTGGGCCGGCCGCGCTCACCGGAGCGCAGCAGGGTGTCCCCCTCGGCGACCAGCGCGGCACGGTTGATCAGCCCGGTCAGCGAGTCGTGCACACGCATCTGCGCGACCCGGGCGTCCAGTTCGGCGATCCGCTGGTGGGCGGCCGCGTCGTGCAGGGCACCGGCCAGCGCTTCCCCGTACGCCGTGATCGCCGCCTCGTCGTGTGGCACCGGCAGGACCGGCTCGCCGAGCCAGACGGTCAGCTCGCCGACCGGCCGCCCGGCCACCGCCATGCTGCGGGTGACGGCCGGGCCGGAGCGGGCGACGTCCGGGTTCTGCCCCGGGCCCTCCTGGGTGTATCGCCGGCTGCCCTGCTCGGTGCGCAGTTCCAGCTCGGCCCGGCGGGCGCCGAAGACGTCCAGTGCGCCGCGCAGCCCGGCCCGGGCGACGTCGGCCTCGGTGGCGCCGGGGAATCGCGCCGTGGCGGCCGCGAACGCCTCCCACATCCGGCGCTGCTCGGCGGCGCGCAGGTGGAACCGGTACGCCCGGTGCAGCAGCCACAGCACCGGTCCGAAGGCGATCAGCCAGAGCGGCTCGCGGACCAGGGCGAACACCGCGCAGAGGCCGACGATGAGGTTGCCTGCCGACATCGGCGCCTTGGCGTAGAGCACCTTCGCGGCGACCTGCCCGGGCGGGGCGTCACGCTGCAGGATGAGGGTGAGCACCACCAGGCCGAACGTGATCAGCAGGTAGGTGGCCGCACCGGCCGCCAGCGACAGCGCGAGGCGCCCGCTGTGCACCCCGGCCCCGCCGGCCAGCAGCGAGGTGACCAGGGTGGCGGCGGAGGCGCCCAGGGTCATGGAGGCGACCAGGTGGACGATCTCGGCGACGTTGCGCAGCCCGGTCAGCCAGGCCAGCAGCAGCCAGGCCGCGCCGATGCCGGCCAGGGTGGCGGCCGGCAGCCACCCGGCCGGGCAGATGACCAGGCCGACGACCACGGCGGCCTCGGCCCAGCTCACCGAGACCGCGTCCGGCCCGAGCCGGAACCGCAGGCCGGCCAGCTGGGCGATGGCGGCGAGCACGGCCGCGACGCAGCCGCCGTAGACCGGGGACAGCGGGCTGCCGGGCGGCAGGTGCACCGGCTGCAGCGCGCCGAGCAGGGCGGCGGCGAGCGCGGCGACGACCACGGCGACGGTGAGGACGCGGGACGGCCGGTGGGCCCAGCGTGGGACGGTCATGGCCGCGCCCACCGTCGGGCGGCGGGCGGCACGCGACGATGCACGTGCAGATGGGACTGCGAGACTCGGCGCCGGAATGCACTCATCTCGGCGCCCCCTTCCGCGCAGGGTCCAGAAACCGTGTGGTCCCCGGCGGAAGGCTAAATCAATCCTGATGAACGCAACAGGGCTTGACGGTGGGCGACTGACCACACTCGCCACTCGCCGCGGCCCGCGACCCGGGCGCGACGAGCGACGTCATGATCACTGTGCGGGGCGGCCGGAGTCCGATGCGGACTCATGTTTCGGCTCCGGCACCGCCGTCACCTCGTCTTCCACGGCGGGAGTGGTCTTGGCCGATCGATCCGCTTCGACACGGTCAGCAACATCGCCGCCGGATCGCTCGAGATCGGCATCGAGCCGCGCGATTTCCGCCACACGAGCACGCTCGGCTTCTTCGTCAAAACTGTCGGGAAGCCGACGAATGCGCTTGTTCATGTTGCGGATCAACGCGACCGTCGCAATACACATCAGCACGATCAGGAACAGACCCGCCGGGCCGGCCAGGCCGCCGTCACGGGTGTCCCCGAAGTTGTTGACCGCGATAATGTCCACGCCCTCAGCCTACTGCTCAGGCGGCTTCGACCTTCTCCCGGATGCCCGCGAACAGGTCGGACTCCGGGACCGGGCTGTCGACCAGCGAGCGCGCGAGCTCGAAGTCCTCGGTCGGCCACACCTTCTGCTGCATCTCCAGCGGGATGTGGAACCAGAATCCGTCCGGGTCGACCTGGGTCGCGTGGGCACGCAGCGCGTCGTCTCGCACGGCGAAGTACTCCCCGCACTCGACCCTGGTCGTGATCTTGTCACCCCGGTCGGCGCGGTCCGACCATTTCTCCAGCCATTCCGCGTACGGCGACTCCCGCCCCGCCGCGAGCATCCCCTCGTGCAGCGCGAGCATCCGGGCGCGGGTCCAGCCGGAGTTGTAGTACAGCTTCAGCGGCTGCCACGGCTCCCCCAGCTCGGGGTAGAGCTCCGGATCGCCGGCCTGCTCGAACGCGACCACCGAGATCTTGTGGCACATGATGTGGTCGGGGTGCGGGTAGCCGCCGTTCTCGTCATAGGTGGTCATGACGTGCGGACGGAACTCGCGGATCAGCTTGATCAGCGGTTTCGCCGCCTCGTTCGGATCCTGCAGGCCGAAGCAGCCCTCGGGCAGCGGGGGCAGCGGGTCGCCCTCGGGCAGCCCGGAGTCGACGAAGCCGAGCCAGGCCTGGTCCACCCCGAGGATCTCGCGCGCCCGGTCCATCTCCTTGCGGCGGATCTCGGTGATGTTCTCCAGAACGTCCGGGTCGTCCTTCAGCTTCGGATTGAGCACGCTGCCGCGCTCACCCCCGGTACACGTCGCGACGAGCACCTGGACGCCCTCGGCGACATATTTCGCCATCGTGGCGGCACCCTTGCTGGACTCGTCGTCCGGGTGCGCGTGCACGGTCATGAGACGCAGTTGCTCTGCCACGTTGATTACCCTCTCGACCAGGCCTGCCGTCGGCGGTCCGGGATCGGCTGCGAAGATGGACTCTGCCATTCTGGCCGATCCCACCGACAACAAACGCACGAGAGGCCCCCAGGTGAGCGAGACGCGCGCCACAACTCCGGTCTACCCGCCCGGCCGGTACGGCCGACGCCGGGAGCCGGGCCGGCGCAGGTCGCTGCCGCTGGTGCTGGCGGCCGTCGTGTGCGGGGTCGTCGCCCTCGGCGTGAGCTGGGCCTACTACCAGAAGTTCGGTCAGACCGACTACAGCCCGGAGATCGTCGGGTGGAACGAGCCGACCGACGCCCAGATGGTGATCAAGTTCCGGGTCCGGGTGCCGGACGGCGAGGTCGCCTCGTGCATGCTGCGCGCCCGCGACTACCAGGGCTACGAGGTCGGGACCCGGACCGTCCAGGTGCCGGCCGAGTCGGGTGGCGGTGAGGTCGTGGTGACCGAGTCGGTGCCGACCACCGCGCGCGGCTCGGTGGGCGACGTGATGAGCTGCCGCCCGGCCTGAGCGCTGCCGCCGGGGATCGACCGATCCGGCCGGATGCGTACCGCTGGTAAGGTTAGTGATTCGCTGCGTTGACGACGCACTCCATTCCCGCACTGCCAGTTCCTGCTTTCGCAGTTCCCGTTCCAGCGAGGAGATCGACCGTGTCCAGTTCCGAGGCGCCGAAGACCTGGCTCTCCCAGGACGCTTACGACCGGCTGCAGGCCGAGCTCGACGAGCTGATCGCTGGCCGTCCGGCGATAGCCGCGGAGATCAACGCTCGGCGCGAGGAGGGCGACCTCCGGGAGAACGGTGGCTATCACGCGGCTCGTGAGGAGCAGAGCCGCGCGGAAGGCCGGATCCTCTACTTGAAGGAGTTCCTGCGCAACTCCGAGGTCGGCGAGGTCCAGGCCGCCGACTCGGTGGCGCCCGGCTCGGTCGTGACCATCTACTTCGACGACGACCAGGCCGACACCGAGACGTTCCTGCTCGGCTCGCGCGAGATCTCGTCGACCACCGACCTGACGGTCTACTCGCCGGAGTCGGCGCTCGGCAAGGCGATCCTCGGCTCCCGCCCGGGCCAGACCGTGACCTACACGGCCCCCAGCGGCGCCGACATCAAGGTCACGGTCGTCAAGTTCGGCGCCTTCGAGGGCTGACCAGCACGTTCGTGAGACAGCCTCCGCCGGTTCGCCGGCGGAGGCTGTCCCCGTTACGCCTCACCCACGCGAGCACGGCCACACAAGAGCCCGGGCTCACCAGTGCGCGGTGGCCAGTTCCCGGCGCACACGCTCGTAGTGCGCACCCAGTTCCTCGTCCATCCGCGCCTGCTCCGCCTCGGTCACGATCACCGCGGCCGGCTGGGCCGCACGGGCGGCGAGGAGTCCGGCACGCAATCCCGCCGGCGGGTGAGAAGCAAAAAGCGATGCCTCAGTACGGCGGCTGAGCTGCCTCAGCGCCGGAATGTCCCCGGCCAGCCCGGTCTGCGCCTGCCGTCCCGCCGCCGACCAGGCCGCCGCGCCGTTGCCCGCCCGCGCCTCGCGCCGCACGACCGTGTCGATCGCGTCGTACAGCAGGGACGTGTCGGACAGCCGGATCGCCGCCGCACTCCCGGCCACCTTCGCCGCCAGTTCGTCGGCCAGGTACTCGGCGCGCTGCGAGTCACGCCGACTGATCCAGAGCAGCAGCAGGTGCAGCAGCCCGACGAGCCGCGCGAGAGTTCCGGCCAGCAGGTCCAGCAACGCCTCGGCGATCATTCCCAGCAGGCCGCCGGTGCGGGTCCGCCGCCCGTCCGGCCGCAGCAGGTAGGCGACCGCGCCCAGAGTGCTCCCCGCGGCCTGGGTGACCAGACCCCGGCGGATGTCCCCGTTCACGAAGTGGCCGAGCTCGTGACCGAGCAGGGCGACGCGTTCCTGCGGGTCGAGCACACTCCACAGCTGGGCGCCGAGGGTCAGCACCCGGCGCCGGCGCACCCCG
Source organism: Actinoplanes sp. NPDC020271 (assembly GCF_044388125.1). Lineage (NCBI taxonomy): Bacteria > Bacillati > Actinomycetota > Actinomycetes > Micromonosporales > Micromonosporaceae > Actinoplanes > Actinoplanes sp. NPDC020271. Next base: position 495,729 of record NZ_JBIRWQ010000004.1, read on the forward strand.
ACCGTGGTGGTGGACGCGTTGAAGTCGGCGGAGAGCAGCACCACGTCGGGCACCGGCGTCCCGGCCGCCGCGGCCACCCGGTCGATCACCGCGAACAGGGCCGGCGCCCTGCCCCGGTCGAGCTCCTCGGCGTCGCGGGTCAGCGCCGAGAGCCGGCCCAGCCGGGGCCGCAACACCACGGCGATCAGGACGAGCAGCGCCCCGATCAGGTTGATCGGCGTGAAGAAGTCGTGGACGAGCAACACGACGCCGGCCACGAAGAGCGCGGCGACCAGCGCCAGCAGCACGACGGAGACGGCAGTCGTGGCGATCCGGGCCGCCGTCGCCGCGCGGGCGAGCGACGGCGCGTCCCGCAACTCGGCGAACTGGCGCTCGGTCAGCCAGTACGCGGTCCGGAACAACCGCCGGTCGACCCAGCGCCAGCCGATCTCCGGCCGCCGTTCCTTCTCGAAGTGGTCCAGGTTCCATTCACAGGCCGGGCACCACGGCTCGGCCGAACGCTTGCTGATCGTTGCCGCCGCACACTTCGGGCAGCTCTCCCCCGTCGACACGGCTGGTGATCATGCCGGGCGCATCGATCACCGGCAACCCCCTTTCAGGGGGTGGCGTCGGCCAGCAGCGAGACCCGGTAACCGGCCTCGCGCAGCGCGCCGATCAGCGCCGACGAGTGCGCCGGCCCGCGCGTCTCCACGGAGAGCGCCACCTCCGCCTCGCCGAAGCTGAGCCGCGGGCTCTGCCGGGTGTGCTCGACGTCGACCACGTTGGCCCGCTGCTCGGCGATCTGGCCGAGCAGCCGCGCGAGCTGACCGGGCCGGTCCGGGCAGCGCACCGCGAGGCGCAGGAACCGGCCGGCCGACGCGAGCCCGTGCTCGATCACCCGCAGCAGCAGCATCGGGTCGATGTTGCCGCCGGACAGGACCGCGACCACCGGCCGGCCGTCCCGCGGCGGCACGTAGGCGCCGGTGAGCAGGGCGGCCACCCCGGCGGCGCCGGCCGGTTCGACCACCATCTTGTGCCGTTCCAGCAGCACCAGCAGGGCGGCCGAGAGGTCCTCGTCGGTGACCGTGACGATGTCGTCGACCAGCTTGGAGACGTGCGCGAACGTCAGGTCGCCGGGTCGCAGCACGGCGATGCCGTCCGCGATCGTGGCGAGCGCGTCCAGCTTGCGCGGGGCGCCGGCCGCCAGCGAAGGCGGGAACGCCGCCGCCCCGGCCGCCTGCACGCCGACGATCCGCAGGTCGGGGCGCAGGGCTTTAGCGGCAACGGCGAGACCGGAGATCAGGCCGCCACCACCGACCGCGGTGACGATCGTGCCGGCTTCCGGGCACTGCTCGAGGATCTCCAGGGCGAGGGTGCCCTGGCCGGCGATCACGTCCGGGTGGTCGAACGGGTGGATCAGCACCGCGCCGGTGCGCCGGGCGAATTCGTGCGCCGCTTCCAGCGCGTCGTCGACGCTCGTCCCGGCGTACTCCACGGCCGCGCCGTACCCCTTGGTCGCAGTGACCTTGGGAAGCGGTGCGCCTTCGGGCATGAAGACGGTCGCCTGGATGCCGAGCAGCCCGGCGGCGAGCGCGACACCCTGCGCGTGGTTGCCGGCACTGGCCGCGACCACCCCGCGAGCGCGATCGGTCTCGGACAGGCGGGAGATCCGGGTGTACGCCCCGCGCACCTTGTACGACCCGGCGCGCTGCTGGTTCTCGCACTTGAGCCAGACCGGCACCCCGGTGATCTCGCTGAGCGGCCGGGAGGTCACCAGCGGCGTGGTCTTCACGACCCCGCCGAGATTTTCCCGCGCCGCTTCGACGTCGGCCAGGGAGAGCAGGTCCGTCATGGCGCTCATCGTGCCACCGAGCCCGATGAGCGCGGCATCACACCAGGGCGTGGCGCTGCCAGGGGTTCTGAAGCTCGAACTGACCGGCCAGCGAGAGCAGCAGCAGCTCCGAGTCGGGCGGCCCGACCAGCTGCACCGCGAGCGGCAGGCCGTCGGGCCGGAAGCCGACCGGAACCACGATCGCGGGCAGCCCGGCGAAGTTCCACGGCGCCTGGTACGGCGCGTACTTCGCGTTGGCCTGCATGTTATTCACCCAGGACAGCGACGAGAACGACAGCGCCGGCGGCGGCGCGGTCGCCAGCGCCGGGGTGAGCAGCACGTCGACGCCCCGGTCGGCGAAGAACCGGATCGACCGCTCGCGCCAGGCCGCCCGCTGCGACTCGCGCACCAGCCCGGCTCTGGTCACGGCCTTGCCGAGCCGGATGTGCCGCTGCGTCCTCGGCTGCAGGGACCGAAGATCAAGACCTTCCGAATTACGGTACGCCCCGGCAAACCACGTCGCGAGCACCCCGAGCGCGACCGACGTCGGGTACTTCGGGTCCGCCTTCAGCGTGTCGTGCCCCGCGTCGACGAGCAGCTTGGACGCCTTCGCGACGGCCGAGACGTTCGCCTCGTCGGGCTTGACGCCGGCCACCGGCGAGCGCAGCGACACCCCGACCCGCAGCTTCGACGGCTCGACCAGTTTCGCCGGCGCCTGACCGGCGAGCACGCTGAAGCCGAGCACGGCGTCCGCCACCGTGGTGGTCAGCACCCCGTTCTCCACCAGGCCGAACCAGTCCATGTCGCCGAAGTCGACCGGCACCACGCCCTTGCCCGGCTTGAGCCCGACCAGGCCGCAGCAGGCCGCCGGGATCCGGATCGAGCCCAGCCCGTCGTTGCCCTGCGCGATCGGGACCAGCCCGGCCGCCACCGCGGCGGCCGAGCCGCCGGAGGAGCCACCGGGCGTACGTTCCAGGTCCCAGGGGTTGCGGGCCGGCCCGTCGGCGTCGTCGGTGGTCGCCCAGAGGCCCATCTCCGGCATCTTCGTCACGCCGACGACCACCGCGCCCGCCCCGCGCAGCCGGCGGACCACCTCGTGATCGGTCTCGGCCACCTCGCGGGTGCGGGCCGCCGCCGAGCCGTGCCAGGTGGGCAGGCCGGCGACCGCGGTGTTCTCCTTGACCGCGACCGGCACCCCGGCGAGCGGCAAGTTCGCCAGGTCCTCCTGGTCGTCGACCTTCTCCGCCTCGGTGATCGCCTCACCGCCGCGGACCACCCGGAACGCGCCCAGCGCCGGGTCGGAGATCGCGATCTGCTCCAGGTGGTCGGCGACGACCTGGGTGGCATTGGTGTCCCCGCGCCGCACCGCACGGGCGATCTGCTTCGCGGTGGCGCCCACCCAGGTCGTGCTCTCCATGCCCGAAGTCTCCCGCGTCCCGAGGTCCCTAGCCGAGCGCCTGCTCCAGGTCAGCGAGCAGATCGTCAACGGTTTCGATGCCGACAGACAGTCGCACGAGATCGGCGGGAACTTCAAGCGCTGAGCCCGCAGCCGACAGATGTGTCATCTGGCCCGGGTGCTCGATCAGGGACTCGACGCCACCGAGCGACTCGGCCAGCACGAACAGCTTCGCCCGGTTGCAGATCTCGATCGCCTGGTCGCGCCCGCCGGCCGCCCGGAACGACACCATCCCGCCGAACCGGCTCATCTGCTTCGCGGCGGTCTCGTGGCCGGGGTGGGTGTCCAGCCCCGGGTAGAGGACGCTCGTGACCTTCTTGTGCTCGCTCAGGTATCCGACGATGCGCTCGGCGTTGTCACAGTGCCGGTCCATCCGTACGCCCAAGGTCTTGATCCCCCGCAGGGTCAGCCACGCGTCGAAGGGGCCGTTGACCGCACCCATCGCGTTCTGGTGGAACGCCAGCTCGTCGCCGAACCCGGCGTCCGCCACCACCAGCGCACCGCCGACCACGTCGGAGTGCCCGCCCAGGTACTTCGTCGTCGAATGGATCACCACGTCCGCGCCCAGGGCCAACGGCTGCTGCAGGTACGGCGAGGCGAACGTGTTGTCGACGGCCAGAAGAGCGTCGTACTCGTGGGCGAGCCCACCCAGCGCCGTGATGTCGGCGATGTTCAGCAGCGGGTTCGTCGGGGTCTCGGCCCAGATCAGCCGGGTGTGCCCGGGACGGAACGCGGCCCGCACCGCGTCCAGGTCGTCCAGCGGGGCGGCGGTCCAGTCCAGGCCCCAGCGCTCGGCGACCTTCGAGAAGAGGCGGTACGTGCCGCCGTACGCGTCGTTGGGGATGACCACGTGGTCGCCCGGCCGGCAGACCGTACGCAGCAGCGTGTCCTCGGCGGCGAGACCGCTGGCGAAGGCCAGGCCGCGACGGCCGCCCTCGATCGCCGCGAGGCACTCCTGCAGCGCGTCACGCGTCGGGTTCCCGGACCGGCTGTACTCGTAGCCGAGCCGGGGAGCGCCGACCGCGTCCTGCGCGTACGTGCTCGTCTGGTAGATGGGCGGGACCACCGCGCCGGTGCGGGGGTCCGGGTCCTGGCCCGCGTGGATCGCGAGGGTGTCGAACCCATAGTCATCGGTACTCATGTAACGCAAGGCTAGTCTCACCCTGTGGCCGACTGCGTGTTCTGTGGGATCGTGGCGGGATCGGTGCCGGCGTTCGTCGTCGCCGACGGGCCGGACGGGATGGCGTTCCTCGACACCCGCCCGGTCTTCAAAGGGCACGTCCTGGTCGTCCCGCGCCCGCACATCGTCCAGCTGACCGAATTGGATCCTGCGCTATTGCCCGGATATTTCGGGCTTGTTCAACAGATCGCGCGCGTCGTCCCGGCCGCACTCGGATCGACCGGCACATTCGTCGCGATGAACAACCTGGTCTCCCAATCCGTCCCGCACCTGCACACCCACGTCGTTCCCCGCACCAAGGGCGACGGCCTGCGCGGATTCTTCTGGCCCCGGCACAAGTACGCGAGCGACGACGAGGCCGCGGAGTACGCCGAGCGCATTGGTAAGGAATACCTCCGTCCCGGTGTTACCGACACTGGACGAAGGGAGTGACCGTGTTCCTGCGGCACAAGAAGCTTGACCTGCCCACCGCCGAGACCGCTCTGCCGGGCCGGCTGATGTCCACGCCGGTCGCCGACCGCCACGAGGTCCTCGGCAACCCGCTCGAGGGCCCCTGGCCGGCGGGCTACGAGGTCGCCGTCTTCGGGATGGGCTGTTTCTGGGGCGCCGAGCGCATCTTCTGGCGGCTGCCGGGCGTCTGGTCCACGTCGGCGGGTTACGCGGGTGGTTTCACCACGAACCCGACGTACGAGGAGGTGTGCTCCGGCACCACCGGCCACACCGAGGTCGTGCAGGTGGTCTACGACCCCAGCAAGATCAGCTATGCGCAGCTGCTGAAGGCCTTCTGGGAGAACCACGACCCGACCCAGGGCATGCGCCAGGGCAACGACGTGGGCACCCAGTACCGCTCGGCGATCTACACCACCACCGACGCCCAGACGGCGACGGCGAAGGCCACACTGGCCGCGTTCCAGCCGGTGGTCACCAAGGCCCGCCTCGGCGAGATCACCACGGAGATCAAGCCGCTCGGCAAGTACTACTTCGCCGAGGACTACCACCAGCAGTACCTGGCCCCGACCAAGAACCCCAACGGCTACTGCAACCACGGCCCCAACGGCCTGTCGTGCCCGATCGGCGTCGCCAAGGTTGCCGAGTAGCCGTCTGATCAGCGCAGATACAACGAAAGCCCCTCCCCGAGGTCATTCCGGGGTGGGGCTTTCGCTGTCGCGGGTCGGTACGTCAGCTCGGCGAGCTCGGGGCCGCGCACCTCCTCATCGCGCGGGAGGACCGTCTCGTCGTGCGTCGGCGCGTTGCGGCGGCGGCGCTGCTCATCGGGCTTCGGCGCGTGCACGGTGCCGCGTGCCATCAGTTCTCCTCTGCTTCTGATCAATGGCGCAGGTCTGCACAATCGCTTGGTATGAGTCATGAGCAGCTACGCCAGGACGGCTCCACAGCGGAGCTTGAAGTCGTCTTCGAGAGAACGCGCTACAAGATCCGCGATGGGCAGGTCTACGCGTGGCGTCAAATCATGGGGGCGAACCAGGCGGGCAACGGCTCCGGTTTGTTCGATTGGGTCGCAGTTGCCGCACCGGTCGCGGCAGCGGTTACCGCCGTTGCACGAGAAGCTCTTCGGCAGCATGGCGAAACGAAGCGTGAGGAGTTGCGCCAGAACGGCGAGACAACGCGAACGGCTCTGACGGGCAAGTTGCCTGACGCAAGGGCGATCGAACCGGTAACCGATGATGACTCAGAGCAATAGCAGACAGTAATTGGGCTTTGGTGTTCGGCGACCTCGACGCCCGTACGCGGCCGGGGATCGCAGCTCGATTTCTCAGCTCGCGTGCCTGCCGGGTAATGTCGCCGGTTCTCTCTGCGTCGATGCGCGCGGTCTCCTCCAGCGTGAGGTCGAAGCGCCGGGCCGTGGAGTTCACGAAGTCCTCGCGGGTCGGTGCTGGCGGACGGCGCGCAGTCGCGGTGGCGACGATTTCGCTCAGACGGTCATCGGATACCAACAAAGGACGCTCCCCGGGCTTGATCTCCGGTGGCCGCTCGCCTGTCCGGACACCACCGAATGCGCGTCATTGGTCCCCGCAATCGACGCGCGCCTTTCCGCAGTTCGGATGGGCAGGCTTGCTGACTCCGGCGCAGATGCGACGCGCGGGAGGCGGACGGTAATGCTGGTCCCTCGCACCGAGCACGTCGGCGAGCGCCCCTCGTGGGACTGCAAGGTCTGTGGCCAGCCGTGGCCCTGCGCCACCGCCAAGGCCGAACTCACCGAGCAGTACCGCAACTTCCCGCGTGGCTTGGCGGTCAGCCTCGGTTCCTTCCTGCTGGAGGCGATTGATGACTGCTCGGTGGGCCAGGGCGGGCCGTCGGCCGATTTGTATGACCGCTTCCTCGGCTGGGTAGAGCCCGGCCCGTCGAAAAAGTCGGAGGATCGAAATGTGCGTAATGATCCGATCACCGCCCTCAGCAGGCACGACAACGACCCTGTTGGGTCCGCAGCGGCACCGAGACCGTGTCCGTCGATGGCTCAGAAGTCGTCAGGGACAAGATCGCATTGAAGCTGAACAGGGTGGAGAAGGGCACAGCCCTGGAGCACGCGGTCCTGGATGTGCTCGATGAGCGGGGGAGCAGAACCGATGAGGATGCCGACGACGATGGCAGCCGCGGCCGGTCGATGGTCCTCGCCGCGCACGAGCAGCGAGCCAGAGGCCGGTTGCTAGCTGGCGTGCCGCTGGCGGCTTGCTCGATTTACCTCACGGTACGTGGCTGACCACTAGCACCGAGCGCGGAAAGGGTCGATAGTTGAGACTCGTTCGCATAAATTCCGTGCGGAACCTCGCCCAGGGCTCCACCTGAATTCCCCAGCCACTAACATTCCCCGGAAGGAAGTGACGCCCAAGATCAATAAAGGAGCATCGGGTGCCGGATCTAAAAGATCATCCGACCCTTGCGGACATTCAGGAATACGTCAGCAAACTCGAAGCCGAACGAGGCTTCGAGGGAAACACCTTGCAACAATCAGCCCTTCTACTGGGTGAGGAAGTCGGCGAGCTTTTCAAGGCTCTCCGCAAGGCGCAAAAAATGCCACTGGACAAGAATTCGATTGTCGGTAGCGTCGATGAGGAGCTTGCCGACGTGCTGATCTACATCTGCTCGATCGCCAACCGCTCCGGAATTGATCTAGAGCAGGCGTTCCGTGACAAGGAAGAAGTTAACAAGAAGCGCATCTGGGAGACGATCCAGGGGGGCTAGAAGCTCCCTGCCGAAGGGGGAGCAATGGGCGTGGCCACGGGGGTCTTCGTTGCGGCGGATGGCCCTAAGCGCAGCGGGAAAACGTCTGTCCTCGATATCGTTACGCCAATGCTAACAGTGGCCGGGCTCCAGGTATGCCACACTAAGGAGCCCACCGCCGCCTTCGATCTGACTCAAGAAGAATCTCATTCTGGGATAAATCTGGCCCGCCGCCTCGCAGACGACAGGGCGCAGCACATCGAGAGCACCATTCGACCGGCTCGGGAAGAGAACGATGTCGTCATTACCGATCGCTACATCGCTTCTTCGCTGGTCTTTCAGGTGCTTGACGGAGTGCCTTTCGATCAGGCGTGGGAACTGAACCGTGAGTTCCTTCTACCTGACCTCAACATCTTTGTCACCGCGAATGCGAAGTCCAGTCTTCGGCGGCGCCAAGAGCGCAACGCGAAGAACAGGACAACAAGACTGGAACGCGCCACTCAGACCGACAAAGAGGCCAGTCTCTACAAGACCGCGAAGACTTTCCTGGCCGCAAAAGGCGTTCACGTCGCCGACATCCCGAACGACGACGGCGAGCATCGCGGCAAGGACGGCGAGCGGCGGGCCGAGACCGCTACGGCGATAGCCGACCTCATCAAGAAAGCGTGCAACCAGTTCTCATGACCGACTCCCGCCTGCCCATCGAGCCGATCACGGACTCAGGCTCCGCCTTCGCCTTCCTGCTTGGTGTCCTGTTCAACCAGCAGATGCGAGCCGACCAGGCCTGGCGGGCACCACACCGTCTCGCCGAACGGATCGGAGACATCACGCCGGCTCACGTCCTAACGCTCGCGCCCGACGCCTTTGCCGCCAGGTTCGGCGAGGCGCCGGCCATCCACCCGTTCCGGAGCACCATGGCCGCAAGGGCATATGCGGCAGCCGAGCTGGTGGCCGCGCGGTACGACGGTGACGCACGGCGCATCTGGGCGGGCGCGACTGCCGACGAGTTCGTACGCCGCCTGCACGAATTCGAGGGTGTCGGTGAACGGAAGGCGCGCGTCGCTCTTTTCGTTGCCACTCGCCAGCTCGGCATCCACCTAGCCGGCGCAGCCGAGGGTTACTCGATCCGCGGCTGCGGCAGGCTCGCTGAGCTTTTCCACCCTCATCACGAACCTCTGCTCACCTGAGTTCCACGGACCTGCCCCGCCGCAAGGAGGAAACCGGTGACCAGCGCAACCATGCTCCCCGAAGTCCGGTTCGACGAGCGTGATCAGTGCTACAAAGCCGACGATGCCCTCGATGTCGGCGAGCTGGTGTCGTCGATGCACGTGCCGCTGTCGGCGACGTACCAACTCACTCGCGAATGCAACCTAGCGTGCGCCTACTGCTCGGAACCCCCGGGCATCAAGACGAGCACGCTGGAAATGCACAAGATGAAGATCGACAAGCTCGCCGGGATGCGCCGGATCATCCTCTCCGGCGGAGAGCCGATGGATTACCCGCACTTCTGGGAGGTCCTGGAGTACGTCCAGGGCAAGTTCGAGCTGATCGTCCTCTCCACCAACGCCACTCGGATCGAGGCGGACGAGGCGGCCCGACTCCGGGAGCTGGTGCACTACGTAGACGTGACCGTGGACGGCCCGCGCTACCAGCATCAACGCATCCGCGGCAGCTACGACGCGGTGATTGAGGGCCTGATGTGGCTCAAGCTCAACAAGATCCCGCTCTCGGTTATCTGCGTCTACATGCCGGCCGAGGAGATGGACCCGACGAATCTCCTCAAGCGTCCCCGCCCGACGAACCGCGACGTCATGCACTACATCGCCCAGCAAGGCGACATGCTCGGCGCAGTAAAGGTCAAGATCCTCACCCCCATCCCGAAAGGCCGCAGCGCGGGCTTCTTCGACGAGTTCGCGACCGGGCCGGAGATCGAGAACCTGGCCGAGTTCCTGGCGGCCGAGAAGAAGAAAAACGGCTGGAAGTCGCGAATTGTCATCTCCGACTGGATGAAGATCGGGCAGGGCCACGCCTGGCTCATCGAGCCGGACGGCCGGGTAATCGCAAGCCCGGTGTGGGACGAGCCGGAGTGCTACAAGCCGTTCGGCAACCTCACCACGCAAACCGCGGCCGAACTGTGGGACGCGTACCCATACAAGACCGAGCACCTGGCCAAGTACCTCGAACGGACGTTGATCGTCCGTTGATGTAGAGACCAACGAAGCGCCCGGACCACCCGGTTCGGAGGGCTCTTCCCCCTTGGCGCCTGTCGAGCCGGGTCAGCTTCAGCCCGTCGCCGCTCGCTGTCTGCGGCAACCCAGTGGGCGGGCTGAGGGCGACCGTCCCCCGGTCGCAAAGAAGGCCCGGACTGGGCAGCATCGTGGCGCTGCCAGGTCCCGTTCTCCCTGTATATCGAGGTGGTCAGTTCGACGGCGGGGGACGAGATCGTGGTCGTGTTCACGGCCTCGAAGATCCGCCAGATGGGCTACCCGGACCCGACCTTCATCGAGTGAGCCGGCCCGGCACCACACCGTTCGCCAGGATCGAAGAACCCCCCAACGGCCTGTCCGGCCCAATCGGGGTACCCGAGATCGCCGAGTGACATCGACCACTATCCATCGATATAGCCCGCGGCGACCAGCACACCACCGGCCGCCGGCAGTGCCGGCGGTCGTTACCGGAGGAGGTCGGCTCGCTGGAGCAGGCGTAGCCAGGCGTCGGTGAGTTCGCCCTTGTCGCGGCCCTTGCGGAAGCGCTGTTCCAGCAGACTCGGGCTCAGCACGAGAGCGACCAGCTCCGGATAGCGCGGCCCGAAGACCCACTCGGCGAAGAAGGTCGCCGCGTCCGGGGCGATCGGGTGGTGGACGTCCTCGACCTCCTCCCACTCGATGTTCCGCTGGAACCAGGCCCAGTCGTCGACGTAGTAGACATCGCCCTCGACCGGATCGAGGGAAATGCCTTCGCCTCCGCGGATGCCGAGGCGGCCTTCGGTCACCGACTGCCACGACCACATCTCCCAGCCGAGAGTGATCGGCATGGGCCGCAGCATCTCGATGCCGGGCAGCGCCTGCCAGCCCTCGATCGAGCGCAGTTCGTCGGGGCAGTCGAACCGGAAGAGCGGACCGGCGACCAGCTCGAACAGCCGGAACGCCGCCACCGCGGCCGCCGGCGCGGCCGCCGGGGCCTCCGGCAACTCCAGTGGTGGCCCGATCTCGACGGCCAGGTCCGCGCCGGCCGCCGCCGCGCGGCACCGCTCGACCCGGCTTCGCAACTCCTCCAGCACCCGGCCATTGTCGTCGACGGCTCCGGCGGGAGGGCGCAAGTGCTGGCGACGGCATTCACGCCCTTGGGGGTAAAAAATCGACATGTCCCGAAATCCCGCCCACACTCGAAAGTGAGACGACGCGGGAGGTGGATCATGTCACCGAGTTCTACCAACGAGGCGCGGTATTCCGGTTATCGCGACGGTTCCGAGCGCTTCCGCAACACCGATGAGCGCGACGCCTGGGCGGCGGCCGAGGCCATGATGGAACAGGCTCGGGCCATGATGCGCGAGGCCGAGAACGCACTGGAGACCTGGAAGACCGGCAAGGAGATGAACCGGTTGCGCTGCGAGCGCCGGGGCATCAGCCCGACCGACGCGGAGATCCGGTGGTCGGCGACGACGACCGCGAAGAACGCGATCACGAACAACAACTTCTACGTTTCGCTGGCGAGCATGTATTACGGGGCGGCCGCGGCCAACTACTCACGCGCGCTGTATCTGCGCAGTCGGGGCGCGCACATGTGAGAGCGGCCATCGACCGGGGACGGAAACCCGTGGAGCGGCTCGGCCGGCGCGGTCAGGCCGAACCCCACCCTCCGGGGCGGTCGACACGACGTACCGAATAGAAATGGGCCCGGCGAAGAACCGAAGATCAGCGCTCGGGGTTGGGAACGTCGTGCTCGGCGACGGGTGTCGTGTCCGGCCGCTGCGGCGCAGCCTGGGCGGGACTCACCGGGGTCGCGAGCGCGAGCCCGAGGACCGCGCCGGCCCCGATCAGCTTGAGGCCCGCGAGGGCAACCTGGCGACGATCCGACTTCTCCATGAACAGCTCCTCCACCTGCGGCGGGTCCCCACGATGCCACGGCAACCTGAGGGATCCCTGTGTCAAAGCGCTCCGGACGGGCACCATTGATCGGGTGGAGACCGCGACCGAGACCGAACGCAAATATGACGTATCCGAGTCCTTCGAGCTTCCGGACCTGACCGGTGCGGCGGGCATCGTGAAGGCCGGCGGCGCCGAGACCCACGACCTCGACGCCACCTACTTCGACACCGATGACCTGCGGTTGATGAAAAACCGGCGAACTCTGCGGCGGCGTGAGGGTGGCCACGACGCCGGCTGGCACCTGAAGACGCCCGCGGACGGCGACGGCCGCAAGGAGCACCGGCTGCCCGGCGACGGCGACCAGGTGCCCGACGAGCTGCGCGCCCTGGTCCGCAGCATCGTGCGGACCAGGCCTCTGGAGCCGATCGCCCGGCTGCGGACCCATCGCGTCGAGACCCCGCTGCGCGACAAGAAGGGCCGCACACTGGCGCTGATCGCGCAGGACCAGGTCCGCGCCGAGTCCGGAAACGATCACAGTTCCTGGCAGGAGGTCGAGGTCGAGCTCGTCGACGGTGACGAGCGGGTCCTCGACGCGGTCGAGAAGCTGCTGCTCCAGGCCGGCGCGACCCCGGCCGCGGGGCCCTCCAAGGTGGCGCGGGCGCTCGCCGGCCGCCTCCACGCGAAACCCCGCAAAGAGAAGATCAACCCCGTTGCCCGGTACGCCCGCGAGCAGCGCGACGCCATCGCCGAGCACGATCCCGCCGCACGCCGCGGTGAGGAGGAGGCGGTGCACAAGATGCGCGTCGCCACGCGGCGGCTGCGCAGCACCCTGAAGAGCTTCCCCCGCTGGTTCCCGGGCGAGGAGACCGCCGCCCTGGGTGACGAGTTGCGCTGGCTGGCCGGGGTGCTCGGCGCGGTCCGCGACCCGCAGGTGCTGGAGGTGAAGCTGCTCGCCGGCGTCGAGGAGTCCGGCCCCGAGTTCATCCCGGCCGCGCAGCGCATCCGGGCGGCCCTGGAACACCGGGTGGCGAAGGGCCGCGAGGAGCTGAACGTCGCCCTGGAGTCGGACCGCTACCTCGCCCTGCTCGACGCGATCGACACGCTCGTCGACCAGCCGCTGCCGGACGCCGGCGACCCGGCCGAGCGCGCCCGCAAGGTGCTCGCCAAGGCCGACGACCGGCTCGACACCGCGGTGGCCGGCGGCGTCGACGAGGAACTGCACGAGGCCCGCAAGAAGTACAAGCAGGCGCGGTACGCGGTCGAGGTGCTCGCGACCGATTCCGGCAAGCCGGCCAAGCGGCTCGTGAAGGCGCTGACCGATCTGCAGGACGGGCTCGGCGCCCACCAGGACTCCAGCATCGCCAGGGAAACGCTGCATGAAATCGGGCCGGACAGTTTCCATTTCGGCGTTCTCTACGGTCGACAGGAAGCAGTGGGTAAGGAGACTCTCATCGCAGTTCCCGCGCTGGTGCGGGCGTCGCGGCGTAAGAAGGTCCGTCGTTGGCTGGTGAAGGCGTGAGAGATGAGCACTGAGACCGAGCAGTTCGAAGAGGCGGTCACCCACCCCTATCAGGGTCCGATCGCCGAGCTCACCGGATATCGGGTGGTGGACGACGAGGACGACGATCCGCGGCTGCTGAAAGCCGACGGCACCCCGGTGGACACGTGGCGGGAGGATTATCCGTTCGACGAGCGCCTCTCCCGCGCGCAGTACGACCACCACAAGCGTCTGCTCCAGATCGAGCTGTTGAAGCTGCAGAACTGGTGCAAGGACACCGGCGAGCGGCTCGTGATCCTCTTCGAGGGCCGGGACGCGGCCGGCAAGGGCGGCACGATCAAGCGCTTCATGGAGCACCTCAATCCGCGAGGTGCGTCCGTGGTCGCGCTGGAGAAGCCGAACCAGCGCGAGAGCACCCAGTGGTACTACCAGCGCTACATCAAGCACCTGCCCTCGGCCGGGGAGATCGTGCTCTTCGACCGCTCCTGGTACAACCGGGCCGGCGTCGAGCGGGTCATGGGCTTCTGCACCCGCCAGGAGTACCTGGAGTTCCTCCGCCAGACCCCGGAGCTGGAGCGGATGCTCGTCAACTCCGGCATCAACCTGGTCAAGTTCTGGTTCTCGGTGACCCAGAAGGAGCAGCACACCCGCTTCGCGATCCGGCAGGTCGACCCGGTCCGGCAGTGGAAGCTCTCGCCGATGGACCTGGAGTCCCTGGACAAGTGGGACGACTACACCGAGGCCAAAGAGGCGATGTTCTTCTACACCGACACCGCCGACGCCCCGTGGACCGTGGTGAAGAGCAACGACAAGAAGCGCGCCCGCCTCGAGGCCATGCGCCACGTGCTGTCCCGCTTCGACTACGAGGGCAAGGACGCGGAGGTGGTCGGCTGCCCCGATCCGCTGGTCGTCGGCCCGGCCTCCCTCGCGGTGGAATCCACCGATACGTCCCCGCACGTATTCCCGAAGCTTTAGTGATTCAAAACCGTTGGCGCGTTCGGCGGCGGGTGGATAACGTGGCCGTACACGTGAAGGGAGGTGGTCCGAAGTTGTATAGCAACGGGACTCGTGAGGTGGCTGTCCGCTAGCCGCTGTCCTTGACAGCTTCGTTTGAGCGTCGAGACCGTGTGGCAGCGGCCCGGCGAGTACCAGACAGCCACCCGACCCCCGGGGATCCGGCCTTGTCCGACCGGACCTTCCACACATCAGTGCGGGAGGAAGTCCCCGGGGGTCGCTTTATCCACGGGGTCTTCCATGCGCGAGCTCGTCGTCCTGGGCACGGCCAGTCAAGTGCCGACCCGGCACCGGAACCACAACGGTTACCTGCTGCGCTTCGACGACGAGGTGATCCTCTTCGACCCGGGCGAAGGCACTCAGCGCCAGCTGCTCCTGGCCGGCCTGCCGGTCACCCCGATCAAACGGATCTGCATCACGCACTTCCACGGCGACCACAGCCTCGGCCTGCCCGGCATCCTGCAGCGCATCTCGCTCGACCGGGTGCCACACCCCGTCGCGGTCCACTACCCGGCCGGTGGCCAGGAATTCTACGACCGGCTCCGGCACGCCACCAGCTACTGGGACAACGCCGACATCCTGCCGTCACCGGTCGGCGCGGGCTTCCTCACCGAGACCTCCGCCGGGCACCTCACGGCCCTGCCCCTGAAACATTCGATCGAGGCGTACGGGTATCGCCTCACCGAACCCGACACCCGCCGAATGCTGCCGGAGCTGCTGACCGCGCACGGCATCAGCGGGCCCGCCATCGGCGAACTGCAGCGGACCGGCCACCTCGGCCCGGTCACGCTCGACCAGGTCAGCGCGGCCCGCCCCGGCCAGAGCATGGCCTTCATCATGGACACCGGCCTGTGCGACAACGTGTACACGCTGGCCCAAGGCGTGGACCTGCTGGTGATCGAATCAACGTTCCTCGCCGAGGATGCCGCGATGGCCGCCCAGGTCGGCCACCTGACCGCCGGCCAGGCCGCCGCGGTCGCGCGCGAGTCACAGGCGCGGCACCTCGTTCTGACGCACTTCTCGCAGCGCTATCCGGATCCGTCACGGTTCCTGGAAGAAGCGCGCAAGGAGTTCGACGGTCCGATCACGGTCGCCGAGGACCTGATGCGGGTGCCGTTCCCGGCCCGTCGCTGACCGGGACGGCCCTCCGGCGGGGCTAGCCTCGTGCTCATGGCCGTCCTCCTGCGCTCCGCGACCGAGTCCGATCCGATCCGCGTCGGTGCCCTGCACCAGCGCTCGCGGCTGGCCGCATACTCGGGCTTCATCCCGGCCGACGTGCTGGCGGCGCGGACAGCCGAGTCGTTCGGTGAGTGGTGGGCCGAACGGTTCCGCTGGGAGCAGGACACCCACCGGCTGACCATCGCTGAGGACGACGGCGAGGTGGTCGGCTTCACGTACATCGGGCCGAGCGAAACTCCCGGCGCCGCCGAGCTCTACGCGATCCACGTCGAGCCGTCCCGGGTCGGCACCGGCGTCGGGCGCGAACTCATGATCCGAGCCCTGGCCGACCTTCCCGCGATCGGCGGCGACCGGGCCGTTCTCTGGGTCCTGAGCGAGAATCACGGCGCTCGGACGTTCTACGAGAACGGCGGCTGGAAGCCCGACGGCGAGACCCGGACCGAGCCGATCAACGGCGTCCCCGTGCCCCAGCTCCGCTACACCCGGCCGCTGTGACCCGGCTACTGCTCCATCACGGGATACAGCACTCAGCGCCGGCTCGCGACTCCTGGCTGGCGCTGAGGGACGGTTTTGAAGAGCGGAAACAGCCCGCAGCGTCAGCTCACGGCCCTCGACTGGCGCTCACAGCTGGATCCGAAGCGTAGAAACGGCCCTGCGGAACGGCCAACCGGTCGCGGGCGCACGAGGCTTGGAGCGCGTCGGGCGGCGCGGCGGCGTCGTGGGTTTTGCGGTCTCGAGGCGGGCGTCGCGGTGACGCAACAGGCGTCGCGGCGTCGGGACGGGCGGCGCGGTGTGTCGGCACGGCATGTCGGCGCCGTGTGTCGGCGCGGTGTCGACGTGGGCTTTGCGGTCTCGGGGGTTCGGGT
The DNA here is from genome assembly GCF_044388125.1 of Actinoplanes sp. NPDC020271. Taxonomy (NCBI): domain Bacteria; kingdom Bacillati; phylum Actinomycetota; class Actinomycetes; order Micromonosporales; family Micromonosporaceae; genus Actinoplanes; species Actinoplanes sp. NPDC020271. The sequence goes on from NZ_JBIRWQ010000004.1 coordinate 511,997, forward strand.
TGACCGCGACCACCCACGGACGTCGCCCTGGAGGGCTGAGCGTTTTGGCCGGCCACGGCCTGCTCAGCCCGTAAGGGCCCCCGCGGGAGCGACGGCCCGGACCACAGCGAAGCCAGGACCTCAAGAATTTGATCTTGAGAAGTAGCGATGCCAGAAACCGCTGGTTGGGCGGGAGCGCGCGACCGAGTGAATGCGGGGGAACCTGTGGTCACGCACTCCCGCCAACCGCCCCGCCGGAGAACCGGTGCGCCTGGCCGGAGGCGCGGATCAGCGGAGGCGTGCCGATCCGTGGGCCGGTTCTTCGAGCGGGCTTGGGCGCGGGAATACCGGAGCGCTGGCGGGGCGCCCCGGCGTCACCGCCGGGAGACGTTCGCCGGGCCGGGAAGCCAAGTCTTGCCGGGGGACGGTCAAGCTCGTCGGCGACGTCTGGGTCCGTGTTTCAGTCGGCGTACCTCCGATGATTGTGGTATCGGCCGCGGTCGGTCATGGCGGCCGGCAGGCTGTTCAGGTCGTGGCGCAGGGTCCAGGCCTCGCGCCACGGCCGGCGGGAAACCGCGTCGGCGCGTTCCGCGAGGCGGCGCGCCGAGCAGGGCCAGTGCCATCCACACCAGACGCAGTTGCCTCTGCGGTCGGCAGTGTTGTGCCGCCCGAGCATTGTCTGCGCGTCCCGCCACAGCAGGCGGTCCACGATGTCGGCAGGCGCCGCCTCGTCGACGTCGACCATCCCCTACCCCTTCGTCCGGGAGTGGCTCATAGCTCCGTCACGACACATACAACCGCACCCACCGCTCCCCTGGTCGGACTGAGTGTGCGATTGTGGCGACTATCCGTAATCGCAGATGTCCATTGTGTTCCGCCGCGGTTTGCGCCGACGGCAGACGATCCACCGGCATCAACCTCACGCGACCCGTTGTCGACCTGGGCATGAACACCGGCGAATCAGAGGCACTCGATGCCTACAGCCGCATCGTGACCGGTGTAGCCGCCCGTCTCCTGCCTTCGGTGGCGGCTCTTTCGATGTGCGGCAGCGCCGGCTCCGCGGTCACTTTCACCGACAACGGTTTCCTGTTGACGAACGCGCACGTCATGGCCGGCGCCACGACCGGTTCGGCGGCGTTCGCGGACGGGGTCGACACCCCGTTCGACGTGGTGGGCGCGGACGCGCTCGCCGTGGTCCGGGTGCATCATCCGGGTGCTCCGGCCGCACCGCTCGGCGATGCCGACGACCTGCTCATCGGCCAGCTGGTGGTGGCGGTCGGGAATCCGATGGGGCTGGCCGGTTCGGTGACCGCGGGCGTGGTGCCCGGGCTGGGCCGTTCGCTTCCGGCCCGGGACTGCTGCGACGTGACGCGCTGGTCGACGTGGTGGCCCTTCCCGCCGAACTGCGCTGACCCGCACCTTGCCGGGGCGTTCGGGAAAAACGCCCCGGCGGGATGTCACCTGCGGCGCCCTAGCTGAGGTGGGTCAGCAGGTCCTGGCGGGTGAGGACGCCGGCCGGCTTCCCGTCGACCAGGACCATCGCGGCGTCGGCCTTCTCCAGCAGCGCGACCGCCTCGCTGACCGGCTCGCCACCACCGATCATCGGCAGGGAGTCGCCCATGTGCCGCTCGATCGTGTCGTGCAGGTGGGCCTGGCCGGTGAAGAGCGCGTCCATCAGCGCCTTCTCCGAGATCGAGCCGGCCACCTCGCCGGTGACGACCGGCGGCTCGGCTTTGAGGACGGGGAGCTGGCTGACCCCGTACTCCCGCATGTAGTCGATGGCGTCGCGCACGGTCTCGGTGGGGTGGACGTGGACCAGGGGCGGGATCTCGGGGCCCTTGGCGGCGAGCGCGTCGGCGACGGTCGGGGCGTCGCCGGCGGCACGGAGGAACCCGTACCGCGCCATCCACTTGTCGTTGAAGATCTTGGAGAGGTAACCGCGGCCGCCGTCGGGCAGGAGCACCACGACCACGTCGTCCGGGCCGGCTTTGCGGGCGACCTCGAGCGCGGCCACGACGGCCATCCCGCACGAGCCGCCGACCAGCAGACCTTCCTCGCGGGCGAGGCGACGGGTCATCTCGAACGAGTCCGAGTCGCTGACCTCGATCACCTCGTCGGTCACCGAACGGTCGTAGGCGGTCGGCCAGAAATCCTCGCCGACGCCCTCGACCAGGTACGGCCGGCCGGTGCCACCGGAGTAGACGGAGCCTTCCGGGTCCGCGCCGATGACCCGTACGCCCGGGCTCTGCTCTTTGAGGTAACGCCCGACACCGCTGATCGTGCCGCCGGTGCCGACACCGGCCACGAAGTGGGTGATCTTGCCGTCGGTCTGTTCCCAGAGCTCCGGACCGGTCTGCTCGTAGTGCGAGCGCGGGTTCGCCGGGTTGCTGTACTGATCCGGCTTCCACGCGCCGGGAATGTCCCGGGTCAGTTTGTCGGAGACGTTGTAGTAGGAACGCGGGTCCTCGGGGGCCACCGCGGTCGGGCAGACGACGACCTCGGCCCCGTAGGCCCGAAGCACGTTCTGCTTGTCCTCGCTGACCTTGTCGGGGCAGACGAAGACGCACTTGTAGCCCCGCTGCTGCGCCACCAGGGCCAGGCCGACCCCGGTGTTGCCGCTGGTCGGCTCGACGATCGTGCCACCGGGCTTGAGCAGCCCCGCGGCCTCGGCGTCCTCGACCATCCGCAGGGCGATCCGGTCTTTCACCGAACCGCCGGGATTCATGTATTCGACCTTGGCCAGCACGGTGGCGCTGATGCCTTCGGTCACGCTGTTCAATCGGACCAGCGGGGTGTTGCCGATGATCTCGACCACGTTGTCGTAATAGCGCACGCTTCAGCGTACGACGACGGGCTTCACCGTTCTCTCCCACTCCAGGAACCGCTCCGTCTCACTGAGCACCGTCCCGGCCAGCCAGGTCACCATCACGGCGTCGTCGATCAGACCGAAAACCCAGAGAAAGGCCTCAGGTACGGCGTCGATCGGCGAGACGACATACGCCGTGGCGGCCGCCATGAGGGCGACGCGCATCCCGCCGTCGTACTCCCCCTTGGCCGTCGCCTTCAGCATCCGCGGCAGCGCCGAGAGACGCTTGCTCAGCGACGGCCCGCCTCGGGCGCCCGACATCAGTGCCTTGCCGAGTGCGGTGAACGCCGCCGCACGTTTCAGAGTTTTGGCCATGTCTGTTCCCCTTTCCGCAACTCAAGCATGACCTGGGTACGCCATGATTGCCTCCCACGGCCACGAGTCAAACTCTCGTCGCGGTGACCTGGCCTTTCGTTCTGGTGATGCAGGCCACTCGCCGGGGCGCGTTAGCCTCGAATCCCGACGCCAGGTGCCGATCTTGGCCGTGCCGGACCGCTCCCGCCACCCCGGGACGCGTACGCCGGGCCGGATGGTTCCCTTCGGATGACAGCGAGGGAGACTGTGAACAGCACTGTTGTCCACTTCCGTGGACTGAGCTCAGAGGATCGGCAACGGATCCGCACGGCCGGCCTCATCGCCGGTTCGGTCACCGGTGCGCTCGCCGGCGTGACCGCTGTCTCCGCCGGCCTGCTGCTGCGGCAGGCCGCCGACGCCCGCCGGATCATCCCGATGGCCGAGGCACCCCCGCCCCGTGGCGACGGCGTCTACGGCGCGAAATTCCCCGGCAAGCCGCTCAGCCTGGTCATCCTCGGTGACTCGTCGGCGGCGGGATACGGCGTGCACCGCCCCCGGGAGACGCCCGGCGCGCTCTTCGCCACCGGGATCTCCCGCCGCCTGCACCGCCCGGTCAGCCTGCGCCGGTTCGCCGTGGTCGGCTGCGTCTCGTCGGGCCTGCCCTGGCAGGTCGACGCCGCCCTGGAACACGCGCCCGAACTGGCGATCATCCTCATCGGCGGCAACGACGTCACACACGTCTCGGCGCGGGAGGAAGCGGTCCGGCACCTCGGCGACGCGGTGCGCCGGCTGCGCGAGGCCGGGTGCAAGGTCGTCGTCGGCACCTGCCCGGACATCGGGGCGATCCAGCCGATCAAACCGCCGCTGCGCTGGCTGGCCCGCCGCTGGAGCCGGCAGCTCGCCGCCGCGCAGACGGTCGCGGTGGTCGGCGCGGGCGGGCGCACCGTCTCGCTCGGCAACCTGCTCGGCCCGATGTTCGAGGCCGATCCGGTGCGGATGTTCGGCTCCGACCACTTCCACCCGTCGGCCGAAGGGTATGCCCGGGCCGCGGCCGTGATGATGCCGACCGTGATGGCCGCGCTGGGGGAGGACACCCGGCCCGCCGTCCCGGTCGCCGAAGGGGTCCGCACGCTGCCGGAAGCCGCGGACGAGGCGGTTCGCGCGCCGGGCACCGAGGTCAGCCCGATCAAGGCCGGTGGCCGGTGGGCGCAGTTGCGCCGGCACCCGTGGTTCGGGGAGTCGCGGCACTGGTTCGGACACCACGGGCATCACGGGTCGCAGCCCGGCGCCCCGGACGCGGTTCCGGCCCCGGGCTGAGCCGGCGTCCGGGCAGCCGGTCGCGTCCGGGCGGAGCGCCGCATGCGTTGCGGGCCGTAGGGTAGAAGACAGAAGGATCATCGAAGTCGGCGGTACGCAGGGAGGCGGGACATGGCTGGGCTGCCGGAACGACTGACCAAGGCCGCGGCCACGAGCCTGCTCGCCGGTGCGCTGGGCGGTGCCGCCCTGCTCGCCGGTGAGGTGCTGGCTGCCAAGGCCCGCCGCTATGCGAAGCCCACGATGGGCCTGGCTCTGCGTACCTCGATGGGCCCGCTCACCGCTCCGCCGCTGCGGCTGGTGCTGCTCGGCGACTCGGCCGCGGTCGGCGTCGGGGTGGAGTGGCTCTCCGACACGGTCGGCGGCCAGCTCGCCCGCCTGCTGGCGGACGGCACTCCGGAGGCCGGCCGGCGGCACGTGCTGCTCTCCAGCGTCGGTGTCGCCGGGTCCCGGTCGTCCGACCTGGCCACCCAGGTCGCCCGGGCCCTGCTCGGCGCGAAACCGGACGTGGCGGTGGTGCTGATCGGCGCGCACGACGCCACCTCGGCCCGCGCGCCGGAGGAGGCGGCCGGTCACCTCGGCCAGGCCGTCCGGCGGCTGCGGGCAGCCGGCGTCCAGGTGGTCGTCGGCACCTGCCCCGACCTGGGCGCGATGCGGTCGATGGCCCCGCCGCTGCGGCAGATCGCCGGGGTGCTCGGCCGCCGGATCGCGCGGGCGCAGACCGCCGCGGTCACCGAGGCCGGCGGCGTCGTGGTCGACCTGGGGGCGGAGACGGGCGCGGTGTTCCGGGCCGATGCCGGGACGCTGTGTTACGACGGCTTCCACCCCTCCGCGGACGGCAACCGCGTCTGGGCGCATGCGCTCTACCCCGCCGTGGCGAAAGCCGCGTTGAGCGGAGTCTGAGGAGTGTGACCAATCCACACTTCCGACCATGTTACCGATGAGTAAACTGGCGGGATGCCGGAAGCTGTCATCGTTGCCACTGCCCGCTCCCCGATCGGCCGCGCCCACAAGGGCTCGCTGAAGGATCTGCGCCCCGACGACCTCACCGCCACCATCGTCGACGCCGCGCTGAACAAGGTGCCCGAGCTCGACCGCACCCTCATCGAGGACCTCTACCTCGGTTGTGGCCTGCCCGGTGGTGAGCAGGGCTTCAACATGGCCCGCGTGGTCGCCACCAAGCTCGGGCTGGACGGGCTGCCCGGCGCCACCATCACGCGGTACTGTTCGTCCTCGCTCCAGACCACCCGGATGGCGTTCCACGCGATCAAGGCGGGCGAGGGCGACATCTTCGTCTCGGCCGGTGTCGAGACCGTGTCCCGCTTCGCCCGCGGCAGCTCCGACGGCCTGCCCTCGGCCGCGCAGGAACTCGTCGGCGGCGGCTGGCAGAACCCGATCTTCGACGAGGCGCAGGCCCGCACCGTGGCCACCGCGTCGAACGGTGGGACCTGGCACGACCCCCGCGAGGACGGCTCGCTCCCCGACATCTACATCGGGATGGGCTACACGGCGGAGAACCTGGCGCAGATCAAGAACGTCTCCCGCGAGGAGATGGACGAATTCGGCGTACGGTCGCAGAACCTCGCCGAGAAGGCCATCGCCAACGGGTTCTGGGAGCGCGAGATCACGCCCGTGACGCTGCCCGACGGCACCGTGGTGTCGAAGGACGACGGCCCCCGCCCGGGTGTCAGCCTCGACGCGGTGTCGCAGCTCAAGCCGGTGTTCCGCCCCGACGGCCGGGTCACCGCCGGCAACTGCTGCCCGCTCAACGACGGCGCCGCCGCGGTCGTGATCATGAGCGACACGAAGGCACGCGAGCTGGGTCTCACGCCGCTCGCCCGGATCGTCTCCACCGGTGTCACCGCCCTCTCGCCCGAGATCATGGGGCTCGGCCCGGTCGAGGCGTCCAAGCAGGCCCTCAAGCGCGCCGGCATGACCATCGACGACGTCGACCTGGTCGAGATCAACGAGGCGTTCGCGGCGCAGGTCATCCCGTCGTACAAGGACCTGGGCATCCCGCTGGAGAAGCTGAACGTCAACGGCGGAGCGATCGCGGTCGGCCACCCGTTCGGCATGACCGGCGCCCGCATCACCGGGACCCTGATCAACTCGCTGAACTGGCACGACAAGTCGATCGGCCTGGAAACCATGTGCGTCGGCGGGGGCCAGGGCATGGCCCTCGTCATCGAACGCCTCAGCTGAGGCGTTCCGGCCGCCCGGGCCCGGTGCTCCGCCGAGCGCCGGGCCCGTCCCGTGCCGGGGTACGCTCGCCGGATGTCCGACTTCGCGGCGTCGATCGACCGGCTGCTCAACCAGGTCCGGCACTGGGAAGAGTCCCGATGGGCGGCCTCGAAAGGCCACAATTCAAAGGCCGATTTGACGTACGGGTTGGTCCAGCACCTCGCCGACCTGGCAGCAGCGGCCGAGGGCCGGGCGCCGCGTGAGGTGCCCCGCCTCCACGACCTGGTCCTGCCCGACCAGCTGCGGGTGGTCGCCGACGACTTCGTGAACGCCGACCCGGCCCCGCCGTTGCTCACCCAGGCCACCACCGCCGTCGAAACCCTCCGCGCCGCCCTCTGACCCAGCGCCGTCACTCACCGGTGCCCCGCGTCAGACCCGTCGACGCCGGCCGGCCGCGCTACCTCAGGGCTGATCCGTCACGGGAAGACCGAGACCGATCAGCCCCTCCACCGGCCGGAACCCGAGCGACCGGTACAGCGCGAGGGCCGGCGTGTTCGCCGGCTCGGTCTGCAACGAGATCCGGATCGCCCCCGCCGCCCGAGCCTCGGCAACAACCTGATCCAGGAGCGCTCGCGCAGCACCACTCCGGCGGCATTCAGGACGAACGAACACGTCCCGTACGGCCCAGAACTCCCCCAACCGCAGCGAAGCCGGCATCACCGCCGCGGTCAGGAACCCGGCCGCGCGCCCGTCCTGCTCCGTCACCCATGCCCGCAGCCTGTCACCCCGCAGCTGCACCGAAAGCCACTCCGCCGTCCGCGCCGGCTCGGCCGCCTCCCCGTAGTGCACCCGGTACTCGTCGAACAACCCCACCAGCCCTCGAAACCCGGCCTCGCCGACCCCGACCCTCACAACTGTCACTGCCACCCCACCATCCTCCGCCCGGAACGCAGCGGCCCCAGCCTCCACCCCGACCGCCAGAGCACCCCTGAGCGCCAGCCGACAACACCTGGCCGGCCATGTGAGGTCCCGCCCACCGGCCGAAGCCCCTCTGGTCGCCGGCCGGCAACGCCCGGCTGGGTTTCCGGGGTCTCTCACGACCGCGTAATCAGTGCTGACTACGCGCTTGTTGGTGCGGCTCCAGCCGGGGCGGCGCGCCGGCGGACGTGACTCCGAGTCGGGGTTGGGTTTGGGGTTGGGGTGAGCTTGACCCGCCACGGACGTCGCCCTGGAGGGCTTCGCGTTCAGGGCCGGCCACGGCCCTGCGAAGCCTGTAAGGGCCCCCGCGGGAGCGACGATCCGGACCACAGCGGAGAGGGGACATGAAGCATTTGAATCTGATCTTGATTTGCGTCAAGGAACTCCGCGATCAGACCGAGACATCGCAGTGGAATGCCCGATGAATACAAAAACGACGCCCGGACCGCTGGGAGCGGGCCGGGCGTCGGTGAGGCGGGGGCAACGCCCGGACCGCGGGGAGTCGGGCCGGGCGTTGCGGGTTGCGGACGCGGCCGGCGAACCGTCAGTCGCGCCCTGCGAAGCGCGTCAGTCGTCGCCCTGGAGGTAGCTGAGCAGGCGCAGGATCTCGATGTAGAGCCAGACCAGGCCGACCAGGATGCCGAACGCAGCCGTCCACGAGTACTTCCGGGGGAGGCCGGCGCGGACGCCCTCCTCGATCTCGTTGAAGTTGAGGATGAAGCTGAGCGAGGCGACGACGATGCAGACCAGGCTGAAGATGTAGCCGAGCGGACCGTTGTCGCGCAGGCCGGTGTTGACGTCGAACAGCGCCAGCACGAAGTTGATCAGCATGACGCCGAAGAGGCCGGCCATCACCGAGATCATGATGCGCTGGAACTTCGGCGTGGCGCGGATGACGCGGGCCCGGTAGAGCGCCGCCATCAGGAAGAAGACGCCGAAGGTGGCGACCACTGCCTGCAGGACGATGCCGTCGTAGCCGAGAATGGTCTCGAACGCCTTGCTGACCATGCCGACGAAGACGCCCTCGACCACCGCGTAGGCGATGACGAGCGGCGGGCTGGCGATCCGCATGAACGAGATGACCAGGCCGAGCACGAGGCCGACCATCGCCGCCGCGATCCACGCGACGCCGGTCAGCTCGACGGGGATGAGGTTCCACGCGGCGATCGCGGAGATGCCGGTGATGCCGAGCAGGGTGACGGTCTTGACGACGACGTCGTCGACGGTCATCGGCTGCACAGCGGGCGGGGCGGCGGGGTAGCCCTCAGCGGTCGGGTACGGCTGACCGTAGCCCGGCTGACCGTAACCCGCGCCGGCCGGTCCGTATGGCCCGTACCCAGACGTACGCTCCCGCTCGGCCGCCTGGCCGAGGCGCGAGAGCACCGGGTTAGAAGTCTTCACTGTGTCCAGCCTCCCTTGAGGATCGGCACAACAATGCCTGTCGTTCCAGGGTAAGCGCTACGCGCCCGAAGTGCCGCTCTCCGGAGCTGTGAGCAGGCTGAAAATGACATCCGTCATGGGTTTCCGAGCAGGGCCGGTGGTAGTCGGAGCCGACATGACGGCCGAAAGACGAAACGGCCGCGACGGAGAGTCGCGACCGCTTCGCTATGTGTGTGCCCGGGGCGGGTCTCGAACCCGCACGCCTGTTAGGGCAGCCGCTTTTAAGGCGGCCGTGTCTGCCATTCCACCACCCGGGCGGGCCTGCGAACACCGTAGCTGGTGCCGCCCGGGTCGTGGAGAACGGCCTGACGTCAGCGCGAGGCCGAGGCCACCTTCTCCTCGGACTTCTCCTCCGCCTTCGGCTTCGGGGCGACCGGCGGGGTCACCTCGAGGAACTCTTCACGCGGGCGGTGCAGCTGGCCGAGGGCCACGGTCTCGCGCTTGAGCACGAAGGCCAGCACCCAGTCGGCGAGGACGCGGACCTTGCGGTTGAACGACGGGATCCGGCTGACGTGGTAGAAGCGGTGCATCAGCCACGCCGGGTAACCCTTGACCTTGATGCCGTAGACGTGCGCGACACCCTTGTTGATGCCCAGGCCGGCGACGCCACCGACGTGCTTGTGCCGGTACTCCGTGGGGGCACCGCCGAGGATGACCTGGCGGATGTTGTCGGCGAGCACCTTCGCCTGGCGGACCGCGTGCTGCGCGCTCGGCGAGCACCAGCCACCCGGGTTGGTCAGGTCGGGGACCTGAGCGCAGTCACCGGCGGCCCAGGCACCCTCGAGCACCTCGCCCTCGAGCGTGGCGATCTGGAGGGTCGGCAAGCAGTTGACGTGACCGCGCGGGCCGAGCGGCAGGTCGGTCTGCTGCAGCATCGGCGACGGCTTGACACCGGCCGTCCAGACCAGGGTCTCGGCGCGGAACGAGTCACCGTCGGAGAGCTCGATCTTGCCGTCGACGCACGAGTTCAGGAACGTGTCGAGACGCATGTCCACACCGCGGGCGGCGAGCTGACGGGCAGCGTAAGCACCCATCTCCGGCCCGACCTCGGGGAGGATCCGGTTCGTCGCCTCGACGAGGATGAAGTGGACCTCCTTCGGGTCCAGCTCCGGGTAGTACTTCAAGGCGTCGGCGACCACGTCCTGCATCTCGGCGAGCGCCTCGATGCCGGCGAAGCCACCGCCGACGAAGACGAAGTTCAGCGAGGCCTTGCGCACCTCCGGGTCCGGCGTCACGGCGGCGACGTCGAGCCGGTCGAGGATGTGGTTGCGCAGGTAGATGGCCTCACCGATGGTCTTGAGACCGATACCGATCTCGCTGAGGCCGGGGATCGGAAGAGTCCGCGAGACGGAGCCGGGCGCCACGATGATGTGGTCGTAGGCCATCTCGTAGGAGGGGCCGTCGATCGGCTGGATGGTCACGGTCTTGCTGGCGTGCTCGACCTTGGTGACCTCACCGGAGACGATGCGGCACTTCTTCAGCTCACGGCGCAGCGGCACAACGGCGTGGCGCGGCGAGATGCTACCGGCCGCTGCCTCGGGCAGGAACGGCTGATAGGTCATGTGCGGCACGGGGTCGATGACAACGACCTCGGCATGGTTCCGGTTCAGCTTCTTGGAGAGGCGAAGGGCCGTGTAAAGCCCGACGTGCCCAGCTCCTACGACGACTATGCGCGGCGGATTCACGCCCCTATTCTCGCGCGCGGCGGGCAGTTCATGCGTCGTTCTGTGACCATCGCAACCTTGAAAGTCAAGTGTCTAAGGACACATAAACTGCCCAGAATTCAGGTTCGCCTGGTAAGGCGAACCAGAATTACCGTCACTCCTGTCGCAGCAGCCAATCCCACCAATGTCGCCAATTGGAACGCATCGCCACCAAGGTCCTCGGTGAGACCGAGAGCGAGCACCGTCAACACGGCGGAGATCAGCACGACGACCAGCGCCCGCCCGAGCCAGAGACCCGGCACGTCGAGGTTGACCACACCGTCGTACGGCAGGACCGCCGCCAGCGCGGTAAGTGTGTGACCGAGATAGAGCAGCGTGGCCAGTGTGACGACCCGCCACAGCGCGATCCGCGAGTCGTAACCGGCGGTGTCGACGATCCAGCCACCCACCGTGACCAGCGCGGCGAACGTGGCGCTCCGGCCCCGCGGGGCGAACGCCGGCCAGACCGCGATCACCAGCAGCGGCACGACGAACTGGCTCGCCACCAGCTCGATCGGCCAGGCCACGACCATCGCGAACACACCGGCGAGCGCGATGCCACAACGCACCAGCACCGGTACGACGGTGGCCCGCCGCACCACGGTGGGGATCCGGCTCAGTCGCCGGAGCAGTCCGGTCAGCACCGTCAGCGCCCCCTCGGCGCGGCGGCCATCCGGGCCACGTCGCGCAGGACCAGGTCGAGACTGCCGGCGCCGGCCCACGTGACGACCGGCACACCGTGCTCGCGGAGCCGGCCCAGCACGTTCTCCCGCTCGATGCGCCACAGCCGGGTGGCGAACGGGGTCCACTGGTTACGGACCGGCGGGGCGGTCTCCTCGGGCAGGGTGTCGACCGCGACGACGAAACGGCCGGCCTGGGTGAGCTGGGCCAGCATGTCCGCGGCGCGCGGGTCGATCAACGGAGTGAGGACCACGACCAGCGCGGACGTCGAGATGTGGTGGGCGCCGAGGACCGGCTCGTAATCCTCCTCGACCGGGTCAGCGCGCACGTCGAGCAGCCATTCCAGGACGGTGAGGTACTGCCGGCGGCCGGACGCGGCGCGCAGCCGGCGGGCGGTCGCCCCGTACTCCAGCAGCGACACGCGGTCGCCGCGGTGCAGGTAGTGCTCGGCGACCGCGGCGGCGGCGCGGACCGTGGTGTCCAGCACCGACGCGCTGCCGCGGACACCGCCCGAGCGGCCCACCTCGCCGAGCAGGTCGAGCAGGAGCAGCACCTCGGCGTCGCGGTCGGACAGGGTGGAGGCGACGTGCAGGTCACGGGTGCGCAGCGACACCCGCCAGTCGATGCGGCGCAGCCGGTCACCGGGAGCGAACTGGCGCACGCCGGCCAGCTCGCCGCCCTCGCCGAGCCGCCGCGAACGGTGCGCGCCGACCAGACCGGCGGCGGCCGGCATCGCCTCGGTCGCCTTGAACGGCTCGGTGGTCGGGTAGACGCGGACACCACGGGCCGGGGTGACGACCGGGCGGCAGGCCAGCAGGCCACCGCAGGCCGCCGCGCGGGCCGCGGCCGGCCCCACGTCGTGCCGGCCCCAGCGCAGCGCCTCACCGGGCAGGTCGATCGCGGCCCAGCCGTCGGACGGGACGGTGATCGCGAACGGGCGGTCGGCGTGCTCCAGGCGGAGCCACGGAGAGACCTTCGTACGGACGACGACCAGGTCGTACCCGAGTGCGTCAGCGTTGGAGACGGTCAGCCCGGCCTGGACCGTCCCGCCCTCGACCAGGTACGTCTCGTCGGCCGTGATCGTCACCTCGGGCACCGACTCCGGCCGCCGGCGCAGGTGCAGCGCCGCCCCGATCGCGAACGGCGCGGCCAGCAGCACCAGGTCGACCCGGCCCAGCGCCACCCCGAGCAGCAACAGCAGCCCGGTGAGCAGCACCGAACGGCCGAGCGCACGGGTCGGCGCCCAGCTCGGAGCGGCCGGTTCAGTCATGCCGCGCGTACGTGGGAAGCGCCCCGCTGGCCGGGGCCGGCACCGCGCTGAGCACCTCCTGCACCACGAACGACGGGTTCACCTGACGCAGCCACATCTCCGGGCGCAGCGTGATCCGGTGCGCCAGCGCCGGCACCGCGACGTCCTTGACGTCCTCGGGCACGACGTAGTCCCGCCCGGCCATCGCGGCCCGGGCGCGAGCCAGGAGCAGCAGCGCCAGCGAGCCACGCGGCGACGAGCCGACCAGCACCGCGTTGTGCTCACGGGTGGCGGCGGCCAGCGACACGATGTAACGGCCGATCGAGTCCTCGACCGTCACCGCCTCCAGCGCGGCCTGCATCACCTGCAGCGTGCGGGCGTCGACGACCGGGGCGAGCTGGGCCTCCTCCTGCCGGCGGGACATCCGCCGGCGCAGCACGTCCCACTCCTCCTCGGCGGTCGGGTAACCGAACGACACGCGGAGCATGAAGCGGTCGAGCTGAGCCTCGGGCAGCGGGTACGTGCCCTCGTACTCGATCGGGTTGGCGGTGGCCAGCACGTGGAACGGCGGGTCCAGCCGGTAGGTCACACCCTCGACCGACACCTGCTTCTCCTGCATCGCCTCGAGCAGGGCGGCCTGGGTCTTCGGCGGGGTGCGGTTGATCTCGTCGGCCAGCAACATGTTCGTGAAGACCGGGCCGGCCCGGAACGCGAAGTCACCCTTGCGCTGGTCGTAGAGGAACGAACCGGTCACGTCCGCGGGCAGCAGGTCGGGGGTGAACTGCAGCCGCCGGAAGTCCAGCCCGAGCGCCTGCGCGAAGGAGCGCGCGGTCAGCGTCTTGCCGAGCCCGGGCAGGTCCTCCAGCAGGACGTGCCCACCGGCCAGGATGCCGGCCAGCACCATCTCCAGGGCCTCCCGCTTGCCGACCACGACGCTGTTCACGGCGTCGAGGACGGCTCCGGCCAGGCGCCCGACCTCGAACGGGGGGAGGGCCTGTACGCCTGTCTGCGTCACCGGCGCACCTTTCTCACAGTCGTTCCATCGCTTGTACGTACGTCTCCAGGTCCCGCGTCTTCAGCCCGCGCCGGCCCGGGTCGGAAAGCACCGACCAGGCCTGTTCGCCGAGCAGCTCACGGGCACGGGCCGGGTCACCGGCCCGGGTGATGCCATGCCGCAACCGCAGGCGCTCGTCGGCGAGTTCGCCGAGCACCGGCAAGACGTTACGCGCATAGGTGTCCGACTCGGAGTGCGCCTTGTCGAGAGTTCGCTCCCAGCGGCGCACTGTGGCACGCAACGAGTCGGTCGCGCGAGCCGACGCGCTGCTGCCCGCGGCACCACCGCGGAACGCGCGGGGCGGGCGAACCGCCGAGGCCGCGATCGTGACCACCCGCAGGCCGGTCAGCAGGGCGACGACCAGCAGCAGCGGGGCGTGCACCGAGCCGGCCCGCAGCGCGGCGACGACCACGACGGTGGCGGCGGCGATCAGGATCACGTTGCCGGCCACCCGGACGGCCGGTGAGCGACGGCGCCGCGGCTTCGGCGCCGGCTCCGCGGACGCGGGCGCCGTCATCTCGAAGAGCTCGCCCAGTCCCCCGTAACTCATGCCGCCACCTCCGCTGCGCTCCGGCGTCGCCACGAGTTCTGGACTGAGCCCGATGATTCACTCGCAAGCTCGCTCATGCCGCCACCTCCGCTGCGCTCCGGCGTCGCCATGAGTTCTGGACTGAGCCCGATGATTCACTCGCAAGCTCGCTCATGCCGGGACCCCCGCTCCCAGGTCGGCCCGCAGGCGTTCCAGAGCGTTACGGGCCTGGAGCCGCATCCGGTCGTCGACGGTGTGCGTGGCGTACCGCGCCTCCCGGTACACCTCCATCAGCGCGGCCAGCACGGCCGCGTCCACCTGCTGCTCGGCCAGCAGCCGGCCGACCAGGTCGGTCGGGCTGTCGCCGGGATGTCTCGGGGTGCCGGCCTCGGCCGCCGCCTGCTCCAGCCGCACCCAGCAGGCGATGACCGCACGGCGCGGGTCCCGGTCGGCGTCGGAGAGTTCCTCCAGGCCGGCGTCGAGCGCGGCGACCAGGTCCTCCGCGGTGTTACCGGCGCGGCGCGGGTCACGGCGCCCGGTCCGGTTCCGGCGGCGGCGGTTCACGTCGCGCAGCAGCGCCCAGGTGAGAACCGCCACCATGCCGATCACCAGGACGGTGAGCAGCACGACCGTGACCGTGCCGATCCAGTCGGGCAGGCCCTGGGCGGCCTCGACCGGGGCGGGTGTCCCCTCCGGCGCGGTCGGGTTCGGGGTGGGTGGCAGCAGCGGCGCCTGCGTCGTGGGCGTGGCCGCGCGCGGGGTGATCCGGTCCAGCTGGGGCGCGGACCGGGTCGCTGCCAGCGAAGTCACGAAGAGCAGCGCGATGACGGCGACCAGAGGCCACCAGCGACGCAGTTGTGCAAGGTCCATACGGGCTGTTCAGATCCGTGACTCGAAACGGGATTCGGACACGCGCATCATGCCAGGCCCGCCAGAGCCTTGGCACGAGTGAACACCGCGTCGAGCATGTCGGGGGTGAGCCGGCCGGTGAACGTGTTCTGCTGGCTGACGTGGAAACACCCGAGCACCGGGGGTACGCCGGGCAGGCTGACCTCGGCTCCGTGCCCGAATTTGGGACGCGGGACGGGCGGGTTCACGCCGTACGCCGATCGCATGGCCGGCCACCAGGCGGCCCAGGCGAAGGCACCCAGGGCGACCACGACGCGGAGGGTGGGAGTGATCATTTGCAGTTCCCGGCGGATCCAGGGCGCGCAGGTGTCCCGTTCCTCCGGTGTGGGCTTGTTGTCCGGCGGGGCGCAGCGCACCGCCGCGAAGATCCGGGTGTGCCGCAGCTCCAGGCCGTCGTCGGCGGAGACACTGGTCGGCTGGTTGGCGAGGCCGGCCCGGTGCAGGGCGGCGAAGAGGACGTCCCCGGAGCGGTCGCCGGTGAAGATCCGGCCGGTGCGGTTGCCGCCGTGCGCGGCCGGCGCCAGGCCGAGGATCGCGATCGACGCGTCGGCGGGGCCGTAGCCGGGGATCGGACGGCCCCAGTACTCCTGGTCCCGGAAGGCGGCCCGCTTGACACGTGCGACCTCGGTGCGCCACTCGACCAGCCGTGGGCAGGCAAAACAATCCGCGATGCGGGCGTCGAGCACGCTCAGCGACGCGGCCTCGGCCGCCTGTGCGACAACCATTTCCGGCGTACGTGGTGAGGACTCCGACGGTTGCACCGGATCAGCACAACATCTGGGCCGCGTCGTGGTGCAACCGGGGGCGGCGTTCCAGGCCCGGAACGCCGCCCCCGATCAGGTCCCGCCGCGGATCAGGCCTTGGCCTTCACGCAGAGCAGGTACTTGTCGTCCGCACCGGTCGGGCTGGACAGGATCGCCGGGTCCTTGTCGGCCTCGGTGAAGAACGAGTCGCAGGCCTTGCTGTTCACGTCGTCGACGCCGGGAACCTTGCCGACGACCACGAACTTGGCCTTCGAGTTCGAGCAGTCGACGACGTCGGCCTCGGTCTCGGTCTCCTTGTCGGAGAGCTTCTCGCTGACCGAGATGCAGTCGCCGACCTTGGCGTCCTTGGTCGGGTCGGAGCTGAGCGCCGAGCGCAGGCCGATCTTGATCACGGCGATCACGATGATGATCGCGATCACGCCGAGGATGCTGAGGATCCGCTTGCCGGCCGACTTCTTCGGGGCCGGCTGCAGCGGGGCCGGCGGCGGGAAGCCCGCGGCGCCGGGCGGCGGGTAGCCACCGGGGGCACCGGCACCGGGCGGCGGGTAACCACCGGGGGACCGGCACCGGGCGCCGGGTAACCACCGGGGGCACCGGCACCGGGCGCCGGGTAACCACCGGGCGCGCCGGCGTTCGGCGGCGGATAGGCACCAGGCGTTCCCGGGGTGCCCGCGTTCGGCGGCGGGTACGCGGCGCCGGCTGCGTTCGGCGGCGGGAAGGCCTGGCCGCCGTGAGTCGGCTCAACCGGGTTCGACATCGATGCTTCCTTTCGCGGACGTTCACCGTCCGATCGTCTGGCAGGCGAGGATAACGACCGGCGGGAGCGTCGCGCGACCCCGATCTAGCTGGGGTTATCTGACATCACGCAACGGGTGCTGTGACTTTCCTGGGAATATGACCCGGTGTGCGCACGATGACGACACACGGGCAGCGAAAACCGGCCGAAAAGGCAGACCGATTTGCCCGTCCGGAGCCGGATCAGGCCGATGCGGCCAACCCGAAAGCGATGCCGTCCAGGATGTCGTGCTCGGAGGCGATCACCGTGTCGTGACCGGAACGCTCCAGGATGATGCGCATGATCAGGGCGCCGGCACCGATCACGTCGGCCCGGCCCGGGTGCATCACCGGCAGTGCCAGCCGCTGCTCGACGGTCATCGCGAGCAGCTCCCCGGTGACCCGGGTGACCGCCTCGCGGCTGAGCTCGCTGTGGTGGATGCGGTCCGAGTCGTACTCCGGGAGGTCGTGGACCAGGGCGGCGACCGTGGTGACGGTGCCGGCCAGGCCGACCAGCGTGCACGCCTCGCGGCCGGCGACCGCGGCCAGCGCCGTGTCGACCGCCGCCGTCACGTCCTTCTCCGCGGCGGCCAGCTCCTCCGCGGCAGGCGGGTCGCCGCGCAGGTGGCGCTCGGTCATCCGGACACAACCGATGTCCATCGAGATCGCCCGCTCGACCGTATCCGTGCCGGTGACGAACTCGGTGGAACCGCCCCCCAGGTCGAACACCAGGTACGGCCCCGGCGCCGGGAGACCCTTCACCGCCCCGAGGAACGAGAGCGTGGCCTCCTCCTCACCGGTGATCACCTCCGGATCCACGCCCAGCACGCCACGCACCATGTCCCGGAAGTCCTGCGCGTTCGAGGCGTCCCGCGAGGCGGAGGTGGCACACATCCGTACGGCGACCGCTTCTGATCTTTTGATCTCGGCGGCGTAGCCGACGAGCGCGACCCGGGTGCGCTCGATCGCGGCCGGGGAGAGCCTGCCGGTCCGGTCGACGCCCTCGCCCAGGCGGACGATCTCCATGGTGCGCCGGACGTCGGTCAGCCGGTCACCCTCGACGTCGGCGATCAGCAGACGGACCGCGTTGGTCCCGCAGTCGATGGCGGCGACCCTCATAGGTGCAGCAGCATTCTCGTGTTCCCCAACGTGTTCGGCTTGACCCGTTCCAGGTCCAGGAACTCGGCGACACCCTCGTCGTACGACCGGAGGAGCTGTTCGTAGACGGCGTGCGGCACCGGCGCGCCGTCGATCTCGGTGAACCCGAACGCGCCGAAGAACCGGGTCTCGAACGTCAGGCAGAAGACCCGGCGCACGCCGAGCTCACGGGCCTGGTCGAGCAGCACCGACACGATCCGGTGACCGATTTTGCGGCCGCGCTGGCTCGGGTGGACGGCGACCGTGCGGATCTCCGCCAGGTCCTCCCACATGACGTGCAGGGCACCGCAGCCGACGACCGTGCCGTCCTCGTCGACCGCCACCCAGAACTCCTGGACGGACTCGTAGAGGGTGACCGTGGCCTTGCTGAGCAGCCGCCGATCCGTCGTGTACGTGTCGACCAGGGCCCGGATCGCCTTCACGTCCCCGGTGCGGGCGCGACGGATCATCACTCGGCTTTTCGCACACACGGGCCGTCGACCCACCACGGCTCGACCGCGTCGCGCACCTCGTCGCCGAACGGGTTCACCCCGCGGCCCGCGGCCAGCGCGTGCCCGAGGTGGACGTGCAGGCACTTGACCCGATCGGGCATGCCGCCGGCGGACACGTTGCGGATCTCCGGCACGTCCTCGATCGCCTGGCGACGGTCCAGGTAGTCCTGATGCGCCTTCGCGTACTGCGCCGCGAGCTCGGGGTCGGTGCTCAACCGTTCCTGCATGTCGCGCATCACGCCGGCCGACTCCAGGCGGCTGCACGCGGCGGTGGCATGTGGACAGGTCAAGTAGTACATCGTGGGAAACGGCGTGCCGTCGTCGAGGCGCGGCGCGGTCTCCACCACATCCGGGTTGCCGCACGGGCAGCGGTGCGCGATCGCCCGGGTGCCGCGAGGACGGCGGCCGAGCTGGGCCGCCACGATGTCGAGATCGGCAGGGTCTGGTGCATCCATCAGTTCGCGGGCTCCGCGTCGGCGGCTCGGACGCTGTTCCACAGCGTGTCGTACCAGCGGTCCGGGACGGCCGCCGGGGCTTTCGGGTCGGCGTCACGGGACGCGCCGGGCGAGGCGGTGATCACCAGCAACGGGGCTTCGCCACGCCGTACGTAATAAAGGTCTTTCCGGGCTTGAATCCGGATGTACTCCTGGTCGTTCCACTTCTCCAGCTCGGCGGCGGTCTTCGCGATCTCGCCGCTCTGCTCGGCCTGCGAGCGCTTGAGCTGGGCGATCTCCGACTCCTGCTGCAGGTAGACGCGGATCGGATAGGTGTAGGCCAGGGCCAGCACCACGAACACCGCGAGCAGGATGGTGGCCCGGCTGGTCAGCGCGCGGGGCCGGGGAGCGTCGGTGCGCCGGGCGGCGGGACCGCCCGATTGCGACTGACGCCGTGAACCGGCCGGCCGGGCACTGCGAGACGCCGGCACCCGGACCGTGGGGCGCGCCTCCACCCGGATCGCACCGGTGTTGCGGGTGCGGGACGACGAGCCGGGACGGCCGCCGCCGCCGCTGCCACTCGATCGACGGGACGGACCCTGACCGCTCGGCATGCGACGCTGTGTCATCTCCACCCCTCCCCCACAACCGTCACGGATTGTGGCACCCGAGTGGGCTCGGGTGCCACTTCACCATGATGGCCGGTCGGGTGTTACGCGACCCGGTAACGCGGGAACGCGCCCGCACCGGCGTAACGCGCGGCGCTCTCCAGCTGCTCCTCGATGCGCAGGAGCTGGTTGTACTTCGCGACCCGGTCGGAACGGGCCGGGGCACCGGTCTTGATCTGACCCGAGCCGACCGCGACGGCCAGGTCGGCGATCGTGGTGTCCTCGGTCTCACCGGAGCGGTGCGACATCATCGTCTTGAAGCCGGCCCGGTGGGCCAGGTCCACGGCGTCCAGCGTCTCGGTCAGCGAACCGATCTGGTTCACCTTGACCAGCACCGCGTTGCCGGCCGCCTCGGCGATGCCGCGGGCGATGCGCTGCGGGTTGGTGACGAACAGGTCGTCGCCGACGATCTGGATCTTGTTGCCCAGCTCCGCGGTCATCGCGCTCCAGCCGGCCCAGTCGTCCTCGGCCAGCGGGTCCTCGATGGAGACGATCGGGTAGTCGGCGGCGAGCTTCGCGTAGTAGGCGATCATCTCGTCGGTCGACTTCGGGGCGCCCTCGAAAACGTACGACCCGTCCTTGTAGAACTCGGTCGCGGCGACGTCCATGGCCAGCACGATGTCGCTGCCCAGGGAGAAGCCGGCGGCCTGGACGGCCTCGGCGATCAGGTCCAGCGCGGCGGCGTTGGCCGGCAGGTTCGGCGCGAAGCCGCCCTCGTCGCCCAGGCCGGTCGACAGGCCCTTCTTCTTCAGCACCGACTTCAGCGCGTGGTAGACCTCGGCGCCGGTGCGCAGCGCCTCGCGGAACGTCGGGGCGCCGATCGGGGCGATCATGAACTCCTGCACGTCGACGTTGGAGTCGGCGTGCGCGCCACCGTTGACGATGTTCATCATCGGGACCGGCAGGACGGCGGCGTTCGGGCCACCGACGTAACGGAACAGCGGAAGCTCGGCGGAGAGCGCGGCCGCCTTGGCGACCGCGAGGGAGACGCCCAGGATCGCGTTGGCGCCCAGCTCCGACTTGGTGTCGGTGCCGTCCAGGTCGAGCATCTTCTGGTCGATCAGGCGCTGCTCGCTCGCCTCGTAACCGATCAGCTCGTCGGCGATCTTGTCCTCGATGTTGGCGACGGCCTTCTCGACACCCTTGCCGAGGTAACGCCCCTTGTCGCCGTCACGCAGCTCGTGCGCCTCGAACGCACCGGTGGAGGCGCCGGACGGAACCGCGGCGCGGCCGACGGTGCCGTCGTCGAGGCCGACCTCGACCTCGACGGTCGGGTTGCCACGGGAATCCAGGATCTCGCGGGCGACGATCGCTTCAATGGTGGCCATTTGTGGTGTCGCTCCCTAAGCGTTGTACGAATACCGTTTCGGTCCGCGACCCTGCGGGCCGACCACGCCAGTGAGCGTATCGAGCCGACGAGTCGCCTGTTCGGCCGCCCGGCCAACTTCACCGCGCGGTATGCCTCAAAACCACGGCCCGCCTGCCGAAACAGGGGGCACTATGAGCAGCAGCCTGATTCCTGAGGACGGCTCACGCGTCGAGATGGAAGCCGGTGGCGATATCCACCCCGGTGTCCGGGTCGTGACCGCCACCGAGGCGGCCGTGACCGTCTCGCTCCCCCGCGCCCACGTGCCGCGCCAGGGGTCGGTGGTGATCCTGCGCTGGTCCGCCGCACCCCGCGGCCGGTACGTGGTCTCCGCCACCGTCGCCGGCACCGACGAGAACCGGGCCGAGCTGCGGCTCTCCGGCGCACCGGAGATCGTTCAGAACCGCCTCTACGTGCGCGGAGGCGGCGGCGAGCCGATCGTGATGACCCGCACCGGGCACCCCGACGCGATCGGCTGGATCCACGACATCAGCGAGCGCTCGGTGCGCGCCCACTTCACCGACGTCGAGGTGCGGCCCGGTCACGAGGTGGCGCTGCGGGCGCAGCTCGGCGGCGACGTGGTCGAGTTCACGGCAACCGTGACGAAGGCCAGCGCGATGCGGCAGCAGGTACCGGTCCGTGGCCCGTTGTCGGTGGAGATGGTCGCCCTCTACGACCCGCCGGAGTCCGAGGCGAAGATCATTCGCCGTTATGTCATGCGTTATCAACTCATGCAGCGCACCAAAGCCGCCGAGTCCGCCTGAACAAACAATTCCCCCCTTTATCGACCGACATATATCGTTTGCGTGCGACTGACGTCCGGACCAGGGTGGGGATCGTGGCCCGCCGACGATTCGCGAATGCTTTCCTCGCCGCCGGCATGCTCCTCGCCACGGCCGCCTGCGCCGATCTCGCCCAGGCCGGCGCGGCCGGGGTCGGTCCGGCCGACGCGGTCACGCAGATCGCCGGCCAGATCGCCGACTCCGCCGGGCTGACCTACACGGCGGCCTACCGCCTGGCCGACGGGGCGACTGCGAAGATCATTCAAGAGCCTTCCCGTACGGCCTATCGCTGGCCCGGCGGTTCGCTGATCGTCACCCCGGCCGCCACCACCCGGTGCGCGCCCGGCTGCGTGGTCTCCGCCCCCGGCGCCGCCGACCTGCCGCCCGCCTCCGGCCTGATCACGCCGGCCGCGGTCGAGGCGAAGCTGCGGGCGGCCGCCGCTGACCCGGCACTGGAGATCACCGAGCGGGACACGACCATCGCCGGGCGGCACGCGGCCTGCGTGAAACTGACCGGCGCCTTCGAGGTGTGCGTGACCGGGGACGGGACGCTGGCCGCCTTCACCGGGGTGCTGGCCGGCACGGAGGCGGACCTGACGCTGACCGCGCTCGTCGGCACCGCCGACGACGCGGACTTCCAGCCCCGCTGAACGGCTCGGCCGCGCGGGATCTTCCGGCTGGCGCGGAACCGCCTGGCCGGCTGGCACGGAACCGCCTGGCCGTGACGACGCCGACTGCGCCGCGGCGTGCTCCCGCGCGGGGGGAGGCGCGGGTGCACGCACGGCCACGAGGGCATGCCTTCCTGATCGCTGCTGCGCCACGCATCACCTCCTTCCGCCGGTCGCGTCTCCCGGGCCTGCCCCGCTGCTTTCCCGGGTTCAAGCCTCCCGCCGCGACACACCCCGCATCAGGGCCGAAGGTCACCGCCGGGCGGACCTCTCAGACGCCGAGGAGGGCGCGCAGGTGGCGCGGGGGCGGCGAGCCGTGGGCCAGCATCGCGTCGTGCCAGGCTTTCGGGGTGGCGCCGAACGGGCGGGCCGCCGCGATCGCCGCGACCTCGGTGTAACCCACGAAGTAGGTGGAGAGCTGGGTCGAGGTGAGCAGCGCCCGCCGCCACTTGCCGGCCGCCTCGCCCTCCTCCTGGAAGCCGCGCCCGGTCATCAGCGCCATGGCCTCGGACTCGGCCAGGTCGTCGCAGTGCACCAACTGGTCGACGACCGCGTTGAGGCTCATCCGCAACTGCATCTTGAGCTGCTGCAACCGCACCTTCGGGCCGCCGAAGCCGAGACCGACCATCATCTCCTCGGCGTAGACCGCCCAGCCCTCGACGAACGGCCCGGACAGGCCCAGCGCGCGCACCTTGCTGCTGCCCCGGAACCGGCGGCCGTGCGCGAGCTGCAGGAAGTGACCCGGCATCGCCTCGTGCACGGTGAGATTCCGGATCATCTCGTTGTTGTATTCCCGGTAGAAGCTGCGGACCCGCTCGGCCGGCCAGTCCGACGGCGCCGGGGCGATGCAGTAGAAC
Source organism: Actinoplanes sp. NPDC020271 (assembly GCF_044388125.1). Taxonomy (NCBI): domain Bacteria; kingdom Bacillati; phylum Actinomycetota; class Actinomycetes; order Micromonosporales; family Micromonosporaceae; genus Actinoplanes; species Actinoplanes sp. NPDC020271. The sequence goes on from NZ_JBIRWQ010000004.1 coordinate 535,136, forward strand.
GTCGGGACGTCCGCGGTCTCCAGCGGGCCGGGCGGGTCACAGTAGGCCACCGCGACGCCGCGGGCGAACTCCGGCATCTCCTCGATCACGCAGGGATCGTCCACCAGCGACACGACGTCATGGGCGCGGACGAACTCGGTCGCCTCGTCCATCGCCCCCTTGGCCAGGCCGACGATCGTGGTGTTGTCCGGGTGCTGCCCGGCGATGGTGTCCAGCGCGCGGCGGACCGTCTCGTCGCTGGGCTCGCCGCCGACCAGCTCGGCCGCGAGCGTGCGCAGCTCGGCGCCGACCCGGTCCAGGTTCGCCTGGGCGCGGCTGAGCACCTCGGAGGCGGAGAGCTCGGTGTCCAGCGTGTGCCAGAGCCGCGCCTCCCACAGCCGGCGGCCGAGTCGCGGGTCACGGCCGGGCTCGCCGCTCTCCAGCCGCTGCCGCAGCCAGCCGCCGAACTCGCCGAGCGCGGCCAGCGAAGCCTGCACCACCGGCTCGACCGAGTCACGCAGGCCCGGCTCCTGAGCCAGCAGCACGGGCAGCTCGTCGCGGATCAGCCCGGCCGTGCCGGCGAACTGACCGGCCGCGGTCTCGGCATGGACCCGTGGCACGTCGCGCAGCACGGCACGAGCGGTGGCCAGCGCGTCGGGCAGGGCGGCGAGCCGGCCGCGCAAGCTCTCCAGCCGCTCGGCGGGCGGGGCGAACGGGCGGGACAGCAGGCCGTGCAGCAGCGGACCGGGGTTGTGCTCCAACGGATTCCACTCGTGCTCACGCACGTCGGTCAGCTCGAACAGCCGCCGCTCGACCTGGGCGCTGAGGATGGCGTGATCGGCCTGATCCTCCGCGTCGAGCCCGTCGGCGTCGATGCCGCTGAGCGCGTCGGCGGCATCGCGGAGCATGGCGACCCGGCCCCCGACCGCGGTGGCGGAGAGGTCGGGCAGGCGGTCGTCGAAGCGATGGTCCCCCGCGTAGAGGGCCGTCACGGGGTCGCTCTCCAGCAGAGCGTCGGCGATGCGCTCGGCGAGCGGTACGAACTCCGGCATGCCGAGAAAACTACTCGGGAGGTCCGACTTTTTCCGCCGCTCGCACCGCTTCGGCGTACGCCAGAGTGGCTTTTCGCAGTTGTGCCTCGGGGTCGAGACCTGCCTCACGCGCGTCGGCGACCAGGCGCAACAGCCCCGAGCCGAGGTCGTCGTCGCCGGGAAGCGGCACGTCGACACCGCCCCGGGCCGCGCGGTGCAGGATCTTCGCGGCCAGCGCGAGCGCCGGCTGGCTCAGTGCCACGCCGTCCAGAACGGAGTCGCGCGACTTCTCCTCGCGCTTGATCCGCTCCCAGTTCGCGGTGATCTCCTCGATGTCCTCGACGCGCTCACCGGCGAAGACGTGCGGGTTCCGGCGGATCATCTTCTCCACCAGGATCCCGGCGACGTCGTCGATGTTCCAGGCCCGGCCGTCCGGCAGCTCCTCGGCGAGGCGGGCGTGCAGCACGATCTGCAGCAGCACGTCGCCGAGTTCCTCACGCAGCTCGTCGAGGTCGTCGCGCTCGATGGCGTCGTACGCCTCATAGCTTTCCTCGAGCAGATAAGGCGCGAGCGTACGGTGGCTCTGCGCCCGCTTCCACGGATCGCCCCCGGGCGAGGCCAGGCGGTCCATGACGGCGACCGCGTCCAGCAGGCGCGCGCCGGGCGGGTCCCAGCTGCCGTACATCAGCTCGAGCTCGGCCAGCCCGGGTTCACGGGCCAGCCGCAGCCCGAGCTGGCGTGCGAACGGCTGATCGCCGTGCGGCCCGGCCAGCCAGACCGCGAGCGGGGCGTCCCCGATCGCGTCGAGCAGGCCCTGCGCGTCGGTGTCCAGCACGGTCACCGGCACACCGGCCGCGCGCAGCGCCACCGCCTGCTCGGACTCGGCGGCGGCGAAGACCGGGCCGGAGCGCACGGTGTCCCACGCCTCGGCGGTGAGCAGCCCCGCCGGCAGGCGCGGCGAGGTGACCAGCAGGACGATGCGACTGCTCAAGAGGCGATCCAAGTCGTTCAGGAGGCGCCGGCTTGTTCACCGGACGTCGGCTTTGTTCAGGAGACGTCGGCTTTGTTCAGGAGACGTCGGCGACCGGGACCGTGGCGTTGCCGCCGACCTGCGCCGCGACGATCTGATAGATCGCCTTGGTCTGCTGGTTCTGGACACCGTAGACGCCCAGCTCGATCGGCTGGTAACGCGGGTTGACGGTGACGTCGAGCGGGTCGGCGACCTGGTGCACCTCGTTGCGCAGCGCGACCGCGGCCTCCAGATCCTTCGTCACGTCGGCCGGGACGGTGCCCTTGAAGGCATCGAAGGTGGTGCCCGGCTCCAGCGCGTTGTTCGCGGTGAGCCGCTGGTAGACGTCCTTCAGGTCGTCCTCGGTGAGCGCGGTCGTGCCGGTGATCGACTGCTCGACGGTGTACTGCAAGGCGTTGTACTGCGCGTACAACTGCACGTACTCCGTCTTGGCGGGCAGGCGGACCAGGGCGGCGAACTGGTCGTAGGAGAGACCGGCCGGCAGCTGCACGTTGTGCCGCTGCGCGACCCGTTCGATCAGATTCCGGCTGACCAGCACGTTGACGACGTCGGTGCGGGTGATCGGCATGGCCGCGGCGTCGCCCAGCGCGGCGCGGGCGTCGTCCCACACCTCCTGGACCCGCTTCTCGGTGATCCGGGTGTCACCGATGTACGCGGCCACGGCCGGTTCGGACCGGCAGGCGGAAAGGCCGGTCACCGCGAGGGACGCGACGACGGCCATGGATGCGAGTCGACGGCTACGCTGCATGGCCATCACCTTCTCACGATCAATGTGATCCGTCACACCCGGGCCGCGACCGGCGCGTCGCCGAGCACGTCCTTCAGCAGCTGAGCGCACCACTGCAGCAGGGCCTGGTCGCGCAGCGGCTCGCCGCCCAGCCGGCGGGTGGCCGGGCGCGGGACACTGACCTGCTCGTTCGCCGCCTTGTAGACCGAGTCCGGGTGGTACCGCTTGAGCCGCATCTGCTTCGAGTCCAGCAGGTTCAGCGGCGAGAAGCGGAGGTGTTTGCCCTGCATGGACACGTCGGTGAGGCCGTAGGCGCGGGCCAGCTGGCGGAAGCGGGCGACCGCGATCAGGTTGACCACCGGGGCCGGCGGCTCGCCGTAGCGGTCGGTCATCTCGGCGATGACCTCCTCCAGGCGCGCCTCGTCGCGGGCCTCGGCCAGCTTGCGGTACATCTCCAGGCGCAACCGCTCGACCGCGATGTACTCCGTGGGCAGGTGCGCGTCGATCGGGAGATCGATCTTGACCTCGGGCTCCTCCTCGGGGCGCTCGCCCTTGAACGCGCTGACCGCCTCGCCGACCATCCGCACGTAGAGGTCGAAGCCGACGCCCTCGATGTGGCCGGACTGCTCGCCGCCGAGCAGGTTGCCGGCGCCGCGGATCTCCAGGTCCTTCATCGCCACGTACATCCCGGCGCCGAGCTCGGTGTGCTGGGCGATGGTGGCCAGCCGCTCGTGGGCGTGCTCGGTGAGCGGCTTCTCACGGGGGTAGAGGAAGTACGCGTACGCCCGCTCGCGCCCCCGGCCGACCCGGCCGCGGATCTGGTGCAGCTGGGCCAGGCCGAGCAGGTCGGCACGCTCGACGATCAGGGTGTTGGCGTTCGGGATGTCGATGCCGGACTCGACGATCGTGGTGCAGACCAGGACGTCGAACTCCTTCTCCCAGAAGCCGACCATCACCTTCTCCAGCTGTTCCTCGCTCATCTGGCCGTGCGCCACCGCGACCCGGGCCTCGGGCACCAGCTCGCGCAGCTTGCGGGCCGCCCGGTCGATCGACTCGACCCGGTTGTGCAGGTAGAACACCTGGCCGTCACGCAGCAGCTCGCGGTGGATGGAGGCGGCGACCTGCTTGTCGTCCTGGGCGCCGACGTAGGTGAGCACCGGGTGGCGCTCCTCCGGCGGCGTCGCGATGGTCGACATCTCCCGGATGCCGGTGATCGCCATCTCCAGCGTCCGCGGGATCGGGGTGGCCGACATGGTCAGCACGTCGACCGAGGCGCGCAGGGCCTTGAGCTGCTCCTTGTGCTCGACGCCGAAACGCTGCTCCTCGTCCACGATGATCAGCCCGAGGTTCTTGAACCGGGTCGATTTCGCCAGCAGGCGGTGCGTGCCGATCACGATGTCGGCGGTGCCGTCGGCGGCGTGCTCCAGGGTGAGCGCGGCCTCCTTCGGCGTCTGGAACCGGGACAGCTGCTTGATCTGCACCGGGAACTGGCTCATCCGCTCGGTGAACGTGTTGAAGTGCTGCTGGGCGAGCAGCGTGGTCGGCACGAGCACGGCGACCTGCTTGCCGTCCTGCACCGCCTTGAACGCCGCCCGGACCGCGATCTCGGTCTTGCCGTAACCGACGTCGCCGCAGATCAGCCTGTCCATCGGGGTCTGCAGTTCCATGTCGTGCTTGACCTCGACGATCGCGGCCATCTGGTCGGGCGTCTCGGTGTACGGGAACGCGTCCTCCAGCTCGCGCTGCCACGGCGTGTCCGGCCCGAACGAGTGACCCTTGGACGCCTGGCGGGCCGCGTACAGCTGGATGAGCTGGGCGGCGATCTCCTTGACCGCCTTCTTGGCCCGGGCCTTGCTCTTCTGCCAGTCGGCGCCGCCCATCTTGTGCAGCGTGGGCTGCTCACCCCCGACGTAGCGGGAGAGCTGGTCGAGCTGGTCGGTGGGGACGTAGAGCCGGTCGCCGGGCTGGCCGCGCTTGGACGCGGCGTACTCGATCACCAGGTACTCCCGGTCGGCACCGTTGACCGTGCGCTGGACCAGCTCGATGTAGCGGCCGATGCCGTGCTGCTCGTGCACCACGAAGTCGCCCGTCTTCAGCTCGAGCGGGTCGATCGTGTTGCGCCGGCGAGCCGGCATCTTGCGCATGTCCTTGGTGGAGGCGCCGCGGCCGCCGGAGATGTCGTTGCCGGTGATCACCGCGAGCCGGGACGCCTCGTCGACGAAGCCGTGGTTCAGCCCACCGCAGGTGACCAGCAGCCGGCCGTCGGCGATCGGGGTGGAGATCGAGTCGACCGGGGTGACACCCAGGCCGGCGTCGCGCAGCAGCTCGGTGGCGCGCTGGGCGGTGCCCTTGCCCTCGAAGACCAGCGCGATCGCCCAGCCGGCGGCCGCCCATTCGGACAAGTCGGCCGCCAATTTCGCCGTGTCACCGTGATAGAGCGGAACCGGCTGGGCCGCCAGCGCGACCGCGTCGCCGGTGTCCGGGGCGACCTCGACAGCTGCGGCGTCCTCCCAGGGCAGCGGTTCCCCTGGTTCAGCGCCGGCCAGGCCGAAGGGCGAGATCGTCCACCACGGCTGCTTCAGGACAGCCGCGTGCGCCCGCACGTCGGCCAGGCTGCGGAAGGCGACCGCGCCGACGTCGATCGGCGCCTGCCCGCCCACGGCAGCCGCGGCCCAGGACGCCTCCAAGAACTCGTCGGAGGTACGGGTGAGGTCGTGCGCCCGCGTCCGGATCCGCTCCGGGTCGCAGAGCAGCACGTGCGTCCCGGCCGGCATGCAGTCGATCAGCAGCTCCATGCTGCCGGTCCCGTCCAGCAGCGCCGGGGCCAGCGACTCCATCCCCTCGACGGGGATGCCGGCCGAGAGCTTGTCCAGGATCTCGGCCAGCTCGGGGTGCTGGACGGCCAGCGCCGCGGCTTTCTCCCGCACGGCCGGGGTGAGCAGCAGCTCCCGGCAGGGTGGGGCCCAGAGCCGCTCGACCTGCTCGATCGTGCGCTGGTCGGCGACGGCGAAGGTGCGGATCTCCTCCACCTCGTCGCCCCAGAACTCGACCCGGGACGGGTGCTCGTCGGTGGGCGGGAAGACGTCCAGGATGCCGCCGCGGACGGCGAACTCGCCGCGCTTGGTGACCAGGTCGACCCGGGCATACGCCATGTCGGAGAGCCGCCGGGCGACGCCCTCCAGCTCCGCCTCCCGGCCGGTGACCAGCTCCACCGGCTCCAGGTCGCCCAGGCCCTTGAGCTGCGGCTGCAGCAGCGACCGGACCGGTGCCACGACCACCTGCAACGGCTGGTCACCGGGGTGGGCGAGGCGACGCAGGACGGCCAGGCGCTTGCCGACCGTGTCCGACCGCGGGGAGAGCCGCTCGTGGGGCAGCGTCTCCCAGGACGGGTAGACCGCCACCCGCTCCGGGTCGATCAGGCAGCCGAGCGCGTCGGCCAGGTCGTCCGCCTCGCGGGAGGTCGCGGTGACCGCCAGGACCGGGCGCTGGGCTCCGCCGACGTCGGCCGGGCCGGCCACCGTGGCCACCACGAACGGGCGCAGCGAGACCGGCGCCGTGAGATCCATCGAGTCGGAGTCGACGAAACCTTTGGCCGCCAGGTCACGGGCCCGGGCGAGGCCACGGTCGCGCAGGGCGGCCGGGATCAGACCGGCGAGTTGCATGGCGAGGACCCTCCGAGGGCACGACGAACGACCCCGGTCGAGGAAAGGGCCGGGGGTATGACCATCAGCTTAGTCCGACCGTCCGGCACTCCCGCCCACGTGCGCCTCAACGCACAACATGTCCGGCATGTGAGCTGAGCGGTGTTGAAGAGTGCCCCCGGGAACAAGGGGGAGGCACCGCCATGCGCATCTTGCTGCTCGTCAGCGCTTTCAACGGCTTGAGCCAGCGGATCTGGTGCGCGCTGCGCGACGCCGGTCACGAGGTCGGCGTGCTGCTCGCGGTCGGCGAGCGGGAGATCGTGGACGGGGTGCGCGCCGCCGCGCCCGAGCTCATCCTCTGCCCGTACCTGAAGGATCGGGTTCCGGCCGTCGTCTGGCAGCGCTTCCGCACGGTGATCCTGCACCCCGGCCCGGTCGGTGACCGCGGCGCCTCCTCGCTGGACTGGGCGATCACCGACGGCCTGCGGACCTGGGGCGTCACCGCTCTGCAGGCGGTCGAGGAGTTCGACGCCGGGCCGATCTGGGCCACCCGCACGTTCGGCGTGCCGGCTACTCCTCCGCGCAAGTCGGCCCTTTACACCGGCCCGGTCTCGGACGCCGCGCTGGAGTGCGCGCTGGAGGTGGTGGCCAAGGCCGCCGACCCGTCGTTCACCCCGGTCCCGGCCGAGCAGACGCCCACCCGGACGCCCGGCGCGGGGCCGCGACCGCTGATGCGGCAGGCCGACCGGGCCTTCGACTGGTCCGCCCCGACCGAGACCATCATGCGGCGGATCCGGGCGGCCGACGGTTCGCCGGGGGTTCTCACCGAGGTCGGCGGGCTTGCCGCGTACGTCTACGACGCGCACCCCGGCCCGTTCCGCACGGCGCGCCCGGGCACGCTGCTGGGTCGCCGCCAGGGCGCGGTCCTGGTCGCCACCGGGGACGGCAGCCTGTGGCTGGGCCACCTGCGCCCGGCCGCCGAGGGTGGCATCAAGGTCCCGGCGACCAGCGCGCTCGGCGCCCGGCTGCGCGGCGTGCGGGACTCGCCCGTGCCGGCCTGGGCCGAACCGGAGACCCCGAACGCGTACCGCCAGGTGCGCTACCGGCGCACCGGCGCGATCGGCTGGCTGCACTTCGACTTCTACAACGGCGCGATGGCGCCCGGGCACTGCCGCCGGCTGCTGGCCGCGCTGCGGCACGCGACCGCGCAGGACACCCGGGTGCTGGTGCTGCGCGGCGGGACCGAGGCGTTCAGCAACGGCATCCACCTGAACGTGATCGAGGCGGCGCCGGACCCGGCCACGGCCGCGTGGGCCAGCATCCGGGCGATCAACCAGGTCTGCCGGGAGATCGTCACGTGCACCCGGCAGGTGGTGGTCGCGGCGTACTCGGGCAGTGCCGGCGCCGGGGGCGTGATGCTCGGGCTGGGCGCGGACGTGGTCGCGGCCCGGGACGGGATCGTGCTGAACCCGTACTACGACATGGGTCTCTACGGCTCCGAGCTGCACACCTACACGCTGCCCCGGCGCGTCGGGGCGGACCGGGCGCAGCGCCTGATCGAGGGAAAGCTGCCGGTCAGCACCGCGCAGGCGGTCAGGTTCGGACTGATCGACGAGATCGGGCCGCGGCACCCGGAGGCGTTCACGCAGTGGCTGACGCTGCTGGCCGAGCGCCACAGCGATGCGCGGGCGGCGCGGAAACAGCGCGCCGCGAAGGCGCGCCGGCTGGCGGCCGAGCGGATCCCGCTGGACGTCTACGAGACCCGTGAGCTGGCCGAGATGAGCCGGGACATCTACGCCGACCGGTCCGGTTTCGCCGCGGCCCGGGGCGCGTTCGTCGGCAAGGTCCGGCCCACGGCCACGCCGCGGCAACTGCTGCTGGCCGGCAACACCGGACCGGTCCTCGGCGGCCGGCCGCGCCCCGGCAACGCCGGTCCGACATCCGAGCGGCGGGCGCCGGTCACGGTCCGCCCCGCCGTGCCGGTGGTCGCCTGACTCCGCGATGGCCAGACATCTCTACACCGGCGGACGCCGGCGACGCTGGGCGCTGCTCGCCGTCGCGCTGACGCTCACCGCCACGATCCCGCTGCTGCGCGGGCACGGGGCGGAACCGGCCGTCGTGCACGTCCCGGAGGCGGTGGCGCCCGAGAAACCGGTGTTCTACGTCGACCCGCACGGCCCGGCCGCGGTCGAGGCCCGCAACCTGGAACGTCAGGGGCGGCACGACCAGGCGGCGGCGCTGCGGCGGATCGCCGGGCAACCGGTCGCGACCTGGCTCACCGACACCCGGCCGGCGACGCTGACCCGGGCCGAGGCACTGGTCGGCGACGCGGCGCGGGCCGGCCGGGTGCCGCTGCTCGTGCTCTACTCCATCCCGCACCGGGACTGCTCGGGGCCTTCCGCCGGAGGCGCGCAGGACGCTACGGCGTACCGCAAATGGGTCCTTGATCTGGCTCTTGTCCTGCGCGGGCATCGCGCGCTGGTGATCCTGGAACCGGACGCGGTCGCCCAGGCGGCCACCGGATGTCTCACGGCCGCGCGGACCGCGGAGCGCTACCGGCTGCTGGCCGATGCCGTGGAGACTCTGCGGGCCCTGCCCGGGGTGCGCGTCTACCTCGACGCCGGCAATCCGACCTGGGTGCCGTCGGCGACAATGGCACCGGCGCTGCGCCGTTCCGGAGCGACGCGCGCCCATGGCCTGGCGCTCAACGTCGCCAACTTCGAAACCACCAAAGACAATCTGGCGTACGGCGCGGAGCTGTCCCGCCTCCTCGGCGACGCCCACTTCGTGATCGACACCAGCCGTAACGGCAACGGACCCGCGCACCGTGGCGCGGGCGGCCCGACAGCCGGCCATTGGTGCAATCCGCCCGGACGGCGCCTCGGCACGCCGCCCACGCTCCGGACCGGTAACCGGCTCGCCGACGCCTACCTGTGGATCAAGCGACCGGGTGAGTCCGACGGCGCCTGTGGCGGCGGTGCTCCCCCGGCGGGTCGCTGGTATCCGGCGTACGCGCTGGCCTTGGCCGGGTGATGGTTTTCTTCCTGAACGACCGTGAGACTCTTGACTCAATTCACCCCCGCGCGGGGGTACGCCGATACGATCGGCGAAGTCGGGACAGCGCCGTCCTGGAGCCATCCGAACGAAGGAGCGCCCCGATGACTGAGCTGTCCGCCCACCTCGACGAGCCGGAGGGACCGGACGCCGCGCTACGTGCCGACATCCGCCGGATCAGCACGTTGCTCGGGCAGACCCTGGCCCGCCAGGAGGGCCGTCCGCTGCTCGACCTGGTCGAGGAGATCCGGCACCTGGTCCGCCAGGACGCGCCGGCCGCCGCCGAGCGGCTTTCCGCGATGGACATCACCACCGGCACCAAGCTGGCGCGGGCCTTCTCCACCTACTTCCACCTGGCCAACATCACCGAGCAGGTGCACCGCGCGCGGGATCTGCGGCGCCGCCGCGCCAAGGACGGCGGCTGGCTCGACCAGGCCGCCAAGCGGATCGCCGAGGCCGGTGTCCCGGCCGACGAGATCGCCTCCGCCGCCCGCCGGCTCGCGGTCCGCCCGGTCTTCACCGCGCACCCGACCGAGGCCTCCCGCCGCTCGATCCTGTCGAAACTGCGCCAGGTCGCCGACTCGCTGGACGCCGAGTCGGCCGCCGCGGTCCTCTACGGCGACAACGACACCACGGTCTCCACCAAGCGGTTCGCCGAGCTGATCGACCTGCTCTGGCAGACCGACGAGCTGCGGCTCGACCGGCCCGACCCGCTGGACGAGGCGCGCAACGCGGTCTACTACCTCAAGGACCTGTACGCCGAGGCCGCGCCGCAGGTCCTCGACGACCTGGCCGAGACGCTGCGCCGGCTCGGTGTCGAGACCGCGCCGACCTCCCGGCCGCTGACGTTCGGCTCGTGGATCGGCGGTGACCGCGACGGCAACCCGTTCGTCACCCCGGCCGTCACCCGCGACGTGCTGCTCATCCAGCACGAGCACGGCATCCAGGCCACCGAGAAGGTGATGGACAAGCTGATCGAGGAGCTGTCCGTCTCCCGCCGGCTGCGCGGGGTCTCCCTGGACCTCTCCGCCAGTCTCGCGCAGGACCTGGACAACCTGCCCGAGGTCCAGGAACGGTTCCGCCGGGTCAACGCCGAGGAGCCCTACCGTCTGAAGATCCGGGCGATCAAGGCGAAGCTGGCCAACACCCGGTCCCGCCTGCAGCACGGCACCCCGCACGTGCCCGGCCGCGACTACCTGGGCAGCGACGAGCTGATCGCCGACCTGGAGCTGATGCGCGCGTCGCTGGCCCGCAACTCCGGCCAGCTCTCCGCGATCGGCGTGGTCGCCACCGCGATCCGCCAGGCCTCCGCGTTCGGCCTGCAGCTGGCCACGCTCGACGTGCGCGAACACGCCGAGAAGCACCACGAGGTGCTGGAGCAGATGTACGCGCAGGTCGGCGAGGTCGACGACTACGCCACGCTGGACCGGGCCGACCGCACCAAGCTGCTCGCCACCGAGCTGACCGGGCGACGGCCGCTGAGCAGCGCCGACACCCCGCTGACGGACTCGGCGCGCAAAACGTTCGACGTGTTCCACACGATCCGCGACGCGCAGGACAAGTTCGGCATGGACGTCGTCGAGTCGTACATCATCTCGATGACCCTCGGCGTCGACGACGTGCTCGCCGCGGCCGTGCTGGCCCGCGAGGCCGGCCTCGTCGACATCCAGACCGGGCGGGCCCGGGTCGGCATCGTGCCGCTCCTGGAAACCCCGGCCGAGCTGGACGCCGGCGGTGACCTGCTCGACGAGATGCTGTCCCTGCCGGCCTACCGGGAGATCGTCCGCGCCCGCGGTGACCTGCAGGAAGTCATGCTCGGCTATTCGGACTCCAACAAGGAGGCCGGCATCACCACCAGCCAGTGGCGGATCCACAAGGCGCAGCGCTCGCTGCGTGACGTGGCCGCCCGGCACGGCGTCCGGCTGCGGCTCTTCCACGGCCGCGGTGGCACCGTCGGCCGCGGTGGTGGCCCGACCCACGAGGCGATCCTGGCCCAGCCCTACGGCACGCTCGACGGCGCGATCAAGGTGACCGAGCAGGGCGAGGTCATCTCCGACAAGTACACGGTGCCGGCCCTCGCCCGGGAGAACCTGGAACTGACCACGGCCGCGGTGCTGCAGGCGACCCTGCTGCACACCACGCTGTCGGTCGACCCGGTCCGGCTCGAAGTGTGGGACGCGACCATGGACACCGCCTCCGACGCGGCGTTCACGGCGTACCGCAAGCTGGTCGAGAACCCGGACCTGCCCGCCTACTTCTGGGCCGCCACCCCGACCGAGCTGCTCGGCGCGCTCAACATCGGCTCCCGCCCGGCCAAGCGGCCCAACGCCGACGCCGGCCTCGGTGGCCTGCGCGCCATCCCGTGGGTGTTCGGCTGGACGCAGACCCGGCAGATCGTGCCCGGCTGGTTCGGCGTCGGCACCGGCCTGGCCGCCGTCCGCGCGTCCGGCAACGGCAACGTGCTCGACGAGATGCACAAGGACTGGCAGTTCTTCCGCACGTTCCTGTCGAACGTGGCGATGATGCTGGCCAAGACCGACCTGTCGATCGCCCGGCGTTACGTCGAGACGCTCGTCCCGGCCGAACTCCACCCGATCTTCACCACCATCGAGGCGGAATACGAGCTGACCGTCCGCGAGGTCCTCGCCATCACCGGCGAACCCCAGATCCTGGCCGCGCAGCCGGAACTGTCCCGCACCCTCGGGGTCCGCGACACGTACCTGGAGCCGCTGCACCACCTGCAGGTCGCGCTGCTCCGCCAGTACCGCGACCTGGGCGAGGCCGGCCGTCAGCTGCCGACCGCGCCGGGTGCCCGTCGCGGTCCGTCGGACTCGACGGCGCTGGAGCGGGCCCTGCTCACCACGGTCAACGGCATCGCCGCCGGCATGCGCAACACCGGCTGACCCTGCGGTAGATCGTTATGAGACAGCCCGGGAGTTTCTGCTCCCGGGCTGTTCTCATTCCGCCCCGTCCGGCTCCACAACGCGGTGCGTGATCTCGGTTCGCCGAGAAGCGTGACGAGCCCCTGCTGCCGCAGGCCTTGGAGGGGCATGCTGGACCTGGTCCTTGCGCGGCCCTGTGACATGCTCGGGACTCGCGCGGGAGGACGGTTCGCTCCGGAGCGCCGTCAGTGCTCGGCTGAGTCCCGACGAGGATCGAATCACGGGGCAGAAAAAACCGGCTAGCGCCGAAGCGCGGGCCGGTCTCACCGGGGTGACGGGGTCAGCTGGTTTCGCCGGCCAGGCTGAACGAGCCGAGCCGGTTGATCGCGACGACCGTGCTGACCACCACGAACAGCGCGCTCATCACCACCGCCGTGGTGACGCTCAGCTGCCCGGTCAGCATGGTCGTCGGGTGGATCTTGTCGGCGAGCGTGATCACGTACTGCTCGATGGAGAGCACCCGGGTCCCGCTCACCCAGCGCCCGAGCAGCCCTTCCCAGATCAGGATGTAGACCAGTCCGAGCAGCACCGGCCGCCGGGTCAGCAGGCTGAGCATGACGAACAGGGCGGTGTACGCGAACGATCCGACGACGGCCGAGATCGCCAGGGCGGCGGCGAACTGGGCCGAGCCGGCGAGCAGGCCGACGACGTACAGCGGAATGGTCGTGGTGATCGTCGTGACGACCGCGGCGACCAGGTATTTGGCGAGGATGATGTCGCGGCGCGGCAGGGGTTTGGTGAGGATGTGCACGAGCGTGCCGTCGTCGATCTCGGATCCGAGCACGCCGGTGCCGACGATCAGCGCGATGACCGGGAGCACCACGGCGAAGCCGAGGCCTTCGACGACCGGGGCGCCCCAGTTGAGCGGGTCGACGTCGAAGCTCTTGCAGAGGGCGGCGAGGCCGATCAGCAGCAGGGGCAGTGGCAGGAGCATGAGCGCCCGGCGCCGGCCGAAGAGGCCACGCGCCGTGATCATGGCGACGGTAGACATCAGGCCTCCAGCAGGTAGGAGAAGACGCTCTCCAGGGATTCGTCCGACGGCACCAGCTGGTGCAGGCGGATTCCCTGGTCGAGGGCGATGCGGGGCAGCATCCGGGTGAAGTCGCCGTAGTCCGACGCCCGTACCGTCATGCCGGTGTTGTCGATCTCGATGCCGCTCACCGATTTCTCGCCGATGAGCGCGACCGCGAGGCGCCGGTCGTCGGAGCTGCGGACGGCGAAGACGTGCGGCCGGTTCGTCATCAGCCGGCGGATCTTGCGGTAGTCGCCGGACGCCGCGAGCCGTCCCGCCACGATCACCTGGACGAGGCCGGCGACCTGCTCGACCTCTTCCAGGATGTGCGAGCTGAACAGGATGGTGTGCCCGTTGTCGCCGAGGCGGTGCAGCAGTTCCATCATGTGCATGCGCTGACGCGGGTCCATGCCGTTGAACGGCTCGTCGAGCAGCAGCACCTTCGGCTCGTGGACGAGCGCGGCGGCGACCCGGGTGCGCTGCCGCATGCCTTTGGAGAACGTGCCGATGCGGCGGTCGGCCGCGTCGGTCATCTCGACCAGTTCGAGGGCGCGGCGGGTGGCGCCGGCCGGGTCCTTGAGTTTCTGCATCTTCGCGCAGGCCAGCACGAACTGCTCGGCGGTGAGGAACGCGTGCACCGCCTCGCGTTCGGTGACCAGGCCGAGGTCGCGGTAGACGGCCGGGTTGCGCCAGGCCGGCTTGCCGTGGATGGTCAGCGTGCCCTTGGACGGGGCCAGGAACCCGGCCATCATGTGCAGGACGGTGGTCTTGCCGGCCCCGTTCGGGCCGAGCAGTCCGGTCACGCCGGCGTTCAGCGACATGGTGATGTCGTTGACGGCGACGACGTTGCCGTACCAGCGGGACACGTTCTGCAGGTCGATGACGCCGGCCGGGGTGGTCACCGGGGCCGTGGTCGCGGTGGTTTCGACTGAGGTGGTCACAGCGCGGACACCTTCCGGTACCGGGCGAGCAGGAGCAGGAGGCAGGCGGCGATCAGGCAGAGCGCCTCGATGCCGTAGATCGGGCCGTACCGCCCGATGTCGAGGCCGATCTCGTTGCCCAGCGCCCAGTGGCCGACGCCGTTGATCAGGGTGATCGGGCTGGTCAGGCCGGCCAGGTGGTTGGCGGTGCTGGACGGCAGCTGGGCGAGGACGGCGACGACCGGGGTGGTCATCAGGAAGACCGCCACGATGCCACCGGCGGCGAACGCCTGCTTGCCGGTGAGCGACGCGATCAGCAGGCCGATGCTGGTGAACAGCAGCGCCCACAGCAGGCTGTAACCCCAGGCCGGGACCAGGTCCTGGACCTCGTGCCAGACGCCCTTCATGCCGGTCTTGGTGGTGAACGCGGCGCCCAGGAACATGATGAACTGCGGGACGCCGAGCAGCAGCCAGATGGCGGAGACCATGGCGAGGAACTTCGCGGTGACGTAATCGGCGGCGCGCAGCGGACGGCTGAAGTAGAGCGGCAGCGTGTTGGAGCGCAGGTCCCGCGAGACCAGCGTCGGCGCCAGGATCGCCGCGAAGAAGATGATCATCCAGCTCAGCTGGTCGTCGAGCTCGACGTAGCTGAACGTGATCTCGGAGAACTGCGACTTCAGCGCGGCGACGATGATGGCGACCAGCAACGCGATGCCGGCGACCAGCCACGGGAAGATCTTGGCTTTGGCGGAGCGGCCCAGCCCGAACGCGGCCCGCAGGCCGTGCACGTAGAGCGCCCCGACCCCGGCGGACCGGCCCAGACGGGGCCCGGTGTACCGCTGATAGCCGATGTCATGGATGACGCCGGTCTCAGACATCGGCGGTCTCCTTCGCGGTGAAGAGCTCGGCGACACGGTGCCGGCGCTGGTCCAGGCGGTGCAGGTGGAGTTCGAGATCGGTCACCGCGCGCAGGATCCGGTCGTACGCGTCGTCGGACTCCATCGGCACGAGCAGCATCCGATGATCCCGGGTGACCGTGAGGCCCATTTCGGCGAGGCGGGCGGCGAGTTCGTCGGCGCCGTCGCTGACCTCGACCGCGAGCACGTCGGAGGCGGCGGTCATCGAGGAGATCCGGTCGGCGCGGAGCAACCGGCCGCCCTGGATCGCGATCAGTGAGTCGCAGATCCGCTCGACTTCGCCGAGCAGGTGCGAGCAGACCACGACGGAGATGCCGAACTCGGTGCCGATCCGGTGGATCAGGGCGAGCATGGCGTCGCGGCCGGCCGGGTCGAGGCCGTTGGTCGGCTCGTCCAGCAGCAGCAGGTCGGGGTCGTGCACCAGGGCCTGGGCGAGCTTGACCCGCTGTTTCATGCCGGTCGAGTAGCCACCGATCTGCCGGTAGCGCTCCTCGTAGAGGCCGACGTGCCGGAGCGTCTCCGACGCGCGCTCGCGGGCGGCGGTGCGGGGCAGGCCGCTGATCCGGCCGAGGTGGGTGACGAATTCGGCGGCTGACACGTCCGGCGGGAGGCAGTCGTTCTCCGGCATGTATCCGACCCGCGCCCGCACCTTGTCGGTCTCGGTGACCGGGTCGATGTCGAAGACCCGCACCGAGCCCGAGCTGGGCGCGATCAGGCCAAGCATGATCTTGATGAACGTGCTCTTGCCGGCGCCGTTCGCGCCGACAAGGCCGATGACCCCGGCTTCGACCTGCACGGTCAGATCGGAGAGGGCGGTCACCCCGCCCCCGTACGTCTTGGTGAGCGCCTGAGTAGCGATGATGTTCACGGACTCAGCCTAGGAAGCCACCGCACGTCGACGAATCAGGAAGGACCCTGAGGCAGTCTCAGGGTCCCTCAGCGTTCTCACAGCTTTGCAAGAAGATCAAAAACCGATTTTCCCGTACGCCGGTGAGCCGCCCGTCCGCGGCTCACCGCAGCGAGACCTGGAAAACCGGGAGTCTTCCCAGGCGACGGTACTCCCGCAGAGCGGCCGGCGTGCTGTCCACCGACGAGTCCTGCCCCTTCTGATTGGCCGGTGTCTCGAAGTGCACCATCGCCTTGATCGCCGGGAAGTGCCCGATCTGCCGGCCCACTTCGCGGTAGAAGGCGGCCATGTGCCCGGGGTTGCGCCGGCTGAACCACACGCCCCACTCCGCCACCATCAACGGTTTGCGCGGGTGGTGCGCGCGCACCCAGTTGTAGAAGCCGGGCCAGCGCGGTTTCATCGCCGACCGCCGGTTGAGCAGCTCGGCGAAGTCGCCGTGGCCGTAACCGGGGTCGCTGTAGGAGTAGGTGTCGAAGCCGATCCAGTCGACCACGTCGTCCCCGGGGTACATGTCGCTGAACCAGCTCTTCGTGGTGTGCGGAACGTACGCCATGTGCACCAGCACGGTCACCAGGTTCTGCGCGCCGTGCGCCCGCAGCCGGTTCACCACGTGCCGGAACATCGCCGCGTAGTCGCGGGCCGTGTAGCCCGACCCGCGGCGCTCACGCACCTGGTCCTCGGCCTCGTGGTGGATCGCGAAGAAGAACGGCTCCCGGAAGTTGCGGTGGATGTGCGCGGCCAGTTGGTCGAGGAACGCGTCGGTGCGGCGGTCCCCGCGGGCGATCCGCGCCCAGGAGGCGCTCTCCGGCTTCCAGTTGAGCAGCAGCACCCGCTTCTTGCCGGGCTGCCTGGCGATCGCCATCTCCTGCGGTGTCGGGAAGAGCTGCCGGATCCCGTGGTGGTACGCATGGAAGATCGCCTGGTGCCGGCCGGTCTTGCGCTCGAACTCGGTGAGCGCCTCGAAGCCGTGGTCCTCGGTCCGGGCGCCGGGCGCGACACCCCAGAGGATGCCGCAGGTGGGTACGAGTTTGTAGCCGGTGACGCAGCGCGCGGGGCGCGGCGCGGCGGCCCGGGCGGCGACGACGCGGCCCAGCGGACGCTCCTCACTGCTGAGCAGAGTGGTGGTGGCGGAGGCGGACACCACCGGTTCCGCCGGGTCGGCGGCGCCGGTCCACGTCCAGGTCACGGTGGCCGCCACGGCCATGACAACGGCGGTGCCGAGCGCGGCGACATGGAATATCTGTCTCACAATCGTCCTATATTAAGGGATCCTCCGCAATTGTCCAGAAAGATGCGGAGATCGTCGGTGATCCGGCAAACGGACGATTTTCGGGTCGGGACGGCAAGATCGCGAGCCCGCCTCGACCGACTGGAAACGGGCTGCGAAACTGTCACCCAAGTCGGCCGCGGCAAGGGGATACAAAGGTGAGTGGCTCGGTTCTGCCGGAAGACGTCCTACGGGACGCACCGTCGTACGCCCCGCGCCCGTTTGAGCTGGCGGATCTGGAACTGCTGCTCTCCGGGGCCTATGCACCGCTGACCGGATTCCTCGCGCGCGCCGACCTGGCCGCGCTGGCCCGCACCGGCCGGCTCGCCGACGGCACGCCCTGGCCGGTCCCGGTCACCCTGGAGATTCCACAGGAGCTGGCCGAGCGACTGAACCCGGCCGACCCGGCGCGGCGCACGGTGGTGCTGACCGACCTGGAGGGCGCGCCGATCGCCGCGATCGAGGCGCGCGACGTCTGGCGGGTCGCCGAGAACCGGTACGGCGTGGGCGGCCCGGTCCGCAAGCTGGGTGACGGCGGGCACGGCCCGTTCCAGCGCCTGCGGCGCACCCCGGAGGAGGTCCGGTCGCTGCTCCCACCCGGCCGGGTCCTCGGCGTGATCGCCGACCGGCCGCTGCACCGCCCGCAGCTCGCGCAGATCGCGCACGCCGCCCGGACCCTGGCCGCGCACCTGCTGATCCTGATCCCGGTCAGCGGGCACGGTCCGGACGGGCTGCCCCCGGAGGCGCTGGTCCGGGCCGTCTTCGCGGCCCGCGACCGGATGCCCCCGGCCACGATCGTCGCGGTGCCGGTCTCCCCGCACGGCGACGAGATGCGGGACGCTCTGCTGCGCTCGCGCGTCGCCGCGTCCTACGGCGTCACCCACATCCTCTCCACCAGCGAGACCCTCTCCGGCGCGGGGCTGCGGGTGCTGGTGCCGCGCGAGCTCGCCTACGACAACCGGGACGGTCAGTGGCGCTGGCGTGACGACATCCCGCCGCGTAACCGCCGCCTGGCCATGCTCCCGGAGGAGATCGAGGACCTGCTCGACCGGGGCTTCCCGCTGCCCGAGTGGCACACGCCGCCGGCCGTGGCCAAGGAACTGTCCCGGGTGCGGCCGCCGCGCAGGCACCGCGGCCTGGTGGTCTTCTTCACCGGCCTGTCCGGCTCCGGCAAGTCGACGATCGCCCGGAACCTGGCCGACTCCCTGCGGGAGACCGGCGAGCGGACGGTCACCCTGCTCGACGGTGACGTGGTGCGCCGGGAGCTGACCGCCGGGCTGGGCTTCAGCAAGGCCGACCGGGATCGCAACGTGCGCCGGATCGGCTGGGTCGCGGCCGAGGTGGGCCGGCACCGCGGCATGGCGGTGGCCTGCCCCATCGCGCCGTACGAGGCGGCCCGCTCGGCGGTGCGCCGGATGGCGGTGGAGGCCGGCGCCGGGTTCGTGCTGGTGCACGTGGCGACCCCGCTGGAGGTCTGCGAGGCGCGGGACCGCAAGGGCCTCTACGCCCGGGCACGGTCCGGCCAGCTGCGCGGGATGACCGGCATCGACGACCCGTACGAGGAGCCGCTCGACGCCGAATTGACGATCGACACCACCACGATGTCGGTCAGCGAGGCCGTCGAGACGGTTCTCGGCTACCTGGTCGAGAACGGCTGGGTGGAGCCCAAACTGAGTTAGATTGCTCGCCTTCGGCTCGCGGCATTGCGCTCTTGGCGGGGGGGGGGGGGGGGGGGGGGGGGGGGCCCCGCCCCCCGCCGGGGGGGGGGGGGGCGGGGGGGCGCGCGGGGCGGGGGGGGGGGGCGGGCCACCGGCGGGGGGCGCGGGGGGGCGCCGCCCACCCCCCCCCCCCCCCCCCCCCCCCCCCCCCCCCCCCCCCCCCCCCCCCCCGTCGGCGGGCGCAACGCGCGGTGGTTCCTGTTACCCCCGGCGATTCACAGGCTTGGCGTTACCCATCACTGCGGCGGGAGTAGGGCGTTGGACCCCTTGGGGCGAAACGCCCAAAACTCCTTTTCGAAAGGCCGCGGTCTCCGATGGAAGCGTCTCGCCCACCGTCCTCCGACGTCGCCCACTACCTGGGCGCGGTTCGCCGGCACTGGTGGATCGCCCTGGCCGCGACGGCCGCCGGGCTGGGCGTCGGTGCCGCGGTGACCCACTCCCTGCCCAAGGTCTACGAGTCCTCCTCGTCGGTCCTGGTGCAGGCGGTCGACCAGGACGTCAACGCCCAGGGCGGCCGGACCAAGGGCTCGGTCAACCTGGACACCGAGGCCCAGCTGGTCGGTTCCGGCGCGGTCGCCGCGAAGGCCGCCGCGCTGCTGCGCACCGACGTCGCGCCGGTCGAGCTGGCGCACTCGGTGTCGGTGCAGGTCCCGGCGAACACCACGGTCCTGGTGATCACGTTCCAGGCCGACACGCCGATGAAGGCGCAGGCCGGCTCGCACGCGTTCGCCGAGGCCTACCTGCGCAACCGGGAGGAGTCGGCCCGGTCGGCGCTGGACAAGCAGATCGCCTCCCTGAACCTGAAGGTCAAACAGCTCACCACCTCGCTCACCGGGATCAACGCCAAGCTGGCGCAGGCCAAGCGGGGCAGCTCGATCGAGAGCAACCTGCTGAGCCTGCGCAGCAACTCGCAGAACCAGCTGAACGGCCTGACCGGGCGCCTCAACGAGCTGACCACCACCCAGGTCGGCGCGGGCGCGATCATCAGCGACGCGCGTCTGCCGGACACCCCGTCCAGCCCGAACACGCTGCTGGACATCGCGACCGGCGGCATGATCGGGCTGCTGCTCGGGCTGGTGCTGGCGTACCTGCGGGAGCGCTTCGACCGGCGGCTGGTCAGCGCGCCGGACGTCCGGGACCGCGGGCGGGTGCCGGTGCTGGCCGCGCTGGACGAGCGGACCACGCCACACTTCGACGACGTGCTGCAGCCGTACGGCCCCGGCGGTCGCGTCTTCAACCGGCTGCGCAACGAGGTGCTGGCCAGCCTGGACGACGACGACCGCGTGATCGTGGTGACCGGGACCAGCCGGGGCTCGGCGAGCACGCTGGTCGCGGCGAACCTGGCGGCGGCGCTCGCCCGTACGGGAAGCGATGTGGTCTTGATCGGAGCGCATCTGCCGGACAGTGTCGTGGATGCGGCGCCCCTGGCCCGGATGCTCGGTGTGAACGCCGTGCCGGGCCTGTCCGAGCTGCTCGCCGGCCGGGTCGGGCTCAGCCGGGTTCTGCAGCGCACCCCGCGCATCCCGTCCCTGCGGGTGATCACCACCGGCGGTTCGGCCACCGCGGCCGGCCTGATGCAGTCGCAGCGGCTGCGGGACACCCTGGATGCGCTGCGCCTGCAGAGCGGGTACATCGTCATCGAGGCGCCGTCGACCAGCAGCAGCGCCGACGCGCAGAGCCTGGCCAGCTTCGCCGACGCTGCGATCCTGGCCGTCGAGCTGCGCCGCACCAGCCGCCCGGCTCTGATGGACGCCACCGAGCAGCTGCAGCGGGTGGGTACCCCGCTGCTCGGCGCCGTGGTGCTGCCCCGGCTCGCCCCGCGGAAGGCGCCCACCGTCGACGAGCCGGCCGTGGCCCTGCCGCCGCCCGGACCGGAATCGGTGATCGACGAGTCCACCCAGCACTTCGCCTCGCTGCCCGACCGTGGTGAACCGGTCCCGGCGGCGGTCCGGCCGCGCCCGGCCGACGGCAAGGCCAAGCCGGCCTCGCGCGTCAAGAGGTCCGGCCCTGCCGCCACGGACGGCGACGAGAAGTGACCACGGTCGTCCCGGCGCCGGCCACGGCCGCCGGCCCGGCCCGCGATGCTGCCGGGAAGGACCTGACGCTGCCGGCCTGGCCGCTCACCGGGATCCTGCTGCTCTACCCACTCTGGTGGGCGCTCGGCCTGGGCGTGCTGATCTTCCCGTTGATGGCCGCGCCGATGCTGTTCCTGTTGATCCGGCGACGGGCCGCGGGACGGCCGTTGCACCTGCCGCCGGGCTTCGCCTGGTGGCTGATCTTCCTGGTCACGGCGGTGGTGAGCATCGCCGCGCTGGGCGCGGACCCGGCCGGGACGGTGGTCGAGCGGGCGGCCGGGCGCCTGCCCGCGGTCGCCTACAAACTGGCGATGTACGTCTCGATCACCGTGCTCCTGCTCTACGCCGGGAACCTGACCGAGCGTGAGCTGCCCCGGCGCCGGCTGGTCCGGCTGCTGGCCGGCATGTTCGTGCTGACCGTGCTGGGTGGCCTGCTCGGCATGGTGGCCGGGAACTTCGAGTTCACCTCGCCGGTGGAGTGGCTGCTGCCGCACGGGATCCGGACCAAGGGGTTCGTACGGTCGCTGGTGCATCCGTACGCCGCGCAGATCATGGACATCGTCGGCGGCGACGCCCCGCGCCCGGCCGCGCCCTGGGGGTACACCAACACCTGGGGCAACAACTTCTGCCTGCTGGTGAGCTGGCTGCTGGTGGCCGCCGCGGCCTCGACGAGCGGGCGCAAGCGGGTGTTCGCCTGGCTCTGCCTGCTGGTGTCGATCGCACCGGCCGTCGTCTCGCTCAACCGCGGCCTGTGGATCGGGCTGGGGGTCGTCCTGCTGTACGTCGCGGTCCGTTACGTCCTGGCCGGCAAGCTCTGGGTCCTCGGCGCCCTGGCCCTGACCGCCGGGGCGATCGCGCTCACGCTGACCGCCACCCCGCTCGGCTCGACCGTGCAGGCGCGGCTGGACAACGGCAAGTCGAACGGGGTGCGCACGTTCCTGACCGAGAAGGCGCTGGAGGGCTTCGCCGATTCACCGGTGATCGGTTACGGCGGCACCCGCAACACGCTGGGCGGGCGCAACTCGATCACGGTCGGCGAGAGCTCGGAGTGCGAGCGCTGCGGCAACTTCACGATCGGCGGCAACGGGCAGCTCTGGCAGTTGCTCTACGCGCACGGCGCGGTGGGCACCGTGGGTTACCTGGGCTTCTTCGCGTACGGCCTGTGGCGTTTCCGCTCCGACCGCAGCGCGATCGGGGTGGCCGGCAGCGCCGCGCTGGTCAGCTCGTTCTCGGCGATGCTCTGGTACAACTCGCTGGTCACCCCTCTGGCCTTCATGGTTCTGGCGTACGCGCTGCTCTGGCGCAACTGGATCGAGGGGGAACACATTTGAGTCCGGTCAAGACCGCGCCCGCCGAGCTGACCGCGGGCGATGCCGCGCTGCGTACCCAATATCTGACCGAGGTCCTCGCACTGCTCTATCCGCAGCCGTGCCGGACCGCCCGCGAGGACGACGGCGAGACCAACCGCATCGCCGAATACCTCGTGGTGCCGAACGCGCACCGTCCCCGCCTGCTGGTGCCGAACCCGTCCCCGGCGGTCGCCGCGGCCGCGGTCCGCCGGTACGCCGAGCCGCAGTCCCGGATGGCCAAGCTGAAGCGCCACGCGGTGGTCGCGGCCGTGCACGCCCGCGCCGACCGGCTGGTGTTCCGGGACCGGATCCTGGTCACCGGCCCGGTCTCGGCCAGCATCGACGGGTACCTGAGCGACGCACTTCGGCGCGATTTGTCCGTAAGTGTCCATATCGGTCCGGCTCGCGCCAACCGCAAACCGGTCCTGCAACTGCTCACCCCGGACGGCGAGACGTTCGCGTTCGGCAAGATCGGCACCGGGCCGCTCACCCAGCGCCTGGTCCGCGCCGAGACCGCCGCGCTCAACGCCCTCGGCACCAGCGGGCTGACCAAGCTGACCGTGCCGCGGGTGATGCACGCCGGGCAGTGGCGCGGCCTGCAGGTGCTGGTCCAGTCGGCGTTGCCGGTCTGGCTGCCCCGCGCGCCGCTGACCCCGCGCCGGCTCACCGCCGCGATGCTCGACATCGCCGGGTGCTGTGGATACACGACCGGGCCACTGGTGCAGAGCGCGTACTGGCACGAGCTTCGCGCCCGGCTGGCCGCGGCCGGCGAACGACCCGAGGGCGCCGCGCTGATCGCCGCCGTCGACCTGCTCGCCGCGCACGCCGGGGAGACCACGCTGCGGTACGGCGCGTGGCACGGCGACTGGGCCCCGTGGAACATGGCCAACCTCGCCGACGCGCTGCTCGTCTGGGACTGGGAGCGGTTCGCCACCGGGGTGCCGCTCGGCTTCGATGCCGTCCACCACGAGCTGCAGAAACGCATCCAGTCCAGCGGCGACGCCCGGGGCGCGGTGGAGGCGACCGTGCGCAAGGCCGACGAACTGCTCGCCCCGTTCGGGGTGGCGCCGGTCGCCCGCGAGACCACCGCCCTGCTCTACCTGGTCGACCTGGCCGTGCGCTATCTGACCGACCGTCAGGCCGAGGCCGGCGCCCGGCTCGGCGTGCTCGGCACCTGGCTGCTGCCGGTGCTCATCCGGCGTGTTGAGGAGCTGTGATGAACGTGCGAAAACTCCCCGCCCCGATGAAGCGGGTGGTGCACCTGGGCTCCCGTTCCTACGGCCGGTTGACCTCCGAGCACCGGATGCTGCCGTCGTTCCTGATCTGCGGCGGCCAGCGGTGCGGCACCACGTCGCTCTACCGTGCGCTGGCCGCGCACCCGGTGGTGCTCAAGGCCGTGCTGCACAAGGGCGTGCACTACTTCGACACGTCCTACCACCGGGGGATCGACTGGTACCGGGCGCACTTCCCGGGGCGGCGCACCGGCGAGCGGATCGCCGAGAAGTACGGCGTACCGGCCCAGACGTTCGAGTCCAGCCCGTACTACATGTATCACCCGCAGGCGGTCGCTCGGATCGCGCACGACCTGCCGTACGCCAAAATCGTGGTTCTCGTCCGTGACCCGGTGGAACGCGCCTACTCGCAGCATCACCACGAGGTGGCCCGGGGTTTCGAGACCGAACGTGACTTCGGCGCGGCGGTCGCGCTGGAACCGGCCCGGCTGCACCGGCAGGAGGAACGGCTCGCGGCCGACCCGGCCTACTACAGCTTCGCCCACCAGCACCACGCCTACCGCGCCCGCGGCGAGTACGCCCGCTACCTGAGCGTGATGGCCCAGC
Organism: Actinoplanes sp. NPDC020271; assembly: GCF_044388125.1. Lineage (NCBI taxonomy): Bacteria > Bacillati > Actinomycetota > Actinomycetes > Micromonosporales > Micromonosporaceae > Actinoplanes > Actinoplanes sp. NPDC020271. The sequence goes on from NZ_JBIRWQ010000004.1 coordinate 559,543, forward strand.
ACGTCGGCCGCGAACGCATCCACGTCGTGGAGAGCGAGCGGTTCTTCACCGACCCGGAGCCGGTCTACGACGAGGTCTGCGCGTTCCTGGGGCTGCCGCCGAACCTGGAACGCCCGGCCTTCGAGCAGCACAACGCCCGTCCGCGGCAGGCCGACATGGACCCGCAGCTGCGGCGCGACCTGTACGCCTACTACCAGCCGCACGACGAGGCGCTGGCCGGCTGGCTGGGACACCCGGCGATCTGGCGCCGCCGGTGACGGTCCTCGCACCGGAGTCCACCGAGGCGACCCGCGGCGTGGCCCGCGGCGGACTGGCCAACGTGGCCGGATCCGCCCTGGCCGGCGGCACCGGCGTCGTGGTCACCTGGATCGTCGCGCGCAGCCTGGGCCAGGCCGAGGCCGGCGCGTTCTTCTCCGCCACCGCCGCGTTCGTGCTGGCCGGGGGCCTGGCCAAGCTCGGTACCAACACCGGGCTGGTCTACTGGCCGGCCCGGCTTCGGGCCACCGGCCGGGACCATCTGCTCGGACCGTGCCTGCGCACCGGGCTGCTTCCGGTCATCGTGTTCTCGCTGCTGCTGGCGGCCGGGATGTGGATCGCGGCCCCGCGGATCGCCGCACCCGGCGTCACCGAGGGGCTCCGCGTGCTGGCGCTCTTCCTCCCGCTGCAGGCGCTCACCGACGTGCTCCTCACGGTGACCCGCGGATACCGTTCGATGCGGCCGACCGTGCTGCTCGACCGGGTGCTGCGCAGCTCGTTGCAGCTGACCGCGGTCGGCGCCGCGGCGCTCTGGACCGCGGCGTCGCTGCCGGTCCTCGCCGCGGCCTGGGCGCTCCCCTACCTCCCGGTGACGATCTTTTCCGCGTACGCGGCCAGGAGCGTCTACCTCGCCGGGCGTCCCCCCGACACGGCGACCGAGCGACGCGAACGCCGTCGCCTGCGCCGCGAGTTCTGGCTGTTCACCGGCCCGCGCGCGCTGGCCGCCGTGGCCCAGCTGGCCCTGCAGCGGGTCGACGTGCTGTTGGTCGCGGCGCTCGGCGGGCTCGGACCGGCCGCCGTCTACGCGGTCGCCGGCCGGTTCGTGATCCTCATCCAGTTCGCCAACCAGGGCATCTCCCAGTCGGTGCAACCGCGCCTGGCCGAGGCGCTGAGCACCGGCGACCGGGACGCGGCGAACCGGCTCTACCAGGTGGCGACCGGCTGGCTCGTGCTGATCACCTGGCCGGTGAGCCTGCTGGTGATCCTGTTCGCCCCGTACTACCTGCGGTTCTTCGGCCACGAGTACACCGCCGGCACGCCCGTGGTCCGCGTCCTGGCGGTGGCCATGCTCGTCGCCACCGGCTGCGGCATGGTCGACATGGTCCTGTCGATGGCCGGCCGCACCTCGCTGAACCTCGCCAACGTCCTCGTCGCCCTGGCCGTCACGATCGGCCTGGACGTGCTGTTGATCCCCCGGTGGGGCGCGCTGGGCGCGGCCGCGGGGCTGGGCGGCGCGATGCTCGCCAACAACCTGCTGCCGCTGATCCAGGTGTTCCGCGGCGCCCGTCTGCACCCGTTCGGGCCGGGCACCCGGGCCGCCGCCCTGCTCAGCGCCGGCTGCTTCGGGCTGCTGCCCCGGGCCGTGACCGCACTCATCGGCGACGGCCCGGCCGGCCTGGCGCTGGCCGCCACCACCGCGACCGCGGCCTTCGGCGCCGGCGTGTGGCTGCTGCGCGAGCGGCTCGAACTCGGCGCGTTCACCCGACGAAACCCCCAGGAGGCGAGTTGACCAGCGACTACACCGAGGTGTTCCAGGACACCGAGGCGGTCGAGAAGTACGAGTCGGTGACCTACGCCCCGGACAGCTACGCGACCCGGATCAACGAGCGGCAGCGCGACTACCTGCGCACCCTCGTCCGCCGCGAGTTCGAGGGCCAGCACCCGCCGGTCCAGCACGACTTCGCGTGCGGCACCGGACGGGCCATCCGCACCCTGCACGGGCTGGTCCGGGAGGCACACGGCTACGACACGTCGGCCGAGATGATGGCGAAAGCGGCCGAGGTCGGGTCACGCGCCTACTGGCACCAGGTGCCGATGGACGGGCCCGTCCCGGCGCCGGTCGCGGCCGGCTTCCCGGCCATCGTGACGATCTTCCGGCTGCTGCTCAACGTGCACGACACGATCCGCGACCGGGCCCTAGCCTTCGCCGCGAAAGCGCTCCCGCACCGCGGCTCCGGGGTGCTCGTCGTCGAGAACCACGGCAACGCCGGCTCGATCCGGCACCTGCGGGCGCGGCGGCACCGTGGCGAACGCTGGTTCGCCGAACTCTCCCACGAGGAGGTCGCGGCGCTGCTCGACCGGCACGGCTTCGAGATCGTCGAACGCCGCGGGTTCTCCATGCTCACCCCGAACCTGCACGACAACCGGCTCGCCCGGGTCGCCGACGCCGCCGCACGGCGCCTCCCCGGGACCGACGGATACGCGGTGAACGTGCTCTACACGGCTCGGCGCGTCCATGCGTAGGGCGGCGGCGAGCGCGCTCATCGTCGTACTGGCAATCCTGTCGGCCTGCGGCCATGACAAGCGCGAGAATCCGAGCCCACCGCCCGCACCGGATCTGTCCGCGCGGCCGCAGGCCGTCGCGGTGCAGGCCGGTCCCTTCGCCGCCGGGCCGTTCGCGCCTCCGGCGAAGGGTGCGTACGTCGGCGCGTGGATCAAACCGGATGAGTTGACGCACGTGGGCCGGATCGAAGCGGTCGGCACCCTGGAGAGCTCCCTCGGCCGGCGACTGGACATCCTGAACACGTACCGCCGATTTGATCAGCTCGTCGGGACCGAATCAGATCAGGAGTTCCTTGCTCAGGGACAGTCCCTGATGGTCAGCTGGGCCACCGGCGATAACCGGTCCATCCTCGACGGCGAGCACGACCGCCTGATCCGGGAGCAGGCCCAGGCGATCCGGAAGATCAAACAGCCGGTGCTGCTGCGAATGCGCTGGGAGATGGACCGGCCCAACCTGCGCGCGACCATGTGGTCCGGCGCCGACTACATCGCGGCCTGGAAATACGTCCGCGCGATCTTCAAGCAGGAGCGCGCCGACAACGTGTCCTGGGTGTGGTGCCCCACTGCCGAGGGATTCCAGCGCGGCGAGGCCGCCGACTTCTACCCCGGCGACGACCAGGTCGACTGGAACTGCGTCGACGTCTACGCCGGGGCCACGTTCCAGCCGATCGGCGAACTGATGGGACCGTTCCTGCAGTGGGCCGCCCAACGACCGAAACCGATCATCATCGGCGAGTTCGGGGTGGCCAAGGCGTGGGGCTCGGCCAACCGGGCCGCGTGGCTGAAGGACGCGGAACGCACCTTCAAGATCAACAAGCAGATCAAGGCGGTCGCATACTTCGAGTCCGACCCGGAGGGCAACGGGCCCAACCAGCAATTCCAGCTGAGCGGGGACAGACAGGCCTTCGGGGCGTTCCACGCGCTGGCCAAGGACCCTTACTTCAACCCGTGACGGCTCAGTTGGCGGGAGCGCCGGAGGGCCGGCAGACGCCGCCCTCCGGCCGAGCCACGTCGCAGTACCCACTCACCACCGTCCTCGCCTCGCCGGCCCCCTCCGGGATGCCACCGGCCGAGCCGGTCAGGTCATAGTCGTCGGTCCCGCAGTGCCGTTGATCACCGATCCCGTCGATCGCGCCGCCGACGACTCGTCCGGACGAGTCACGGAAGACCATCGCGGTACCCCCGCTCGCCCCAGCCGTGGACATGGTTCTTGAGGGCACGGACACCGGCGAACTGATCACGAATCAAGGCCTGGGCGACAACGGCTCGACAATGTCGTTGATCAATTGGGCGGGATCGGTTCGAGGAACTCCAAGCGGTTCCCGTGCGCGTCCGCGGAGTAGAGGCGGCGGTGGCCCGGGAAGTGCGGATCCCAGTCGACCGGGTGGCCCGCCGCGGTCAGGATCGCGGCCAGCCCGTCCAGGTCGTCGATCAGGACGCCGGGGTGGGCCTTGGTCGCGGGACGGAAGTCGGGGACCGGGCTGAGGTGGATCTCCCAGCCGCCGGCGCGGAACCAGCAGCCGCCGCGCGCGGCCAGGACCGGGGGTTTGACGATCTCCGTCATGCCGAGGACGCCGCTGTAGAAGGCGCGCGCGGCGGCTTCACCGGCGGGCGGGATCAGGAGCTGGACGTGGTGAAGATCAACGATGCGCATGGCGACATTTTAACAGTACGTACGTACGGTTTGGGAAGACGGAAAAGTGTCGTACACGTGTTCCATAGTGGGGCTCAGTCCGTCTTCTCAGGGGGTTCCATGTCTGACTTCTTCGCCGAGCAGACCGAGATCATCCAGCAGTTCGGCTGGGCAGTGGTGCACGTGCTGCCCTCCGACGAGGATCCGGCCGACGCGGTCCCGTTCGCCTACACCGTCGGCCTGACCGCCGCCGCCCGGCCCGAGCTGGTGATCGCCGGTCTGCCGCCCGACCTCGCTCATCAGCTGCTCAACGAGGTGGCCGGGCGGGTCCACGACGAGGGCGCCCACTTCCACCACGGCCGCCGCGTCACCGACCTGATCATCGACCAGGAAATCGTGATCCTCACCGGGGCACCGACCTCCGACCTGTGGCCGGGAGCGGCCCTGGCTCGCTACGGGCGGGAGAAAGTCCGCCTGCAGCAGCTGGTCTGGCCCGACCCGGGCAATCATTTTCCCTGGCAGACCGGCTATCCGTCGGAGGAGTACCACCAGCCGCTGATCGACGCGCCGTCGGTGGCGCTGGCGCGTTGCCGGGCGCCGCGCAGCCTGGCCGGGCCGCGGATCCGGCGGATGGGTACGCGCCGCGGCCACGAGACTTCCTGAGCCCCGCGCCGCCGCGGAGCCTGAGGGGCGCAACACCGCGCGCGGGCGCGGGGCCACCGGGGCTGGGCCGTGACGCACGTGCCGCCGGGCCGGGAACGCGGACCGGGCCGGCAACGCGGACCGGGCCGGCAACGCGGACCGGGCCGGCAACGCGGACCGGGCCGGCAACGCGGACCGGGCCGGGAATGCGGGCCGCCGGGCCGGGCCGGGAACGCGGGCCGCCGGGCCGGGCCGGGAACGCGGGCCGGGCGGGTCTCGCGACGACCGCGGGCTGTTCAGCCGGCGGTGATCTCGGCCGGGTGGCCCGGGCGGGCGCGGCGGCGCGGGGCCCGGGCGAGCAGCCGCAGGGCGTAAGGCGCGTCGTGCCGGAGGTAACGGCCGGCCAGCCGGCGCGGTTCGGTGCCCAGGCGGTGGGCCCATTCCAGACCGGTGCGCTGCATCCACCGCGGCGCCCGGTGCACGTCGCCGGCGACGAAGTTCACGGCCGCACCGCAACCCACGAACCAGGTCGAGGGGAGGTCACGACGGAGGCGTTCGATCACCGTTTCCTGCTTGGGGAAGCCGAGGCCGACGAAGACCAGGTCGGGTTCGGCGTCGATGACCCGCGCGCAGACCTCGGCGTAAAGGCGCTCGTCGTCCTCGAAACCGTAGGGCGGGCTGATCGCGCCGGCGATCCGCAGTCCCGGGCTGGCAGCGGCCAGGCGGGCCCCGGCGCGCACGGCACCGCAGGGTCGCCCCGTCCCCGTCCCCGCGGGCAGGCGACGCAAAGGTTCCTCGGGCGAGCGACGCGACGGCTCCCCGGGCAGGCCACGCGACGACCCCTCGGCCACGCGACGCGACAACCTCTCGGGCAGGCCGCGCGACGACCCCTCGGCCACGCGACGCGACAACCTCTCGGGCAGGCCGCGCGACGACCTCTCGGGCAGGCGGCGCGACGGCCCTGCCGCTGTCGACTGGTCCTGCAGCGGCGACTCCAGGAGGTCGCGGAGCCCGGGGGCGAGGACCCGCGGCGCGGGTGTCCCGCCGACGATGAAGATCGAGCGGGCGTCGCGCCCCAGCCCTGCGGAGAGCGACCAGATCAGGCTGCTCCCGGCGACGCGTTCGGGGAGGGGCGCCCCGCCGAGGCGGCTGGCCCAGATCAGTGGCATGCCGTCGGCCACGATCAGGTCGGCGTCGTCGAGGTGGCGGCGGGCGGCCGGGTCGGCCGACGCCCGGCGCAGGATGTCGACGTTCGGGGTGATGATGCGCCCGCCGCGGCCTCGGGCGAGGGCGTCGCGGACGACGGCGACGACTTCGTCCTCGGTGATCCGGTCGATGCCGGTTCCGTCCAGGTGCACGCGGTCGAAAGCCTCGATAACCACCTGACGCCTCCTTTTGCCTGCTTCACTCGTTACCAGAGCGAAACGAGCGAAGGCGGGCCAAAGTGGCACAAGTGCTATTTCTGGGCGGATTGGGGCGAAGCGGCACCACCCTCGTCGAAAGACTGCTCGGTGAGCTGCCCGGGGTCTGCGCGCTCGGTGAGGTCGTCCATCTCTGGCAGCGCGATCTTCGCGACGACGAGCGTTGTGGTTGCGGGGAGCGGTTCTCCGCGTGCGAGTTCTGGCAGCGGGTGGGCAAGAGCGCCTTCGACGGGTGGGAGAACGTCGACGTCGACCGGGTGCACGCCCTGCGCGACGCGGTGGAGCGGACCCGCCACATCCCCCGGCTCGCGTCGAGCGCCAGGCCGCCGGCCGACGTACGGGAATATGCGTCTTTCTATGCAAAGGTCTATGCCGCCGCCGCCGAGGTGTCGGGCGCCCGGCTGGTCGTCGATTCCTCGAAGCACTCGGCGCTGGCCCACGTGCTCCGCGCGTCCGGCGACATCGACCTGCGGGTGGTGCACGTGGTGCGGGACGCGCGCGGCGTCGCCTACTCGTGGACGAAACGGGTCGCCCGACCGGAGACCGACGGCGCCGACGAGATGACCCGCTACTCCCCTGGCCGCTCGGCGCTGCTGTGGAACGCGCACAACGCGGCGTTCGGCCTGCTGGCCCGCCGCGGCGTGCCGATGCGGCGGATCCGGTACGAGGAGTTCCTGGCCGACCCGCGGGCCGCGCTGATCCGGCTGGCCGAGTTCGCCGGTGTCCCCTTGCAGCCCACCGACCTGGACTTTCTCCATCCCGGGCACGCCGACCTGCGGGTCGGGCACAGCGCGGCCGGCAATCCGATGCGCTTCACCGTGGGCCGGCTGCCGCTGCGTCACGACGACGCCTGGATGCGCGCGCTCCCGGCCGCCCAGCGCCGGCTGGTCGGCGCGGTGTGCGGCCCCATGCTGCGCCGGTACGGCTACCCGCTCAACCAGGAGGAGGCCCGATGAACTGGCCCTCGGTCGGGGTCGTCATCCCCACCCGGAACCGCCCCGAGCTGGTTCGCCGTTCGATCGCCGCGGTCCGCGAGCAGCGCTACCCGGGTGAGCTGCGGATCGTCGTGGTCTACGACCAGACCGAGCCGGACTTCTCGCTGGCCTGCACCGAGGGCGTGCCGGTGCTGGTGCTGACCAACTGGCGCGCGTCCGGCCTGGCCGGTGCCCGTAACACCGGCGTCCTGGCGCTGGACACCGAGCTGGTGGCGTTCTGCGACGACGACGACCGCTGGCTGCCCGACAAGTTGCGCCGTCAGGTGGCCGCGCTGCTGGCCGAGCCGGACGCCGAGTTCGCCACCTGCGCGATCGAGGTGGAGTTCGAGGGGCACACCACGCCGCGGCTGGCCGGGCAGAGCCGGGTGACCGTCGCCGACCTGGCCCGTTCCCGGATGTCGATGCTGCACTCGTCGTCGTTCCTGATCCGCCGCGAGGCGCTGGCCGACGACGCCATGGGCTTGGTCGCCGAGGACGCCCCGGGCAGCCAGAACGAGGATTGGGATCTTCTGCTCAGGGCGGCCCGCCGCGCGCCGATCGTGCACTTGGACGAGCCGCTGGTGCAGGTGCTCTGGGGGCGCAGTTCGCACTACGCGTACGAGTACGCCACCAAGATCTCCTCCTTGCGCTGGATGATGCAGCGCCATCCGGAGATCAGTGGCTGCCGCCCGGGTGCCGCGCGGGTCTACGGCCAGCTTGCCTGCTGGTCGGCCGCGACCGGGAATCGCAGTCAGGCCTGGCAGTTCAGCAAGGAGGCGGTCCGGGCGAACTGGAAGGAACCGCGTACGGCGATCGCGCTCGCCGCGATGACCGGCGCGGTGAAGGTGGAGAATGTGCTTTCGGCGCTGCACAAACGGGGACGCGGTATCTGAAGTCACTCTTTCGCGCACACCCGATCAACGGTACTGTTCAAGTGTGTTCGAAATAGTGCGGAAAGCCTGGCCGAAGTTGGTGGATTGCTGATGCTCGCCCAACAGCGACAGGCCGCGATCCTCGACCGGGTCCGCGCCACCGGCGGCGTCCGGGTCAGCGAGCTCGCCGCGGAATACAGCGTCTCGGACATGACGATCCGCCGTGACCTCGAAGCGCTCGCCGACCGTGGACTGCTCGCGAAAGTACACGGTGGCGCGACCACGGTCAGCCCCGGATCCGCACACGAGCCCGGCTTCGCCGCCAAATCCGTGCGCCAGCGCGACGAGAAGACCGCGATCGCGGCCCGCGCGGCCGCCCTGGTCTCGCCCGGCGACGCCATCGCGCTGTCGGCCGGCACCACGACCGCCGAGCTGGCCCAGCGGCTGGTCGACGTTCCGTCGCTGACCGTGGTGACCAACTCGATCCCGGTCGCCGACGTCTTCTACCGCGCCGGCCGGCCCGATCAGACGGTCGTGCTGACGGGCGGTACCCGGACGCCTTCGGACGCCCTGGTCGGCCCGGTGGCCGTGGCCGCGATCGGCACCCTGCACCTGGACATGCTGTTCCTGGGTGTGCACGGGATGAGCGAGCGCGCCGGCTACACCACGCCCAACTTGATGGAGGCGGATGTCAACCGCGCTCTCGTCGAGGCGGCGGAACGTCTGGTCGTGCTGGCCGACAGCACCAAGTGGGGCACGGTCGGCATCTCGTCGATCGTCCCGCTGGAGCGGGCCGACGTGCTGATCACCGATGACGGCCTGGACGCCACCGCGCGCTCCCTGCTCACCGAAACCGTCCCTGAACTCGTGGTGGTGAACCCCTAGTGACACCCATCCGCTCGACCGTCAAGCTCTCCGACGGGCGCGAGCTCATCTACTTCGACGAGACGCCGGACTCCGGCCGCTCGGCGTATGCCGACACCCGCGAGCTGCCGCCGCCGCCGCCGGCGTCCCAGTTGCGCTATGACCCGCTGGTCGACGAGTGGATCGCGGTCGCCGCGCACCGCCAGACCCGCACGTTCCTGCCGCCGTCGGACGCGTGCCCGCTCTGCCCGACGAACTCGCACTTCGCGAGCGAGATCCCGGCGCCGAGCTACGACGTGGTGGTCTTCGAGAACCAGTTCCCGTCGTTCAGCTACCGGGAGGTGCCCGGCGGTGACATCACCGAGCTGACCGACATGGTGCCGGTCAAGCCCGGTTACGGACGCTGCGAGGTGGTCTGCTTCACCAGCGACCACAACAGCTCGTTCGGCGCGCTGACCCCGGCCCGGGTGCGCACCGTCGTCGACGCGCTGGCCGACCGGACCACCGAGATGTCGCAGCTCCCGGGCGTGGCGCAGGTCTTCCCGTTCGAGAACCGGGGCGTCGAGATCGGCGTGACGCTGCACCACCCGCACGGGCAGATCTATGCGTACCCGACGGTGCCGCCGCGCACCGAGGCCATGCTGCGGGCCGCCCGCAAGCACGCGGAGAAGACCGGCGGGCGCAACCTCTACGCCGACGTGCTCGCCGCCGAGCAGGAGGCGAAGGTCCGGGTCATCGGCGCCAACGAGCACTGGACGGCGTATGTGCCGGCCGCCGCCCGCTGGCCGTTCGAGGTGCAGATCGCGCCGCACCGTCAGGTTCTCGACCTGCCCGGGCTCACCGACGACGAGCGGGACGCGTTCGGGCCGCTCTACCTCGACGTGCTGCACCGGTTCGACGGGCTGTTCGGCAAGCCGATGCCGTACATCTCGGCGTGGCACCAGGCGGTCGTCGGCGAGGGCCGCGACCTGGGTTACCTGCACCTGCAGCTGTTCAGCATCCGGCGCGCCGCCGACAAGCTGAAGTACCTGGCCGGCTCCGAGTCCGCGATGGGCGCCTTCGTCAGCGACGTCGTCCCGGAGAAGGCGGCGCAGCTGCTGCGCGACGCCATCTGATCTCGGCATACCGAACCGCCGGCGCTCACGGCGCTGCCGTTTCGCATGGTGTGGAAAGGGGACCAGCGGGGGCCCGGGACAAGGCCCCCGCTGAAGGGGACGGCGAGCGGCCTACCCAAGCCTGCCACCCGCACCACTGAGTCAAACGAAACCCAGTACCCACCGGTTACGTCACGAAACATCCGTTTTGCGAAGTTTTTCGGAATCAAAAACCCCAACCCCTCATGTGGTACGCACGGAGCACCGCTCACGCCGTACCACATAAAGGGGTTGGGGTTTGTTGTCCGCGAGTGATCAGGCGAGCTTGCGCGCCAGGTTCTCGTCGAGCGCGTTCATGAACTCGTCCGTGGTCAGCCACGGCGCGTCCTTGCTGATCAGCAGCGCCAGGTCCTTCGTCATCTGACCGCCCTCGACGGTCTCGATGCAGACCCGCTCCAGCGTCTCGGCGAACTGGGTGACCTCCGGCGTCCCATCCAGCTTGCCGCGGTGCTTGAGCCCACCCGTCCACGCGAAGATCGACGCGATCGGGTTGGTCGAGGTCTTCTCGCCCTTCTGCCACTGCCGGTAGTGCCGGGTGACAGTGCCGTGCGCGGCCTCGGCCTCGACGGTCTGCCCGTCCGGCGTCATCAGGACCGAGGTCATCAGGCCGAGCGAGCCGAAGCCCTGCGCGACGGTGTCGGACTGCACGTCACCGTCGTAGTTCTTGCAGGCCCAGACGTAGCCACCCTCCCACTTGAGCGCGGCCGCGACCATGTCGTCGATCAGCCGGTGCTCGTAGGTGATGCCGGCGGCCTTGAACTGGTCCGCGAACTCGGTCTCGAAGATCTCCGCGAACAGGTCCTTGAAGCGGCCGTCGTAGGCCTTCAGGATCGTGTTCTTGGTCGACAGGTAGACCGGGTAGTTGCGGGCCAGACCGTACCGGAACGAGGCGCGCGCGAAGTCGCGGATCGACTCGTCGAAGTTGTACATCGCCATGCCGACGCCGCCGGCCGGGAAGTCGGCCACGTGCATCTCGATCGGCGCGGAACCGTCCTCCGGGGTGAAGGTGACGGTCATCTTGCCCTTGCCGGGCGCGACGAAGTCCGACGCCTTGTACTGGTCGCCGTGGGCGTGACGACCGATGATGATCGGCTTCGTCCAGCTCGGGACCAGGCGGGGTACGTTGCTCAGAATGATCGGCTCGCGGAAGACGACGCCGCCGAGGATGTTGCGGATCGTGCCGTTCGGCGACCGCCACATCTTCTTCAGGCCGAACTCCTGCACCCGCGCCTCGTCGGGCGTGATGGTGGCGCACTTGACGCCCACACCGTGCCGCTTGATGGCGTTGGCGGAGTCGATCGTCACCTGGTCGTCGGTCTCGTCCCGGTACTGAATGCCCAGGTCGTAGTACTCGAGGTTGACGTCGAGGTACGGCAGGATCAGCTGCTCACGGATCTGCTTCCAGATGATCCGGGTCATCTCGTCGCCGTCGATCTCCACGACCGGGTTCTTGACCTTGATTTTCGCCATCGGCCGGCGCTCCTCTCCCGAAACACACGCTTAGCAGTACGAGCGTACTGCCCGCCCGCTGAAGATCGCCGGGCGGCCCCGAACTGGTGATCCCCCTCTACCATCCCAGCGATGACGCCCGTGCGTGCCGATAAGCGTCACGAGCCCGGGGTCAGCTGATGATCGCGCCGTAGGCACGGGCGAACTGTGCCGCCTGAGCGAGGTCGATCTTCGCGCCGGCGATGTCGACGTCGCGCAGCGGTGCGCCGTCAAGATCGGCACCCCGGAGATCAGATCCCTTGAGTACGGCGTTCTTCAGCCGGACATTCGACAGATCCGCGCCCCGCAGGTCGGCCTTCGACAGGTCCGCCCCGGTCAGATCGGCCTCGCGCAGCCGCAGCGCGCCGAACCGGATGCCGGACAGATCGTGCCCGCGCAGCGACACGAAACCCCAGTCACCGCCGGTCACGGTGAGGGGGCGCAATCCGCAGTCGTCGAACGTCGTGCCGGTCAGTTTGCAGTCGTCGAACGTGGCGTCGAAGAACGAGCAGCGGCGCAGCGTGGACTGCAGGATCGCGGTGCGTTTGAACGTGGCCGCGTTGAACTTGACGTTGCCGAACTCGCACCGCTCGAACGTGCAGGCCGTGAACGTGGACTCACTCCAGTCCACGTCATGGAACACGCAGTCCACGTAGTGAACGCGCTCCTCCTCGGCAAGCGCCCAGTCCTCCCCCGAGAACCGCCGCTCCACCCGCTGGCTCATGAGATTCTCTCGAAACGCCGCCGCTGAGGAGCCAGCTGATTTTCCGACGCCCGCGGGCTTTGCGGGTGGCGGAAAATCATCTGACTCCTCAGCGGTTACAAGGCGTTTCGTGCGCGGAGCGAAGCGGAGTAATCAGACTCAGCGGAGCAATCAGACTCAGCGGAGCAATCAGACTCAGTGGTAGAAGTGGCGGGTGCCGGTGAAGTAGACCGTCAGACCGGCCTTCTCGGCGGCCTCGATCACCAGGTTGTCGCGGATCGAACCGCCGGGCTGGACCACCGCCTTGACGCCGGCCTCGATCAGCACCTCCAGCCCGTCCGGGAACGGGAAGTAGGCATCGGAGGCGGCCGCGCTGCCCGCCGCCCGCTCGGCCCCGGCCCGGGCGACCGACAGCTTCGCCGAGTCGACCCGGTTGACCTGGCCCATGCCGATGCCGACGGTCGCGCCGTCGTGCGCCAGCAGGATCGCGTTGCTCTTCACGCTGCGGATGGCCCGCCAGGCGAACGCCAGGTCGCGCAGGACCTCGGCGGAGGCCGGGGCGCCGGTCGCGAGCGTCCAGTTGGCCGGGTTGTCGCCGTCGGCGTCGATCCGGTCGGAGAGCTGCACCAGGACACCGCCGCCGACCTGCCGGATCTCCGCGGGCGGCGGGTTCCACGCCGGGGCGACCAGGACGCGCAGGTTCTTCTTCTCGCGCAGCACGTCGAGGGCCTCGGGCGCGAACGACGGCGCCACGATCACCTCGGTGAAGATCTCCGCGACCTGCTTGGCCAGTTCGAGCGTGACTTCCTGGTTGACGGCGATCACGCCGCCGAACGCGGAGACCGGGTCGCACTCGTGCGCCTTGCGGTGCGCCTCGGCCACGTCCGCACCGATCGCCACGCCGCACGGGTTGGCGTGCTTGATGATCGCCACGGCCGGGTCGGTGAAATCGTTCGCGGTGCGCCAGGCGGCGTCGGCGTCGACGTAGTTGTTGTAGGACATCTCCTTGCCGTTGAGCTGCTCGGCCTGCGCCAGCCCGGCGGGAGCGTTCGGATCGGTGTACAGGGCGGCCTGCTGATGCGGGTTCTCGCCGTACCGCAGAATGTTCTGCTTCTTCAGGGCGAGGCCGGCGAATTCCGGCCACTCCGTGCTTTCGACCAGCGTCGAGGCGGTCCAGTTCGCCACCGCGACGTCGTACTCCGCGATGTTGATGAACGCTTCGGATGCCAGAACCTTGCGCTGTGCCAGCGTGAATCCGCCGCTCTGCAGCGCCGACAAGATCAACGGGTATGACGAAGCGGAGACGACGACCGCGACCGAGGCGTGGTTCTTCGCCGCGGCGCGGACCATCGCCGGACCACCGATGTCGATCTTGGCGATGCACTCCTCCTCGCTCGCCCCGGAGGCGACCGTCTCGGAGAACGGGTAAAGGCTGCTGACCAGCAGGTCGAACGGCTCGATGCCGTGCTCGGCCAGCTCCTGCGCGTGGCTGTCGAGCCGCAGGTCGGCGAGCAGACCCGCGTGCACCTTCGGGTGCAGGGTCTTCACGCGGTCACTGAGGATCTCCGGGAAGCCGGTCAGATCCTCGACCCGGGTCACCGGGACACCGGCCTTCTCCACGGTCGACGCGGTGGAGCCGGTCGAAACGATCTCCACGCCGGCGGCGTGCAGCGCCTGGGCCAGCTCGACGATGCCGGCCTTGTCCCACACGCTCAGCAGCGCCCGCTTGATCGGCCGCAACCCCTGGTCGGTCATGCCGACACTCCGCTTCGCTCCGCGCCGGCATGACTGTTGAGACTGAGCCGAATGGTGCCCTCGCTGCGCTGGGTCACGGGATCCGTACCTTCCTGTTCTGAATGGTCCAGCCCTCACGGACCAGGCGGCCGACGTAGTCGACCAGCTGGGCCCGCTCGGCCACCTTGATCCGCTCGGTCAGCGTCTCCTCCGTGTCGTCGTCGAGCACGGGAACGCTGACCTGGGCGATGATCGGTCCGGTGTCGACGCCCGCGTCGACGAAGAAGAGCGTCGCGCCGGCCAGCTTCACGCCGTAGGCGAGCGCGTCGCGCGGCCCGTGGATGCCGGGGAACGACGGCAGCAGCGCGTTGTGCGTGTTGATGTAGCGGTCGCCGAACGCGTCCAGGAACTGCTTGCCGACCAGCTTGAGGAAACCGGCCGAGATGACCAGGTCGGGCCGGTGTGCGGCGACGTGCGCGGTGAGCGCGGCATCCCAGTCGTCGCGGGTCTCGTAAGCCTTCACCGAGTCGACGAACGTGGGGACACCGGCCGCGGCGGCGATCTCGAGACCGGCGATGCCGTCCCGGTCCGCCCCGACGGCGACGACCTCGGCACCGTAGGCCGGATCCGTGGCCGCGTCGAGAAGAGCTTGCAGGTTGCTGCCCGATCCGGAGATCAGGACGACCAGGCGGGCGGGCGCGGGGTCAGTCACCTGAGCACCCTATCCGGGCCGCACGGAGCAACCGAAATCGGGCGGTTATCTGCGGCTTTTGTTCACCGAGGCGCGGCTCTTGCTCCCGGCCGGGCGACGCGAGGTGCTGAAGACCCGGGCGGCTGTCGCACCGACGATCACCGAGATCGCGGCGACGACCATGGCGACCACCCCGACCTGACCGGCGGCCGGCCCGATCTGGGCGAGGCGCCCGCTGCCGACCGGCCCGCCCGAGCACCACGCGAGGACGCCCACCACCAGACCGGTCACCGGACCGGCGAGCAGGCCCGCGCCGATCAGCAACGACCAGGACGGCTCCGGACCCTCCGCCCCGGAACCGCGGCCCGGGCCCCAGGCGTGCGCCCGCCCGTACCGCAAGCGCTGGGTGAGGCCCCAGCCGGCGACAGCCCCGGCGACCACCGGAAGCGCCAGCAGCAACGTGCCACCGGCGCCGGCCGGACCGTTCGGCAGGCCCGCCAGCAGCGGCAGCGTGGGCAGGTCACCGACCGCCAGCTCGGTCACCGAGACGATCGACCCGACGCCGAGCGCGAAACCCGGCCCGAGCAGGTAGGCGGTGGTCCAAATCGCCGCGTTCACCGCGTAGGCCACACTGACCAGCGTGATCCCGGCCTGGCCGGCCGTCCCGGTGTGGTACGCGGCGATGATCTTCGTGGCGTCGCCGCCGCTGAGCGCCACCGACAGGCCACCGACCGCGGCGCCGGCTCCGAGCATCAGGAACGCCGCGACCAGACCGGTCCGCAGGCCGTGGCGCAGCGCCGGCGGGACACGCCGGGCCAGCGTGGTGACGGCGCCACTGCCGCGCAGCGCGCCGATCAGCGATCCGATCAGCCCGAGCAGCAGAAAATCAGACGCGGCCCGCGCGGTGGAGACCTGAGTGCCGCGACCATCCGTCAGGTGGGCGGTCAAGGCACCGATTGCCGCGTACGTCGCCCCGATGCACACGGCCACGAGGAGCGCCGACCCGATCGAGCCCGAGCGCCGCGCGCCGATCGCCCTGGTCACGTGCAGCCCGGCCCGGTTGAGCCGCCACAGCACGAGCGCGGTGAGCAGGAGCGGGGCGAGCCCGAGCGGGCCGATCGACGTACCGATCGGCACCCCGTGACCGAGCAGCCAAGCGGCCGCCCCGGCGTGTGCCGCCCCGGCCAGGCCGCCCTGCCCCTCCAGGGTGCGGGCCAGCCCCATCGCGGCGGTGACGGGCAGATAGATCAGCAGTGCCGCCCAGATCGTGGCGAAAGCCACCGCGACCGGCAGCGGCGCACCACGTAGCCGTTCCGGAGGACGGCGCTGGCTCGGCACCCGGACCGTCTCGCGCCGGCCGAGCACCTCGTCGTCGACGACGACGGTGTCCCTGGTCGCCGGGTCAGGAGCGGACTCGTCCCGGACCGGCAGGGCCTCGGTGTCCCGCACCACGGACTGCAGCGCCTCGGCGACCGCGAACGGGTCCTCCGAGCCGCCGGGACGGTCGGTTGTGCTGGGCATCGCGACCTACCTTGTCACGCCGGAGCACTTACGGCGATGCAGATACGACGGCGCGCCGCCGATCGGGTCGTATCGACCCGGCCCGCGGCGCGCCGACCGTAGAAAATCGATGGTCAGCTCATGATCTCGCGCATGAGCCGGGCGGTCTCGCTCGGCGTCTTGCCGACCTTGACCCCCGCCGCCTCCAGCGCCGCCTTCTTCGCGTCGGCGGTGCCGGCCGAGCCGGAGATGATCGCGCCGGCGTGACCCATGGTCTTGCCGGGCGGGGCGGTGAAGCCCGCGATGTAGCCGACGACCGGCTTGGTCACGTTGGCCTTGATGAACTCGGCCGCCCGCTCCTCGGCGTCGCCACCGATCTCACCGATCATGACGATCGCGTCGGTGTCCGGGTCCTCCTGGAACGCCTTCAGCGCGTCGATGTGCGTGGTCCCGATGATCGGGTCGCCACCGATGCCGACGGCGGTGGAGAAGCCGAACTCCCGCAGCTCGTACATGAGCTGGTAGGTCAGCGTGCCGCTCTTGCTGACCAGGCCGATCCGGCCGTGCGGGGTGATGTCGGCCGGGATGATGCCGGCGTTCGACGCACCCGGCGAGGCGATGCCGGGGCAGTTCGGGCCGATGATCCGGGTCTTCTCACCCTTGGCCACGTTGTAGGACCAGAACGACGCCGAGTCCTGCACCGGCACGCCCTCGGTGATCACGATGGCGAGCGGGATCTCGGCGTCGATCGCCTCGACCACGGCGGCCTTGGTGAACGCCGGTGGGACGAAGACGACCGACACGTCGGCGCCGGTCTCCTTGATCGCCTCGGCGACCGTGGCGAACACCGGAAGCTCGGTGCCGTCGAAGTCCACCTTGGTGCCGGCCTTGCGCGGGTTCACGCCGCCGACCACGTTGGTGCCCGCGGCGAGCATCCGCTTGGTGTGCTTGGAGCCCTCACCACCGGTGATGCCCTGGACGATGACCTTGGAGTCCTTGGTGAGCCAGATAGCCATTAGTTCACTTCCCCGCAGCCGCGAGCTCGGCGGCCTTCTCTGCCGCTCCGTCCATCGTGTCGACCCGCGTGACCAGCGGGTTGTTGGCGCCGTCGAGGATGGCGCGGCCGGCCTCGGCGTTGTTGCCGTCGAGGCGTACCACGAGCGGCTTGGTGACCGTCTCGCCGCGCTCGGCGAGCAGCTCGAGGGCCTGGATGATACCGTTGGCCACCGCGTCACAGGCGGTGATGCCGCCGAAGACGTTCACGAAGACCGACTTGACGGCCGGGTCGCCGAGGACGATCTCCAGGCCGTTCGCCATCACCTGGGCGCTCGCGCCACCACCGATGTCGAGGAAGTTGGCCGGCTTGACGTTGCCGTGCCGCTCACCGGCGTACGCGACGACGTCCAGGGTCGACATGACCAGGCCCGCGCCGTTGCCGATGATGCCGACCTCGCCGTCGAGCTTGACGTAGTTGAGGTTCTTGGCCTTGGCCGCCTGCTCGATCGGGTCGACCGCGGACTTGTCCTCGAGCGCCTCGTGGTCGGGGTGCCGGAAGCCGGCGTTCTCGTCCAGCGTGACCTTGGCGTCGAGCGCCAGCACCCGGCCGTCGCCGACCTTGGCCAGCGGGTTGACCTCGACCAGCAGCGCGTCCTCGGCCACGAAGGCCTGCCACAGCTTCACCGCGATGTCGACGACCTGCTCGGCGACGTCGGCCGGGAACTTGGCGAGGGCGACGATCTCCCGCGCCTTGGCCTCGTCCACGCCCTTGCTGGCGTCGATGGCGACCTTGGCGACCCGGTCCGGGTCGGTCTCGGCGACCGTCTCGATCTCCATACCACCGGCGACGCTGGCGATGCAGAGGAACGTGCGGTTGGCCCGGTCCAGCAGGTAGGAGAAGTAGTACTCCTCCTTGATGTCGGCCGTCTCGGCCAGCATCACCTTGTGAACCGTGTGGCCCTTGATGTCCATGCCCAGGATGTCGGTCGCGCGGGCCTCGGCCTCGTCGGCGCCGTCGGCCAGCTTGACGCCGCCGGCCTTACCGCGGCCGCCGACCTTGACCTGCGCCTTGACGACGACCTTGCCACCGAGGCGCTCGGCGATCGCCCGGGCCTCCTGCGGGGTCTCGGCGACGCCGCCGCCCAGCACGGGCAGCCCGTGCCGTTCGAACAGGTCGCGCCCCTGATACTCGAACAGGTCCACGTGTCTCCTTTCGCTCGCGACGCCAAGCGCCGGCAAGCCGCACCATTGCGTCCCGACCTGTTGTGTGCGCGGCGCGTCGCAGTGGCGCCGCCAGCGTGAGGATCGTCGGGCCATCCTTCTCATGGCCCTCATCCGCAGACTAGCGATCGAATCGGGCTCCGTGCCCTCGCGGGTACACCGTGTGCAAGACCACACACTGGAGGGACAAAATCGCAGCTCCGGGACGGTCGGGACGGCTGCGCGAGAAGAGCTTGCCGGGGCGGGTCTTTCGACGCGCCCGGAAGTGTTCGGAAAAAGTCACGCGGGCGCGCGTAACCCCGGACGAGAGGGGGTCGTTGAGTGTGATGTCGGCGGGCTGCTACACGGGCACGCGGACCAGAAAGCGGCCGATGCCCTGTCGGTCGAGGGGTGGCGGCGGGGCATCGCGCATAGAGGGGCCGGACGTGTGAGGGGTGCGTCCGGCCCTTCCCTATGCCTCAGGCGACCTGGCTTCCCACATTGGCGCGGACCCATTCGATGATGGATGCGGTAGTCGCACCGGGCGTGAATACCTTCGCTACACCGAGTGATTCCAATTCCGTGATGTCGTCCTCCGGAATGATGCCGCCACCGAATACCACGATGTCAGCGGCCTCGCGCTCGGCCAGCAGTTCCAGCACCCGGCGGAACAGCGTCATGTGCGCGCCGGACAGGATGGACAGGCCGATGGCGTCGGCATCCTCCTGAATCGCCGTCTCGACGATCTGCTCGGGCGTCTGGTGCAGCCCGGTGTAGACGACCTCCATACCCGCGTCGCGCAGCGCGCGGGCCACCACCTTGGCGCCCCGGTCGTGCCCGTCCAAGCCGGGCTTCGCCACGACGACCCTGATCCGTGCTTGCATGCCAACCCCTCTTCGGTGTCCACCTGAACGAACGGTAACCCGCGGCGCCCGGCCGCGGGTAGCACCCCCGACCAGGACACGGCCCGGGAATGGTTACTCCGGTCACATTACTTTCCGTTTTATGGGCGATTACACACCGTCGCTAATTTGCCCCTAAGGAAAGTAAGCCAATTCGGACAATAGCCGATCAATACCGGCGTGGAACTGTCACGAAAATGGCGCTGCGACTTGTGAGTGGGCAGCCGTTTCGTTACCGTGGCCACGGCTCCCGCACAGGTTCATCCCCAAGCGAGCGCCCGGCCAACACTCGTTAACCGCTTGACGCGGGGTGCGAGGGTGCCGCCGCAATGTCGTCGACGGAGGGTTGTTCGTGCGCCAGCGCTTGTCGTCTGAGCCCGATCGCTATCGCGGCCGCCGCCGCGTACCCACTCCTCCGCGCAGCCGTTACGCCGCTGTCGTCACCTCCGCATTCGTCGGAGCCGGTGTGGTCGCCCTCGGCGCCGCCAACCTCTCCGACGCCAAGGCCGTCAGCCCGGACGTGCTGCAGAGCCTGGACCAGTCACAGCAGTCGCAGGCCGCCACGGACGCCCTGGCGAACCGTTCCGACCCCAGCCGCGCCTCCCGCGGTGAGAACCGGGACGCCGCCGCCAAGGCCGGCACCGCACTGACCGACGATCAGGTCGCCGCCGAGGCTTACGCCTTGCCGCTCGACGACTACGAGTTCACCGCCCCGTTCGGGGTCCGGTTCGGCAAGCTGCACGCCGGCATCGACCTGGCCGCCCCGGAGGGCACGCCGTACATGGCGGTGCACGGCGGCACGGTGACCGCGGCCGGCTACAACGGCGGCTACGGCAACTCGATCACCGTCCGGCAGGACGACGGCACCGAGATCATCTATGCCCACTCCCGGCGGCTGCTGGTGAAGAAGGGCGACACGATCAAGGCCGGCCAGGTGATCGGTGAAGTCGGGAACACCGGTTACTCGTACGGGACGCACCTGCACCTGGAGATTCACGTCGCCGGCAAGCCGGTCGACCCGATCACCTTCCTCAAGGCCCACGGAGTCGACATCCAGCTCCAGATCGAGTCGTACTACTCGATGCAGGCCAAGGCCGACGCCTCCTCCTGAATGATCGGCGCGTTTCGGTAGCAAACTGGTTGGACCGGCCGCACACCCCCTCAGCGCTCCCCCATCGGGGCCGACAGAACCGTGACAGCACTGATCACGGTCGTCGGGAGGAGAGTCTCGCGTGGGGCAGCAAACGGGCGCGGGCAGGCACGGGCGGCACCGCCAGGAACGCCTCCACCGGCACCGGGCCCCGGCCTTCCCGGCCCTCTTCGCCAGCCGCAGCCGCTCCGCGATCTCGCTCACCGCGCTGACCGCCACCCTCGCCACCGGGATCGGCGTCGCCGGGGCCGCCGCCTCCGCAGCCACCCCCGCACACCACACCGCCCCGAACAGGCACACCGCCGCGCACGCCGGGGCCGCGCTGCCGATCGTGCCGCCGGCGGATGACGAGGCGCCCGCCAAGGCGTACCCCTGGGAGCCCGACACCGACGCCGACACCGGAGCCGTCCACTCCGCCGAACCGGTGAAACGGCGAGACCGGCCCACCCCGAAGGCCGCCCCGCCGGCCGTGCCCGGCGCGACCGGCGCCGCCTGGGTCAACCCGAACCCGGCCGCGCGCGTCACCTCCTGCTTCGGGCAGCGCTGGGGCCGCCTGCACGCCGGCGTCGACCTGGCCGCACCGGACGGGAGCCCGATCCTCGCCGCGGGCGCCGGCGTCGTGATCCGGGCCGGAGAAGCCGAGGGGTACGGCAACGCCGTGCTGATCGACCACGGCAACGGCTGGCTCACCCACTACGGGCACCTGTCCCGCATCGCGGTCACCGTGGGGCAGGCCGTGCAGGCCGGCCAGCAGATCGGCGACGAGGGCTCGACCGGGCACTCGACCGGCCCGCACCTGCACTTCGAGGTGCACGAGGGGCACTACAAGAACCCGGTCGAACCGACCGCGTGGATGCACCAGCACGGCGTGGACATCGCCGGCTGCTCGGCGTACTGAACGGGGCCGGGGCGGGGGGGGGGGGGGGGGGGGGGGGGGGCGGCGGGGGGGCGGGGGGCGCGGGGCGGGGGGGGGGGCCGGGCCCCCCCCCCCCCCCCGCGGGGGGGGGGGGGGGCGGGGGGTGGGGGGGGGGGGGGGCCCCCCC